>JBARCX010000285.1:0-26772 GCA_049794535.1 Rhodanobacter sp.
GCCCCTGACTAGCACGCGCACAAGATGATTGACGCGCAGAGCAAGATATAACGCAAGGAATAACGTTAGAAGTGTACGTCGATATAGGGCCAGGTGATGACGCAACCCTCCCCTGGGTTAACGCCCCCGGCCAAACCCATTGAGCGCGGCGTTACCCCCTCGCCTATCTCACATCGAATTAAATCGTCGAACTAAATCGTAGTTACCAGCGGTGGTGTCTGCACTGGCCATTCAGCCAATGCGCGTGCCAGCTGATCACCGGTGAGCGGCTTACGCAAAAAGCCATCCATACCGGCCGAGTAACTGCGCGCCTCCTCGTCACCCCCCGCACGCGCGGTAAGCGCGATGATCGGCAAGTGCTGGCCACGCTCCTCACGTTGGCGAATCAATCGCGCTATCTGAAAACCGTCGATCCCCGGCAAATCCAGATCCAGCAACATCACATCGAAAGTATCCTGGCTCAGCTCTGCCAACGCCTGCAGGCCATTGATGACATGCCGCACAGGATGTCCCTGTCGTTCCAACAGGCGAACCATCACCTCCGCGACGATGGCATCGTCTTCGACCAACAGCACACGCCGTGAGTGTTCATAGCCAATGCCCTTGCCGGGAGCAGCCAACGCCACGGTCGCTGCAACCTCGGCCATTTGCAGCGGGATGCGGAAACGAAACGTACTGCCAAAACCCATCAATGACTCGAGATCGATCTCGCCGCCCATCAATGCAGCCAGCTCGCGACAAATAGCTAACCCCAAGC
Source organism: Rhodanobacter sp. (assembly GCA_049794535.1). Taxonomy (GTDB): domain Bacteria; phylum Pseudomonadota; class Gammaproteobacteria; order Xanthomonadales; family Rhodanobacteraceae; genus JBARCX01. The sequence goes on from JBARCX010000285.1 coordinate 758, forward strand.
CACTACCTTTGCGACGTTGCGGCCCTGCAGCCTGCTCGAAAGGCTCGAACAAGCGCGCTTGCACGGCCACCGGAATACCCGGCCCGGTGTCACTCACGCTGAAGACCAAATTATCCGCACTGAGGCTTACCGAGAGCGTGACGCGACCCGACTCCGTGAACTTGAGTGCGTTGTGAGCAAGGTTGAGCAGAATCTGACGGATGCGGAATACATCGCCAATGACACGTGTGGGAACGTTGTCCGTCAGTTGAACATCGAACTGCAATCCCTTTGCGCGAGCCTGGCTGACTTCCAGTTGAGCAATTTCATGCAGCAATGCGTGCGGATCGAACGGTACGGGTTCCAGATCCAATCGGCCGGACTCGATCCGCGCCAGATCCAGCGTGTCGTTAAGCAGCTTGAGCAGCATGCCGCCAGAGCGCTGCATCGTTTCGGCGTAACCCTGCTGCGTCGGATTGAGCGGGGTATCGAGCAGTAGCTCGGCCATGCCCATCACGCCTGTCATTGGCGTACGGATCTCGTGGCTTAGGGTCGCCAGAAACTGTGTTTTGGCGGCATTCGCCTGCTCCGCCAGACTGCGTCGCTGCTCAACCAACTGAAACTGGTACCGCTGCGCCAATCGATGCTGCCATATGCGCAGGGCCAGGAACGCCAACAGCGCGACAGCCAGCGCATAACATAGCCACGCCCACCAACGACTCCACGGCGGCGCTTCGACATAGATAGACAGTGGCGTACTCAGATGTCCCCACGCACCGTTTGCGCCAGCCGCCATCACGTGCAAGGTGAAGTTACCCGCACCGAGTCCCGAGAAATCGCGCTCACCACGATTACCGGTATCGATCCAGTCGCTGTCAAAGCCACTTAAGCGGAAGCGGTAATGATTTGCGCTCGGGTCGACGTACGAGAACACACGTGCCTCGATCTCGAGCTGACGATCACGCCAGCCGACTTCCAGCGTACCGTCGTGAATCGGCAGCTCTAATAGCTTGCCCTTACGACGCACGCTGACACCGGTGATCGACAGTTGCGGCACGATGGTCTGCTCACCAACCCAATCCGGATTGAAAGCCATGACGCCACCCAGCGTGGGCGCATAGATGTAGCCATTCGGCAAATGCGCATAACCTCGCGAGAACTCGCCATTGGTCAAGCCATCCTGCAAACCGAACGAACGAAATTGCCCCGCCGTAGGATCAAAACGCCATAGACCGTCACGACCGAAAATCCAGACCCGGCCACTGGCGTCCACACGCAAATCGACCACGTTGAGCGACGGCCAGCCATGCGATGCATCAACCGTGCGATCCAATACAAGCCTTTTGTCCTGGTATCGGTAATGCGTCAAACCATCCGCATTCGCCAACCACATACCGTCCGCCGTGAAATCGAAAGCATCCACGGTGTGCCCTAATGGCACGCCGGGCACCATCTCAAAACGATCACGTGCCGCGTTCAATCGCATCATGCCGCCGTCACTGGCATACCAGAAGGTGCCATCTTGCAGCGTCATCTGACTGCCCCAACGCACCTTCTCGTCGGGCTGATCCATCGGAACGCTGACAACATCCAACGTGTCGGGATTAATGCGAAACACGCCCTCGCCAAAGGTACGTGCATACATCTGTCCATCCGGACCCAACTCGACTTCCAGCGGAATTTTCATGCCGGAATTACGTGGATCGACCTTCACGACCTTATCGTGCGCGTAGTCGTAAACGTAAAGCGCACCGCGCGCGGCTACCCACAAACGATGTTGGGTGTCCTCGGTCATCCCCACCACGTCGCCGCTCAATCCGGACAGCATGTGATCGACCTTGCCGGTGAGTGGGTCGAGCCGGTCGATGCGTCCGTCGCGCTCGCCTACCCACACGTGGCTTCCGTCACGCCCACCTGCCATTGAGATAGCTACAGAGTCGCGCAGGCTGGCTGGATCGTCAGGTATGTGGGTGAAGCGACTGAAGCTGTACCAGTCAGGCGCCAGATAGGCCACGCCGCCATCAAGCAGGGTCAACCACAGCCCACCTTCGCGATCACTCATGATCTGCCATACCCAGCTACCCGGCAGGTTGCCGTAGAGCACAGGCTGGTTGGTCACGGCCGTTACCGGATCACTGGGCCGCTCCTGCAGGAACAACCCTTTTTGCGTACCCACCCACAATCGACCGTCAGCATCGCGGGTGCTGGTCATCACGTTGATATCGGGGATCGCCGCACTACCAAAGCGATGCGCAAGACCATCCGCGCCGACCACCAACAACCCACCCGTGGTCGCGATACGCACTTCGTCTCCGTCGCCATCGATGCGCCAGGCATCCATCGATTGCCCCGGGTCCGCCGGCACCACGAGATGCAGCTGTCCGCTGGTATCACGACGAAAAACGCCATGATCGCTGCCTATCCACAATTGCTTGTGCGAATCCACATACAAGGCCCCTACCGGGCCAAAATCCGCCGATTTGCTTCCCAGCAACGGATTAACCACATGCTCGAACCCGCGCCCATCCGCACGCATGCGATCGAGGCCACTGCTGGTACCTATCCATAGGACCCCGTCGGCAGTCTGTGCGATCGTCCATACCCGATCGCTCGCCAGACTGGTCGGATCAGCCTGGTCGTGGCCCCAGTGTTTGAATTTTCCGGTGGTCGCGTCGTAACGGTTCAACCCCGCATCAAGCCCGCCAGCCCACAACGTCCCTTGCTGATCGAGCAATAACGAGGCGATGCCGTTGTTGTACAGCGAATCGGGATCGTTCACTGCATGGCGAAACACCTGGAAGCGCAAACCGTCGAAACGTGTGATGCCACCCTTGGTGCCGAACCAGATAGCCCCGCTACGCCCCTGGACGACGGCGTAGACATTGGTGCTGGGCAAGCCATCCGCCGTGGTGTAACGGCGAAACTGTGGCGTCGGCAGGGTGTCCATGCCGGTAGTCGCCGCCGAGGGAGGCGTTGAGCCTGACTGCGTGGCTGCAACTACAGCTGGGGCAATGACCGCCAGGCACAAGACAGCACCTAGCAAGAAGGCCGCTCTCATGCGCTCCTCCATGCGTGCCCAGCCATGCCGCTAAGGCGCCTATCCATGATCGTTCGGCCCTGCTTACTCACCTGAGTGATGATGCCAAAATCGCCAGCCCTCGGCGAGCACGATAGCCTAGCCGCTACACTCGCCGCATGACCCGACGCCCGCGTCTGCTACTTGCCGCGATCGCCATCGCTGCCCTCCTGTGGCTGCTGTTTGCTGCGGCTGAACGCGCTTTGGCGCTGGCACAACGATTCCTTACGCTGCCCACCTGGCTGCAATGGACGCTGGGCGGCATCTTGCTCGCCTTCGCCATGGCTGGACTCAGCGTGCTGTGGTGGCTGCTGCGGCCACGGCGCAAACGCCACCTGTTGCCGGCCCCTGACCGTGGCAGCCTGGAGCAGCGCCTGGGACAACTCCAGGAACGCGGCGCCAACACGACACCACTGAGCACCGAACTGGCCGAACTCGACCGACGGCGCGCCAGCGCACGGGTCTACGTCGCACTGTTCGGTGAAATATCCACTGGTAAGAGCAGCCTGATCCGTGCCTTGGCGCCCCAAGCCCTGGCCGCTAGCGATGTACGCGGCGGCACCACGCGCCAGGTAGCACACCATGACGGCCAGCTACCCGACGGTCGCACACTGGTGCTTGCCGACGTGCCCGGCAGTCGCGAGTCCGACGGTGTGGTGCACGAAACGCTGGCACGCGAGGAAGCGCTACGCGCACATGCTGTCATCTACCTATGCGCTGGCGACCTCACCCGCACACAGATGGATGAGCTTCGTTGGCTCGCCGACTTCGGCAAACCGCTGCTATTGGTGCTGAATAAAGTTGACCAGTGGCGCGATGACGAACGCGAACAACTGCTCTCTCGCTTGCGCCAGCAGACGCACGACATCGCCGCTGACGTGATAGCGATCAGCGCCGGTGGCAGCGAGCGGTTCCAACGCCAGCTTGCCGATGGACGCACCGAGCAAGTGGAGCGACAGCGCCCACCGGCCATCGAACCATTACTCAAAGCGCTGGCCCGACTCACCGCACCCGGTGCCGAAGGGCTTGAACCCTTGCGCGAGCACGCCGTGCTGGCCGGCGTGCATGAACGCACCAGCACGCTGGAGGCGCAGACACGCGCCATCGAAGCCGAGCGTATCGTGCGCAAATACGCACGGCGCGCCATTATCGGCGCACTCGCCGCCGTCGCTCCCGGCAGTGACTTGGTGATCCAGGGCGTACTCGCCACCGCCCTTACCCGCGAACTCGCCACGCTCTACGAAGTAAATGTCAGCGACGTGCAGATCGACGACTTCGTACAGCAGGCCCGGCTCACGCTGCGCACAGGCAGTTCCATCGTGCTGGCTATCGCGGGCAATGCACTTAAGGCTTTCCCCGGCCTAGGCACACTCGGCGGTGGTGTACTGCACGCGTTTGCTTACGCATTGATCTTCGACAGCATCGGCCGCGCACTCGCCGCCTCGCTCGCCGAACGCCATGTATTGGATCAACACGACGCCGGCGATCGGCTGAAACAACTACTCAGCGATGCCGGCAACCAGCGCTTACGCCAGCTTGCCACGCTGACCATGGAGGCATGGCGGAAACGGGATACCGAAGACTAGGCAGAACTTATAGAGCCACCAAAGCGTTGTATCCATGGAAACAATCCGTTCCGCCATAGGTGCTGGTGCCACACGATGCAATCCTCCAGACTTCACCGTATGCCTCGCATACGACTTACACGTTGGTGGTTCGCACTCGCAGCAGTTCTACTACCGCTGCTGCCTGCCTATGCAGCGACACAAAACTACAGCTACGACACCGTACACAGCCAGGTCGTTTTCAGCATCGACCACGATGGATACTCCCGCCCGTTCGGACGGCTACATATCGCACGCGGATGGCTTCGCTTCGATCCCGACAATTGGTCCACTGCTGCAACAACGCTGGACATCGACCTCGCCAGCCTCGACATGGGTGACGCCGAGTGGAATACCGCAACATGCAAGCCGGCGCTACTCGATTGTGCACATATGGCCTACGCGCATTTCGTCAGCACCTCCGTAGAGCGCAAAGACGCCACGCACGGTGTGCTGCACGGTGAGCTGACCCTACATGGCATCACCCATCCGATCGACCTGCCCTTCACCTTTAACCGACTGGCACGCACGATCTACGGCATGCACACGATCGCAGGCTTCTCGGCCACTGCCTCGCTCGACCGCACCGTTTTCGGCATCGACGCCTTTTCAAACTCGATCGGGCATAACGTAGCTGTATGGCTCGAGTTGGAAGCGATCATTGACGACCACGCCGCACCCTCTTCTGAACCTTCATCTGGAGCAACACCATGAGCCTGCGTAGCGATGAACGCCAATGGGGATCCATCGCCAAATTCTTCCACTGGATCATGGCGCTGGCCATTCTCGGCAATGGCATCTGGGGTTTGTTGATGACGACGATGTCGCCGTCGATGTCCAAGATCAGCGTATACGCATTACACAAGTCGATCGGGCTAACCGTGCTCGCCTTGTTTCTGCTGCGCCTGGTGTGGCGGATCGTGGACCGCGCCCCACCGGATGAACCGGCGCCGCTCTGGCAACGCTGGGCGGCACATGCCGTACATACCGCACTGTACGTGCTGATCGTGGCATTACCGCTCAGCGGTTGGCTGTACAACTCGCTGCACGGCTATCCATTACAGTGGTTCAAGCTATTCAGCGTGCCGGCCTTGGCTGCGAAGAACGACGATATGGCCAACCTCGCGCACGCCGCGCATGAGTACCTGTTCTGGTTACTGGTACTGGTACTGGTGGCGCACGTGGGCGCAGCGGTGAAGCACCACGTATTCGATCGCGACAATGTGCTACGTCGGATGCTGCCATTCGGCCGCCCTCGGCATACCCCCACTTCCCAAGGAGAACTTTGATGACATCCCTTTCGGTGAAACGCCTGCTTCCGATCTTTCTCGCGCTCGGCTTGGCACTCCCCCTGACGGCGACGGCAGCTGATTACGCCGTACAACCAGCCGGCAGCACGCTGGGCTTCAGCAGCACCTTCCAGGGCAGCGGATTCGATGGCCACTTTGACACGTGGACGGCCGTCATCAGCTACGACCCCGCCCACCTCGCCAACTCGAAGTTCGACGTGACAGTCGATCTGGCCAGCGCCAAGACCGGTGACAAGGATCGCGATGGCGCACTGCCCGGCACGGATTTCTTCGACGTGGCGAAATTTCCCAAGGCGCACTTCGTCACCACCGGCTTCCGCCAGAACGGTGCACAGGTGATCGCTGACGGGCAGCTCACCCTGCGCGGCGTCACCAAGCCGGTAAGCCTCAACGTGACCTTCAAGCCACAGGGCACCGGCGCCACGCTCGACGTCAGCAGCACACTCAAGCGTCTCGACTATGGCGTAGGTGGTGGCGATTACACCGACACCTCGGTCATCGGTGCCGATGTGAAGGTCACTGCACATCTCGTATTGACGGCTAAATAGACTACCGACGATGGTCGGCAATACCTTGTGGCAACGCCTGCGCGGCTGGCTATCGCCAAATGCCGCGACGGCAGTGCCACAGCCGTCGTCCCGTCATGCGGATACACGCGGTGCCGACACGCGTGTCGCCGACAGTTTGCGCAACTTGCTCGACGACCCGTCCATCCCGGCCTCAGTGCGTAGCGAGCTAGCCGGCGACTTCGCACGCATCGAAAGCATGCTGGCCAAGCTCGAACGCGGCGAACTGCATGTCGCCGTATTCGGTCGTGTCTCGGCCGGCAAGTCCGCGTTGGGCAACGCCCTGCTCGGGCGTGAGGCCTTCGCAGTGGGAGTACTGCATGGCACGACCACCGAGGCCGCCAAGGCGACGCTGGACGAAGCGCAACACGACGGTCTCGTGCTGATCGACACTCCGGGCATCAACGAGCTGGATGGCGAAGCGCGTGAACGCCTCGCGTTCGACGTCGCCGAAGTCTGCGACCTGGTGATTTTCGTTGCCGATGGCGACCTCACGCGCGACGAGCTCGATGCGCTGAAGACGTTGGCCGCAACGCAGCGCCCCTTGCTGCTGGTGCTGAACAAAGCCGATCGCTACAGCACGGACGAACGCCAGGCGTTACTTGGACATCTGCGCGAACGCGTACACGGACTGGTACGCGCGGAAGACGTCCTCGCCGTAGCCGCGCGCCCCGCCGCACAACGTGTGGTCAACGAGAATGAGCATGGTCGCGAAGCCTCACACGAACAGGCCCTGCCACCCGATGTCGCCGCATTACGCGAACGCCTGCTGGCCATAGCGACGCGTGAAGGCAAGACACTATCCGCATTGAATGCCGGCTTATACGCGGGGCGGCTTACCGATCAAGTCAGCGCACGCATTGCCGAAACACGGCGTGCCGTGGCGAGCAAACTGATTCGGAACTACTGCCTTGCCAAAGGCGTAGCCGTCGCGCTCAACCCGATTCCGGTAGCGGACCTGCTCGCCGCGGCAGGGCTGGATGCGGCCATGGTGGTACAGCTCTCACGGGTCTACGGATTGCCGTTGACGCGCGCCGAGTCAGGCCGGTTGGTCGCCGTGATTTCGGCTCAACTGGCCGCACTGATGGGGGCCGTCTGGGGCATGCAATTGGTGGCGTCGGCATTGAAAGGCGTCACCGCGGGCTTGTCCGTACTCGTCACCGCTGCCGCACAGGGTGCGCTGGCCTGGTACGCCACCGTACTGATCGGCCGCGCCGCCGAGCGCTACCTGATCGCCGGCAAGTCGTGGGGTGAGGCCGGCGCAAAGCGGGCAGTCGCCGATATTGTTGCCAGCCTCGATCGCGACTCGATCCTGCGCGAGGCGCGAGAGGAGATCCTCAGGCGTTTGAAATCACGTCGCCCTTGAGAAATTGCTGCACGGCAGCCGCATCGAACGGCCAATCCAATTCGCGCCCATCGCGCCCATCGCGCAGCACCGGCACGCGGGTGCCATAGCGTTGTTCCAGCGCATCACTATCGTCCACCCATACGCTATCGAACTCTGGCGCACGCGCCTCGGCCAGTACCGCGAGTGCCTGATCGCATAGGTGGCAGTAGTCGCGCTGGTAGAGGATCAGATCGGTCATCACAGGTCGGTCAAAACGCACGGCCGCGTATGGACTGCCAAAGGCAGGTGGCGAGCGTAGAATAGCGGGTTCTCCCCACCACCCGCAGTGCACTTCATGGCCGTCAGCGTATTCGACCTGTTCAAGATCGGTATTGGTCCGTCCTCCTCGCACACGGTGGGCCCGATGCGTGCTGCCGCACGTTTCGCCGAACGCTGGCTGGAAGAGAAAGGCGTGCTGGACAAAGTCACCCGCGTACGCGCCGAACTGTACGGCTCGCTCGCGATGACCGGTCGCGGCCACGGCACCGATAAAGCCGTGCTGCTCGGTCTCGAGGGTGCACACCCGGACACCGTGGATCCGGATCACATCCCGGAAACACTGCAGCGCATTCGCACCACCAATCGCCTGCGTGTACTCGGCAAGCACGAGATCGAATTCGAAGAGAAGCGCGACCTGGTGTTCAACAAGCGCCAGAAGCTGCCATTCCACACCAATGGCATGCGCTTCTCCGCCTACGACGCCGACGGCAACGAGCTGGCCACCCGTGACTACTACTCCGTAGGTGGCGGCTTCGTGGTGAACCACGACGAAGCCGCTGAAGATCGCATCGTCGCCGACACCACCGAGCAGCCCTACCCGTTCTCCAGCGGCGACCAGATGCTGGCGTTGTGCAAGCAACACAGCCTGACCATCGCTCAGCTGATGATGGCGAACGAAAAAGTCTGGCGCAGCGAGGAAGAAACCCGCGCCGGCCTGCTCACCATTTGGAAGGCCATGCAGGACTGCGTTAACCGTGGCCTGCGATCGCCCGGCGTGCTGCCGGGCGGCCTGAAAGTACAGCGTCGCGCCCCCGCGATGGCCGACGAGCTGCGTAACCAACCCGAGGCTGCACTGAAGGATCCGCTGACCATCCTTGATTGGGTAAACCTCTACGCGCTCGCCGTGAACGAAGAAAACGCTGCTGGCGGTCGTGTGGTTACCGCACCGACCAACGGTGCCGCTGGCATCGTGCCGGCCGTACTGCACTACTACCAGCGCTTCTGTCCGAAAGCGAACGACGACGGCGTGATCGAATTCATGCTCACGGCTGCCGCCATCGGCATTCTGTACAAGGAGAACGCGTCGATCTCCGGTGCTGAAGTTGGTTGCCAGGGCGAAGTCGGCGTGGCGTGCTCGATGGCTGCCGGCGGCCTTACTGCTGCGCTCGGCGGCAACGTGATGCAAGTGGAAAACGCCGCCGAAATCGGCATGGAACACAACCTCGGCCTCACCTGCGATCCCATCGGTGGCTTGGTACAGATCCCCTGCATCGAACGCAACGCGATGGGTTCAGTCAAGGCAATCAACGCCAGCCGCATGGCACTGAAGAGCGACGGCAAACATCGCGTTTCGCTCGACAAGGTCATCGCCACGATGCGCGATACCGGCCGCGACATGAAAGACAAATACAAAGAAACCTCGCGCGGTGGTCTCGCGGTGAACGTGATCGAGTGCTGAGCACCCGTCCCATCTAAAATCTCTTTAATTCGTCATTTCGGCCACTGCCGGAATGACGGGCATTTCCGTGACACTTAACCTTTGCGCCCGAGACGTCTTGGCTGATGTGGCTAAGCTACGCCTGGCTGGCTAGCGAGTGCACTCTGATCATCGTGAATGACGGACCTGCGCTTACGCGCGTGCATACGACGCTCAACCAAGACTGTCATGAGGTAAGACAGCAAGATCGTTCCAGAAAAACTGGCTGCAAAAAATGCAAACGACCTGTCTGCGCCCAGTAAGCTCACAAAGTACGCACCAACGATGGTGTGCACAAGATAGACGGGGTACGAGAGATCTCCGAGCAGCACATCAGCTCGCGTAGATTTATAGGCTGTCAGAGACAGCGTCACCCATGCCGAAAGAACAATCGACACATAAAGGCCGTCATTCCACGGCCAACTACTGATAAGTAGCCATGAGGCACCATGAAGCATCCACACAATGACACTCGTTTTTGGCATGACAAAAGCGAGCAAGTGTTCACGATAGTGTGCGAGCAGACTGCCAGTAGCGAATGCAATCAAGCACGGTAAAAATTCCGAATACCTGGGCGCAAACGTTTCCGACGTTACGCCATAACGAGCAATTGCAATCAGTGACACCAAAACGCCAGCCCATGCCATGACTCGCCACCTCGCAAACAGCGGCATCAGTAAATAAGCACCTATTTCGATAGATAGCGCGTTCGACACCGCAACAGGCAACCCATTACGGCCGAATATGGGAAGCAGCGTAAGAGGCTGCAACCATTCCCAGCCGCTCATAGGTAAATGAAACTCTGGATTGAGCTTCGTCAAATCAATTCCACGATCAGTCATCACAACGATAGTGATAACACCTAACACGAGCGCGACGTAGTACGACGGGTAGATACGAATGATGCGATTGAATGCAAAGTCAGCAAGACCACGTGCGCCCGTACCGTACTTGTGCATCAATACGAACGTCATCAGATAACCGCTGAGGACAAAAAAGGCGAAGACCGCGAATGCGGCATAACCCTGCAGCATGTGTGCCCATAGATGCGAAGCGGCGACGAGACCAGCCAGCAAAAAACGCCAAGCGCCCACGCCAAGAAACCGTGTCTGTTCAATCTGTCTAGTGTCATTGCTCATACCGCATTTAAGCACGCGAACCTACCATCTGCCACGATTTATGATGACAACCGCGTGTGTGCGAGTTGCATCACACCTGACGAGGACACCGAACACACCACGACGGCAAGGCGCCCGAATCCTTCGGACGCATCATTCAGCACCATGTGTGTGATAAGCATCGTGATAGATGTTGGCGTAATCACCTGTGCGGAACACATCCGTCATCGTTGCGCCATAACAGATATGCCAATGAACAAAGCTGACAAGATGCAAGCTATCAATTGCAGGCCGGGTGCGATGTTGCGCCGAAGAGCAGCACATAATTCTAGCGATAAACCATCACCCGATTACGCCCCTGCACCTTTGCTTCAAGCAGGGCCGTATCGGCCAGCACAAGCAACGCCTTCCCATTTTCGGTAGGCGTCTGCGACGAACAGGCCACGCCGATACTTATCGTTACACCGAGTAGGCCGTCAGGGCTGTCGACACGCACACCTTCTACGCCATTACGTACCGACTCAGCTATCACGGTGGCCTGGGCAAGCGTTGTCATCGGCAGCAGCACTGCAAACTCCTCACCGCCATAGCGCGCAAAAACACCTTCGTGTGAACCCAGTAATTCAGCCAGACCGGAAGCCACGGCACGTAGGCAGTTATCACCGATAACGTGACCATGGTTGTCGTTGAAGTGTTTGAAGTGATCGATGTCGATCATCAGGATCGAAAGACTCATACCTGCATAGCGCACACGCTTCCACAGGGCAGATAGTTGCTGATCGAATCCACGGCGATTGGCGATGCCGGTAAGCGGATCAGTGACAACAAGGTTTTCCAGTTCGCCCTGCAAGCCCAGCATCTGGCGTTCCGTCGCCATCTGCTGGCTCTGCGTGATCACATTACGTATGCCATAGCCCAGAATCGCCACGACTACACCCGCTGCCGCCAGCCCAGGGCGCGTCGTCCATAGGCTAACGCTGAGGGCAACAAGCCCCAGGCCAAGAAAGAAGGGGCTCATGCTCTCAGCCACATCCATCATCCCTGGGCGCGGTTGGTAATCACGAATCCAGCGCGGCGGCGGGTATAGACACAACAAACCCAGCAATATCGGTGCTGCCAGCAACGGCAGCTCCAGATATAGCATCTGGTAATGCAGCACCAGGCGGTTACGCACTGCAGCCACGAGTGTGCTCACTACTCCATAAAGCGATATCGCGTAGAAGATGTGTTTGAGCGCAGGATCGACAGCACCGGCCAAACGCGTGATGGCACAAAGCGTGATGAACACACTCAGCGCATCCATCAACCAGATGATGTACTGCACATGCTTGGGATCATCACTGCCAGCAGCCGATACGAGCGTGAATATCCGCACGAAGAACAAAGCAGCCATCACCAACGCCATCACTGTATCGATACTGCTGGTGAGCGTGAGGCTGCGCTGACGAAATGTCATGGCGATAGCCAACACCATGGCTACCCCGTACAGCGCGTAACAGAACATGGGCGCACCCGGTGCGGGGTTATCCTGGCCAGCACCGACGAGGCGTAGCAGGTAGATGAGGTTAGCCACGCTGATGAACAGCATCGCCCCCGCTACCAGCCACCAACGAAGCCCGTTGGGAAAAGGCGTACGGCAAGCACGCCAGACCAATGCAGCCAAGGTCAGCCATTCCACCAGACCGATAACGACGCAACTCCATGGTAGCCAAGCATCCGTGTTGTGCATCACCACGAAAACATGGCCAACAAACAAAACGCCGTAACCCAAGCAGAACCAACGGAACAAACGTTCGTCGGCAGCAGACCTGCTCGTACCTAGGGCCAACTCCATGCTCCCCCCATTTCGGTTCGGCGGCGGAATCCGAACTACGAGCCTCATCCTACGCCCAGAAACCTCGATCTATACACAGAGCGCAGCGTGTGTCTTGCACCAGCAAGATCGCACGAATTAGCGGCTAAACACTCTTGTTCCAGGTGCAAAGATGATTTCGGCAGTAATCATCAATTAAGGCGCACCGGCGGAGCATGATTCACGGTCGGTGGATCGGACCATCGCGTGGAGAAGTGATCATGAACAGACTCACATATCTTGCTCTGGCTGCCGTAACGGGTATCGGCCTCACAGCCATGGCCCCTCAGGCAAAAGCTCAGGTCGTTATCAGCGTCGGACCGGCTCCCGTATGTCCGTACGGTTATTTCGACTACTACCCGTACTACTGCGCGCCCTACGGTTACTACGGCCCCGAATGGTTTGTCGGCGGCCTCTTCATCGGCGCCGGTCCGTGGTTTCACGGCCCCGCCAATTTTCATGGCCACGTAGATAACCGTTTCGACGCTCAACGTGGCTATCAAGGCCACATGCCCAGACCTGGCGAGAGACCTGGACCAGCCACAGCCCCCGGCAGAGTTTCCAACTTCAAAGGGAATGAAGTGCGTAATGGGCGCGGCTACGTAGGCACCGATAGAGAGCACTGAAGGCTTGAGGCACATCGCTTGTGGATGCGAACCACCAAGTGCGTGTCGAACATTAGACAAATAGAAAGGGCCGGCATCGCTGCCGGCCCTTTCTGTATATGGCGCCCGAAGTTGGACTCGAACCAACGACCCCCTGATTAACAGTCAAGTGCTCTAACCAGCTGAGCTATTCGGGCGGGGAGAGCTGCGTAGTTTGAATATCCGGCCCCTGGCTGTCAAGTTCTTGACCGCAACGATTTGTCGTTGCGGTCATCGATTTGACCATCGACGGGGCTCGTCAGCCCGCACGAACCCGGTAGCACGGCACGTAGTCGGTGCCGCCTGGCAACTTCATCCGGTGCTGCACCACAAACGCCTTCAGCAGGGCGTCCAGGGCCTGCATGATGTCGGCATCGCCGTCGATATCGAACGGGCCGTGCTGCTCGATGGCACGCAGCCCCTCTTCCTTGACGTTGCCGGCAACAATGCCCGAGAAAGCTCGCCGCAGATCAGCGGCCAGCTCGTGACGCGGGCGGTCGCGATGAATGGCCAGCCCACGCATGGCCTCGTGATTGGGGCGGAACGGCTGCTGGAACGACACCGGAATACTGAGCGACCAGTTGAAGAAGAACGCGTCCTTGTTGTCCAGCCGGTGATTACGCACCTTGTCGATGCCACGCACCATCGCGCGCGCCACCGCGGCCGGATCGTCCACCACGATCTGGTAGCGCTTCGCCACCTCGTCGCCGAGCGCGAGCCGCAGAAAGCGATCGATCTGTTCAAAATAGGCTGACGATTCCTTCGGTCCGGTGAAGACCAGCGGGAACGGAATACCTGCGTTATCCGGATGCAGCAGGATGCCGAGCAGGTAGAGAATTTCTTCTGCCGTACCGACACCACCGGGGAACACGATGATGCCATGCCCCATGCGAACGAATGCCTCGAGACGCTTCTCGATGTCCGGCATGATCACGAGTTGATTGACGATCGGATTCGGCGACTCCGCCGCGATGATGCCGGGCTCTGTGATGCCGATGTAGCGGTTGTTGCGACGACGCTGCTTGGCGTGAGCGATCGTGGCGCCCTTCATCGGGCCCTTCATAGCGCCCGGGCCGCAACCCGTGCAGATATCCAGACCACGCAAGCCAAGCTGGTAACCCACCTGTTTGGTGTAGTCATATTCCTCGCGCGAGATCGAGTGGCCGCCCCAGCAGACCACCAGGTTCGGATCTATCTGTGCTTTCAGGCTGCGTGCGTTGCGCAGGATCTCGAACACGGCGTGGGTGATGCCCACCGAGTCGTCCAGATCGAAACCGCCCTGCTCCAACTGGCTGGATACGTAGACGATGTCGCGCACCACGGCCACGAGCAGCTCGTTGATACCGCGAATGATCTGTCCATCCACGAACGCCTGTGCCGGCGCGTGGCTGAGCTCGATCTTGATGCCGCGATCCTGCTGCAGCACCTGGATGTCGAAATCGGGGAATTGCTCGAGAATGCCGCGCGGGTCATCACTGATGTTGCCCGAGGTCAGCACAGCCAGCGCACAGCGACGCAGCAGCGCGTGCAGGCCCGAGCCACTGGCGTCACGCAGACGCGCTACCTCGTTGCGGGAAAGAATGTCCAGGCCGCCGGCCGGCGAGATACGTGCACTGACCGTGGCTGACTTGCCGGACTGAGCGGCGTGTGTATCGTTCATCAACTATCTCCTCGCCACTTTCCCGCAGGCTCATGCTTGCGTGGATGCGGCGACCCCCTAGCTTCCTGCGTAGGGCATGGCAGGGTCAAGACAACAAAAAGCCGGCGCCATAAAGACGCCGGCTAGTTCGTTCACCTAAGACAAGATCAGAATGCGTATTTCACGGTCAGCAGCACCGACCAGCGCTGAGCCAGGTCGTCGCCATTGTTGGCGTAAACCGGGATGGTCAGCGGGGTGTAATGGCCGTTCTGGCTGTAGTTGGTGCAGCTCTTCGCACCGTTGCAATCGATGTTGTAGATGTATTTACCGGTCGAGGGGTCTACACCGTAGAAGTCGGCCAGTGCACGGCCACCCGGGAAGGTCACACGCTTCTCGATACCCCACTTCTTGTTGAGCATGTTGCCGAAGTTGTAGAGGTCCAACCGGATGATGCCCTTGTTGCCCGCGAAGATGCCCGGAATTTCCTGACTGAAGCTCAGATCGAGCTGATTGATCCAACCCGCACGAGCACCGTTACGCTCGGCGATCTGGCCCTGATGATCACGCAAGTAGTCGTTGCTCTTGATGTAGTCATAGAACTGCTGGATCAGCTGCGGATTGGTGCCTGGACGGAACTCGACTTGGCCCGGCTTCGGGATAAACACCAGATCGTTGGTGAAGCTGTCGCCGTTGGCATCGTTACCAAAGGACCAGCTGTACGGTGCTGCCGAGTGACCGTCATAAAACGCGCTGGCGCTGGTGACGTAGTCGCCGAAGAAGCGATGCTGCCAGGTCAGCGAAGCAATCACGCGCCACGGCACGGAGTAGTTCGATGTGCTCGCTACGTTCTCGTTCGGGTTGGTGACGTAATCGTACTTGTAGTTGGAAAGCGCCACGCTGGACGTGCCCGGATTCACTTCAGTCGAACGCCCCCAGGTCAAACCGATCATCGACGACCAGCCGTCAGCGAACGGCTTCTTCAACGCCAGCGTCATGCTATCCGCCGAGCCACGGCTGGTATTGGCCAGGTTGATGTTGGCGTTAGAGAATGCCGCGTTGGCGTTCGTGGTCGACTGTTGTCCCGTCGCCTTTGGATCACTATTCACCAGCTTGTAATAGGTGAAGCGACCGTCCGGCAACACGCCACTGGGCGCACCCAAATTCAGGTTCTGATACCAGATCGCATCACGCTGTTTGATGTGCTGGTAATCCGCCGTAGCGATCAGACCCCACCACGGCAGCTCTTTGTCGAAGCCCAGGCTGAGCTTCCATGCACTCGGGATACGGAAGCCCGGAGAAACCGTGTTCACCGTCATCTGGCCGCCGGACTTACCGTCGTTCTGCGCATACGGGTTTGCGCTGAAGGCCGGCAGATTCGTATTGCACCCCTTCTGCGTTGCACCGCAGTTGTACTGCGTCTGGGTCATACCCGAATTGGAGAAGATGTTGCCAATCCACACACCCGGCGGATTGGATACGAACAGACCTGCGCCACCGCGCAGCTGGGTCATGCGCTCGGTGTTGAAGCTGTAGTTGAACGACATGCGTGGCTGCACCACGCGATTGGCATTGATCGTGGTCTGGTTGCTACGACCGAACGCCTGCGCGAAAGCCGGGTTGTAGATCGGCTTGTCATCCATGAGCGGGATGTCGATACGCACGCCGTACTGCACCGACAAGTTGTTGTTGACCTGCCAAGTGTCCTGCAGGAACACGCCCCACTGATTCAGGTTGTACGCCGCGGCCGTATCAGCCAGCGACAGTCCATTGGCCGGACGGTTGTAGTAGTACTGGTAGTAGTTTCCGTTGAGGAAATTTTGCAGACCGGTGGCAGTGATGTTGCCCTTCTTGTCCTTGGTTTCCTCGAACGTGTAGCCACCGAACAGGTTCTGCACGAACAGGTTGTAGTTGCGATCACGCTCGAAGTCGAAACCGCCCTTGAGGGTGTGATCACCCAGGAACAACGTGCCCGCCCAGGCGGCATTAAGCGTCTTCACCTGCAACGCATTGGCCTGGTACGAATAGTTGGTACCAAACTCCACCGACGGGCCACCATAGACCACGGGATAGACGGTGATATCCGGCAAATACGTACCGTTGTACGGCGTGTTGCTCTTGCTGAAATCGGCATACGACAAGGTGGTATCAGTCGAGAAGATATCCGACCAGTCATCGTAGAAATGCAGCGCGTAGCTCTTGTTGTTGGTCTTGGAGTTGTACCAGCCACTCGACAACACCAGATTGGTAGTGCTGCCCGAAATGGTTGGCTTGCTCTCTTTGGTCTGGCTAAACGTGAAACTGGCACGATGGTTGTCGGCGATGTTCCAGTCGATCTTGCCGAGGAAACGCTTGTCTTCCAGATTGGAGTTGCCGCCGCCAACCGTGCCGAGATCCTGCGTAATACCCAGCTTCTTGGCCGCGTCACGCACAGCCTGCACTTGCGCTGTGGTCAGGCCCGCAATCGGCGTACCCGCGCCGGAGTCTGCCGGGCCGTAGGGGCTGCCGGCACCAATCTGCGTACTCTTCTCTACCGAGGCGAAGAAGAACAGTTTGTCTTTGACGATCGGGCCACCAAGCGTGGCGCCGCCGGT
Source organism: Rhodanobacter sp. (assembly GCA_049794535.1). Taxonomy (GTDB): domain Bacteria; phylum Pseudomonadota; class Gammaproteobacteria; order Xanthomonadales; family Rhodanobacteraceae; genus JBARCX01. Next base: position 18,220 of record JBARCX010000285.1, read on the forward strand.
CCACTGACGCGAAAAACCGGTGTACTTGGCGTCGTTCTGGTTATCGCCAATCATGCTGTCGTTCTGGAACGCGTAGTACACCGAACCGTGGAAATCGTTGGTGCCACTCTTGGTCACCGCATTCACGCTAGCGCCCAAGCCACGACGCATTGCCACGTCGTAGTTCGCGGTGGAGATGTTGTATTCCTGGATCGTGTCCTGCGAGATCGGCGTACCGAGTGTCGGCAGTCCGTTCGCGTTCAAGCCGAACGGATCGTTTGCGCTGACCGAGTCAACGGTAATGTTGTTGTAGCGGCTGTTCTGGCCAACCGCGGAGATCTCGCCACGCTGGCGATCCGTGATGACTACACGCGGATCCATGCGCACGATGTTCTGGATCGAGCGACCCGGTGTCGGAGCCGCATCCATCTCGCTGCGGGAGACGTTGGTCGCAATGCCTTTGTTGTCCGAATTGAAGGTTTGCGACAAGGCATTGGCCGACACCGTCACGCTGGCCAGATTCTTCGCGTCCTGTGCCTGCGCACCACCCATGGTGAGATTGACGGCCGTGTCCTGCGCCAGCTGCAGGTAAACGTTGCCCTGCTCGATCTTGCCCTCACCCGACTTGGACACGGCCACATCGAACGGACCGCCCACGCGCAAACCTTGCGCGGCATAGCGGCCATCAGCGTCCGTGGTAGTCAGTTTGGTGGTGCCCGAAGGCTCGTGCACGATCTGCACGGTGGCGCCAGCGACCGGCTTGCCACTGGTATCCAACACGCGGCCGCTGATGGAGGACGAGGTGTCCTGTGCCAGCACCGGCGAAGCTGCCAGCAGCGCCGTAATGGCTAGCGGCAGAATTTTTGCGCGAAATCGACTATTCATCGAGCGTCAACCCCTTAAGAAACGTAAGAAAATACGAGAAAGTGACGTAGTGATGCCCCCAGCACTGCCGGGAGTCATCCATAACCAGCTGTTTCCCTTAATTATTGGCGGGTCCGCAGCGATCTATGCTGTCGCTATGGCGGCTCCGTCACGCCAAATCTAACCGCAGGATATTACATTTTCGTAACTATTGAGTATTCAATCACAATTTTTTGCGATTCGCGGGCACAAAAAAACCGGCGCCCTTGCGGACGCCGGTTGGGTGTTGCCTGGTTTAAACGTTGCGGGACTTAGAACGAAGCGCCGAACGTGACCACGTAGGCACGCGACTGCAACAGACCATAAGACGGTGCGCTACCGGCATACAACTGCGGGTACAGCGCCGCTTCCGTCTTGGACAGCAGCTGAGCGGAATACACGTACGTGTACGCGTGACGGTTAGCCAGGTTGTCGATGTTGAGCTTGAGGTACGGCTTCTTCAGCCAATCCCAATCGCCGAAGCGATAGCCACCGCTGAAGTTGAACGTGGTGAAACCAGGAACACTTTCGGTGTTCACGTAATCACCCCAGAGCGAGCTGGTGACGCGACCGCTCAACGTGGCCCACAGGTGCGTATCGTCGTAGCTCAGGCTCAGGTTGCCGATGTTGCGCGGTGTATCCGGCATGGTCTTGCCGTCGGTCGGATAGATGCCATCCTTACCATCTACGTTGCTATCACCCGGGCCACCATCGAGGTTGCCGCGGATCTTCGCCTGCGTGTAGGTATAGGACGCGTAAGCCGTCCAGTTCTGCGCAATCTTGTAGCTGATTTCACCGTTGAAACCCTGCATGTCCATATGCGGGATCGTGGTGAAGAACTCCTGATTCTGCGGGGTGTACGCAGCTTCCTGCTTATTGAAGTAATTGCTGTGATAGATGTCGGCGCTGGCCGACAGTGCATCACCGTAGTAGCGCCAGCCCAGGTCGGTGTTCCACGACATTTCGGGGCTGGAGTTGGCTACGCCAACCAGAGCATCGAGCATGGCCACCGTGTTCGACGGCACGCGGAAGGTCTTGCCACTACCGATATAGAACTGGTTGTGGTCATCCAACTGGAACTTGATACCCGCCATCGGCAGGAACTTGTGCCAGTTGTTGTCGAAGTTGGTCGACGTCTGCGTCACGGCACCCGGGTAGTCATAGGTGAAGCCCGTACGGTTGGCGAGCAGGTAGCTCACGCCGGCCGTCAGCGTCCACTGGTCGTTCGGCGTCCAGTTGTCGGTGACGAAGCCCTTCTTCAACTCGGTGTTGGTGTATTCGTCGTAGTACTTCTGCGGCATACCGCTGGGGTAGAGCAGATAGTTGGAGTCACCCCAAATATCATTGGGAGCACCCGTCTGCGGATTGACCAGGCCATAAACGTCTTCCTGGCTCTTGCGCGAACGCTCGTACCAGAAACCGTATTCGAGGCTGTTATCCAGACCGAAATCCTGGTTGAACTTGACCAGCACGCCTGGACGATAGGTCAGCGCAGCCGAATAGGAATAGACCGTACCGCCCGAGAAGTTCTTCTTGGTGCTGTTGGTGACCGTGCCATTGCCATTGAGATCGATGTTGGCATAGAGGTACTGGTCCACCGGCGAGGTGCTTTCCTGAGCCAGACCACCCGCGCCACCACCGCCGTCGCCGTACCAGAAGTACGGAATCACCGACAGATGCAGGTTATCGCTCAACTTGAACTCGCCATCCATGCTGAGCATGTAGCTGGAGTACGGATTGGTATGCAGCCCGTAGTAGTTCTCATCGGCGGTGGCTGCGGTCTTGAGTGCCGCACCACTGAGCCCAGCCAGTGGAATCCAGTTGGTGTTGTAGTTGGTGAAGTAGCCGCTCTGCTGCACTGTCGCCTTGGTAACAGCCGCGTAGGAGAGATTGCTCTGGCGGCTGTACTGCAACGAGGCACTGATCGAGTTGTTGTCATCGATGGTCCACACCGACTTGCCGTCGACCTTGGTCACCTTCAAGTCACCGGTGCCGCGCCACAAGTCAGCGCTGTTGTCGGAGAACGACAACCAGGAGCGCACCGGACCCAGGTCACCCGTGTTGAGGCGAATGAAGGTACGGCGATAATCGTTGTCGCCAAAGCTCTGCGTGAAATCCACACCGGCGGTATGCGAAGGATCGATCGTGGCCCAACCAATATGGCCGCCGCTGGCGCCGGAGTCGGGCATGTCGATATCCGGAATGCCCTGCAGCACCGTGATATCGCCCATGTTCTCGCTGTCGCCGTACTCGGTGGCGTACACCGAATAGCTACCGGTATCGGTGATCGGCGCGCCATTGACCGTCATGCCGATATCCGACGAATCGTAACCACGCATGCTGTAGTGGCCATTGGCCAGACCGGTGATATCGTCGGTCGCCGCGTTCACGCCCGGGATGCTGGCGATCATCTGGGTGAAGTTGCTGCCCGGACTAGCCTTTTCGATGGCGTCGCGCGTGATCGTCGACACGGCCTTGGCCGCCGTCTGCACGGACATCAAGCCACCGCCCAGCGAGAGCGACTGCGCATTCACCTGCACGGTCGTCAGCTGCTGCACACGACGCGTGTCATTCGATGTCGTCGTGTTGGACGTGCTCGATGGATTAACGCGCTGGGCAGACTGGTTGGTCGTGCTCGTGCCGGCCTGGCCGTTGGTCGCTTGGTCGTTGGCAGTTTGTGCCAATGCAACGCTTGTGGCCATGCAGCAGGCAACAGCGATCGCCACAGAAAGGTGAGTTCTTTTCATCGGTTATGACCCCATTAGGTATTACTTAGGTTTAACTGGCGAGATCAGGCATTAGTTATTAACGTCGCATGGCTACCTAGCACCATCGGCACGAGCGACCTCGTTATGAGTCGCTACTCTCGATTAGGCTAATTCGCGAGTTATTACGATTACCTGCCTTTTATGTAATTACTTACTATTTATAAGCAAGAAAAAACGATTCCCTCGAGCACAAAAAAACCTGACTCATGAGTCAGGCGAGAAAACACGGTTTGCTTGCTTTACCTGGGAGCGCTACATCTGCCCCAAGCCTCTGAAAACGCTGGATTCGCCCTTGGAATCCTTACGCCAATATTAGCATTTTCACACGTTCATTTGACAGTATTTTTACAAACCGCTGAGCGTACGCTAATGCGACAAATTGCGCCGTGCAATATGCCGCAATAAACCAGATGCTTTCTGGGCATTGAGTCCGGGGAAATACGGCGCACAGCGTGGGCCCAGGCGCATTGACTGGCGCATAAATGCTTGCAGCAACGCAATATCAGGCGGTTTTAAGGGGCGGCTATAGCCGCCCCTTAGTCAAACGAAATAAACCGTCCAGACGGAATGCCGCTAGTCAGCTGGCCCGCCCCAGGTAACGTGACCGCTTGGCCGGCTTGAGCGCGGCCAGATCCAACATCACCAAACCATCCACGCAGCCGGAGAAGCTGGGGTCCTCACCGAAATCGAGGAACTGCACGCCCGTAGGCTCGACCAGATCGACGTATTGGCGATACAGCACAGGCAAGCTCACCCCAAGTGCATCGAGGTGATGCTTGAGCTTGCCTAGCCCTGCCTCAGGATCGAGCCCCTCCAGCGCCAAGCGCACACCTTCGAGCACTTCAGTCGAGAGTACGAAGGGCTGCCGTGCCGCCGCCAGACCGGGTGCACCAAAGTAGTGTTGATGCGCGGCGGCAATCCACTCACGCGCTTCGCGTGGCAGGTTCACCGACATGCTCACTGGACCGAACAGATAGTGCACTTCGGGATGCCGCTGCAGGTACAACCCAATGCCCTGCCAAAGCTGATCAAGCGCACGCGACCGCCAGTATGCCGGCGCGATAAAGCTACGCCCCAGTTCCAGCCCTTGCGCCAAGCGCGATTCCAGGGCCGGCGAATACGTAAACAGGCTCGAGGTATAGAGGCCGGGCATGCCGCGTTCGGTAATCAGCCGACCGCAGTGGCCTAAGCGGTAGGAACCAACAATGCGTAGTGCTTTTGCATCCCATAGCACCAAGTGTTCGTAATGCGCATCGTAAGCATCCAGGTCGCGGCGCGCCCCCGTGCCCTCACCCACCTTGCGAAAGGTCAGTTCGCGCAATCGACCGATTTCACGTAGCACGGCACTGTCGGTGGTGCCTTTGAACAGCAACGCCTGTTTGCCATCGGTCAAATCCGCAAGCACTTCCGCCTGCGCTGCCAGCTCAGTGGTAATACGCTCTGTCGGCTCGGGGTGCGCCAGCGGTGCCTGCCCGCCGAAGATCAGGCCACGACGACGCCCAACGCGATACACGTGCCGACGCATCAACTTGGCGGCCTGCTCTGACGAGCCGCCACTACGCAGTGCTAATTCATCCGCACTGATCAGGGCACCCACGCTGAAGCTGATCCGTCGCCTGACCGGCGCTACCGCTTCCCGCGGCAGCATGGCTGTGCTGAGCGGCTTGGCCAGCATCGACAATCCATAAAACATGGCCGAGTTGCGCGCGCCAACATGGATAGGCAGTACCGGCACCTTGCTGCGTAACGCTAGTCGGGCGAACCCATCTGACCAGCGACCGTCGCGCACACCTGAAGGCCCCATTCTGGAAACCTCGCCCGCGGGAAACACGATCAGTGCCTCACCCCGCTCCAGTGCGCGATAGATGTCACGAAGGCGTGATGCGCCGCCTTTACCGAAGACATCTACCGGTAATAGCAGCGGCTTGAGCTGCGGAATCAAAGCGAGCCAGTTATTACCGAGAATGCGCACATCGCGGCGCACCGAGCCCACCAATTGAAGCAGTGCTAGCGCATCGACCATACCCAGTGGGTGATTGGCCACCACTAATACCCCACCCTCGGTGGGTATGTGCTCACGTTCGCGAAGATTGACGTGGTAGCTGGCATCGAGCACTTCCAGTGCTCGCTCGACAAAGCTAAAACCTTCGATATCACCTACGCGTTCGAGCACCCGGTTGAAACCCGTCTCGTCAGCAAGCCGACCGAGCATGCCGGCGACAGGTCGCCGAATCTTGGGATGCTGCGCCAACCATGGCATGCGTTCGGTGAGACTCTGTTCGACACTGAGCATGACCGTCTCCTTGGGAGTAACCCCATGTTGCCGGTTCAGTATGACAGCCAGACGAAGCTACGTGAAATCTTACGGTCACATTTGCTGGATGTACGACGCCCGTGGCACTACCCGCCAGAACACCCTTCAAACCGCCAGGTGCAGATAAGCGGCAATGCCACCCAGAAACATCTGCACCGATAGCGCAATCAGCAGCATGCCCATGACTCGTTCCAACGCTGTCAGCACGCTCTCGCCCAACCAGCGGAACAGATAGGTAGAGCACAGCAAAATTACGGCCGTGGCAAACCAAGCGCCAAATAATGCGATGGCCCAATCAGCGGTGCGACCCGGCTCAGTACTGGTGAGCAGCAGCAATGCCGCCATCGCCGATGGACCGGCCACGCCGGGAATGGCCATCGGCACAATAAATGGCTCGCCTTCGCCGGGTTTACCGAAGATGCCGCCCCCATCCGCTGGCGGAAACACCATGCGAATGCCGATCAAGAACAGCACGATACCGCCGGCGATACTGATCGATTCCTCCTTGAGCTGCAGCAGCTTGAGGATATGCGAGCCGCCCACCAAAAACACCAGCAGTACGCCAAGCGCGATCAGCAGTTCGCGCACCAGCACGACGCGGCGACGCTTCGGCGCCACGCTTTTGAGCAGGCTGAGAAAGATCGGAATATTGCCGAGCGGATCCATGATCAAGAACAGCAGGATCGCCGCCGAGAGTGTCGTCATCTGCGTTTGCATCACACCCCCTGTCGGTACCGCGCACGCATGCACGGTCTACCGTTGTTTGACGCGATCATGCCACGCGCAGATCGAGTACGCTGCCGCGCGCCGCAACAGCATGTGCACTGAGCAACCAGACGACAGCATCGGCTGCGGCATCCGGCAGCGGCTGCTGCAGGGTGTCCTCGCCGAAATAGGCTAGGCGTCGTAATGCTGTACGCATCGGCGCCGGCAGCAGCGCATGCACGCGCAGTGCACCGGAGTCATGTTCTTGATGCAGGATCGACACGAAACGCTCCAGCGCCGCTTTCGATACGCCGTAAGCGCCCCAGTGCGCACGCTCGGTCAATTCGGGATTGTCCAACAAGAACACCACCGCACTATCGGCAGCGGCCGTCATCAGCGGCAGGCATGCCTGGGTGAGCGCAAACGGCGCCGACACGTTGACGTGCAATGTGCGCAGCCATGCATCTGGCTTATGCATGGCCAGCGGGGTGAGCCCGTTGAAGCTGGCTGCTGCATGCACGATACCGTCGAGTCGGCCGAAATCGCGCTGCAAACCGTCAGCCAGTGCTTCGTAATCGCGTGGTGTGGCGGCTTCCATGTCGAGCGGATGAATAACCGGCTCCGGCAGGCCTTCAGCCACCATCGCGTCGTAAACCTGCTCGAGTTGACGCTTGCGCTTGCCGGTGATCACCACGGTGGCGCCCGCGCGTGCGGCAGCTCGCGCCGTCGCGTGACCCAGGCCACCATAGGCGCCGGTGACAAGAATCACCCGATCCTTCAGCGTGTCGGTCGCCAGGGTCCAATCCGATGGCAGACGCGCAACAGGCAACGTCATGCGTGCGAAGCCCCGACGACATCGGCCGCCATGCGTGAGAGTTCACCGGCGGATTTCAGATCCTCGACGATGTCACAGCCGCCGATCAGCTCGCCCTGGATGAATAACTGCGGGAAAGTTGGCCAGTTTGCGTAGTGCGGCAGCGCAGCGCGCACTTCCGGATCGGCCAGCACGTTCACCGCATGGAACGTGGCGCCAGCCTCCTTCAACGCCTGAGCGGCGCGACTGGAAAAGCCACACATCGGAAACTGCGGTGTGCCTTTCATGAAAAGCACGATGGGATGCTCGGCAAGCACCGCCTTGATTCGCTCGTTAACGTCCATAGCTTTAGGTTTCATCATTACAATGCAACAGGATCGGTAGTGTATCAGCCGTGCATCGACCATCGTTTGACCGCGTCGATTTCGGCTGCATCAATTAGGTATTTCCCCCTCAGCCAACGCCCAGGAGCCTTAGCCATGGCGATCGAACTCCCCGCCCTGCCCTACGAAAAGAACGCACTCGAGCCGAACATCTCCGCCGAAACGCTGGAGTTTCACTACGGCAAGCATCATCAGGCGTACGTCACGAACCTCAACAACCTGATCAAGGGCACTGAGTTCGAGAACGCCACGCTCGAAGACATCATCAAGAAGTCGTCGGGTGGCGTGTTCAACAACGCCGCACAGATCTGGAACCACACCTTCTACTGGCACTCGATGCGAAAGCCGCTCGAGAGCAACGCCCCGACCGGCAAACTGGCCGATGAGATCAGCAAGGCCTTCGGTTCGGTCGAGAAGTTCAAGGAAGACTTCACCAAGTCGGCCGTCGGCAACTTCGGTTCGGGCTGGACCTGGCTGGTGCAGCGCCCGGATGGTTCGCTGGGCATCGTGAACACCTCCAACGCCGACACGCCGATTACCGGCAGCGACAAGCCTCTGTTCACCATCGACGTGTGGGAACACGCTTATTACATCGACTACCGCAACGCGCGTCCGAAGTACGTGGAATCGTTCTGGAACCTGGTGAACTGGGACTTCGCGGCCAAGAACCTGGCCTGAAAAACAGAG
>JBARCX010000286.1:0-3168 GCA_049794535.1 Rhodanobacter sp.
GCCAGGGACCGTGCCTGCGTGCATGATCAAATATCGAATGACGATCTTTTTCGCCCCCCAGGAGCCCAGATGTTCAATTCTGGTCAAAATTCACCCTACTGGTTTCAACGGCTGAAGCGTTTTCCAGCAAGGCCACAAAATATCAACGCGGATTGTTGGAAGGGCGACCACATTGAACACATAGATGTTGTCGCGTCGCGCCGTTTGGCAGGTTATGGCTAATGAGTTCCTGCCAGAGCACGGCGCTGTCACATTACAGTGTTCGTGTCCCAGCAGAGAAGGACAATCTGGTTGTGGATTACGCCGGTAATTGACTCCCACAAACTGAGACCAACGGCATCGTCAGGCTCTCATTCGCACAAACCTTCCCCCTGATTGGAAAGGTTGCTCCGTTTTTATCGACGTCAAGGTGAAGCAGACGACGCTAGCGCAGTTTCATAGCTGCTAAAAATTATGCCATTGTTCAAGCGCTTGATACGATAAAGACGTTCTCCATTCAAGATCGATAGGAGATACGAGCCATCCATTGCCTTCCTTGTCCGTGCTCTATGCCGGTAAAGCAGCCTTATGCGTCTTAAGATAAGCGTGCAGATATTTCTGGAACTCGGATCTGACCTCACGATGTCGCAACGCGAACTCGACAGTCGCCTTAAGATAGCCAAGCTTGCTACCGCAATCGAATCGCGTGCCGAAGTAACGGTATGCTAACACCTGCTCTTCTGCAAGCAGCGACTGCAAAGCATCGGTCAACTGCAACTCGCCACCAGCACCCGGTCTAAGTCTGCGAAGATGCTCGAAAATGGTTGGCATGAGCACATAGCGACCAATCACGCCGAGGTTCGAAGGTGCCTCGGCCATCGCGGGCTTTTCGACAATATCCGAGAGCTTGATCAGCCCCTCTTCCCACTCGCGACCATTGACAACCCCATAAGAGCGGCTGTCCTCTTGCGCGATGGTCTCGACGCCAATCACCGAGCTGTGATAGTGGTCGAACACCTTTACTAGTTGTCTTATTACGGGTTGCTCGCTATGCAGCAGGTCGTCGGCAAGAATCACCGCAAACGGGCTACTACCTATAAGTTTCTCCGCGCAAAGTACGGCGTGTCCGAGCCCAAGCGCCGACGGCTGACGGACATAGAAACAATCGACATTGGGTGGCTTGATACCGCGTACTGCCTCCAGAAGCTGCTCCTTTCCGCGCGCTTCGAGTTCCGCCTCGATCTCATAAGACTTGTCGAAATGATCTTCAATGGCGTGTTTGCCGCGCCCCGTCACAAAGATCATCTCCGTGATGCCTGCCGCGATGGCCTCTTCAACGGCATACTGAATGAGAGGCTTGTCGACAACCGGCAACATCTCTTTCGGACTCGCTTTTGTGGCGGGTAAGAAGCGCGTCCCGAGACCCGCGACGGGGAAAACCGCTTTGGTAACTTTCAGCATTGTATGGTGCCCACGTCGGTAAACCAGCAAGGGATAACAGATTAGAATTAAGAAAATTATTTTTTACATTTGCTTAATTACCAGAACATAACGTCGAGAATATTTATTTATCAAATCACGGTTTGTCAGATAGCGCACAAAGATATTGCATCGCTAACATAGCTATCGAGACATCGGTGATGTAAACGCGACTTCGATGTGATCGGTCATTCCCAAACCAAGGATAAAGCCAAGAGTTCAGCGACGAGTGCTGCCGTCTGATGTGCAAATGGAGGATGGTTTTAAAACAAGCCAGCAGGGGTCACGCTGTTGCAAGGCCAGACCGGGTACAGGTGTGCTGGTATGGGTCTGCTTCGTAGCTTCGCATTCCATGGCTTAGTGTGCTGTCGCATCAACACCTTCACGCTGCGCCACAAACGTGACTTCCGTTTGGACGTCCGCATCCTTGTTCCATCGCTCTACCGATTCCCTAATCGTCGCTTCAGCTTACGTTGCTTTATTGCGGCCGGCGACGTTGCCAAGAATACGTTCAACGCCTGACACATAGGCCACCGTGCCGAATCTGGCGCGCGCCGTTCGGTACCCGTTAGCGGATAGACGCTCGCGCAGCGCGGGATCGCTATGCAACTCAGCAAGCGTGCATGCAAGCGCGTTTGCATCCCCAGGCAGACACAGTAGCCCATTCACACCATCCTCGACGATTTCCAAAGCGCCACCGGCCCTCGCAGCCACTACCGGGCGCCGAGCCAGCATCCCTTCGGCGATCACGCGGCCGAAGGGCTCTGGCCGGATAGATGTATGTGCGATGACATCGACTGCGAGCATACAGGCGGCGATATCGCTCTGAAATCCCAAAAAGTGTACGCGTTTCCCAAGCTCGTGGCTTGCTACGAAGTCGCGCAACTCTGCTTCGTATGCATCTTCGCCGAACAGCGGTGCGCCAACTAGGACCGCGTGCATATGTGGGTTTAGAACCATTGCTTCGAGCAGTACTCTCTGCCCCTTCCAGAGCGCAAGTCGGCTAAATGAACCAACGAGAAACGCGTCACGCGGCAGTTTCATGCGGTCTCGGAGTGTCGCAACTGGCACATTTCGCAATGCATCAAATGGTGCCGATGGAATTCCGTTGAAGATGACATTCACGCGCTCGGCATCGAAACTCGTCAATTCGACAAATGCGCGTGCGGACGCAACCGAATTGGCGATCACGTGCGCGAGGCCGAGTTTCGCGCACCATTTGATGATCTGCAGTTGCTTGCGCCCGAAATGCTCAGAGCTAACGATATCGCGCAAGTGCCACACGACGGGGCGCCGCGTTAACCATCCTGCGAGTGCGCCAATCACCATCGCACGCTGCGTGTTCGCATAGATCACGTCAGCATGACGCGCACGCATAACGGTCGCGCGCAGGAGCGCCGCCACACCTTTAAGCGTCCGTCCTATCGGCAACGTGCCGCCCTGTTTGCGGACCTCGCTCAACGCGCCAGCGGCGAGTACGCGCACGTCGACGCCGACCTTATCAAGCTCCGTGCGAAACGGCCCGTCGTCGAACAGGACCACTTCGAAGTGTACACTCCGTGCCCGCACGATCTCGAGCAGAGACAGTTCTGCCCCACCGAGCACGCCGCTTTGATCTATCGCCAACACGCGAAACTCTTCCGCTGCCTGACAGACGGTGGTCTTGGCAACGCAAGGTTCGTATGCCGGCAACACCCTCGTCTTCAAGGC
>JBARCX010000287.1:0-2076 GCA_049794535.1 Rhodanobacter sp.
CCCTTGGCATTGCAGCCGGCACCCGCCAGCTCGGTGACATACCGTGACAATGCGTCTGCCCCGGCCGGGCATGACGCTAACGTGTTCAAATTCAAACAAGACGCATCGCAGCCCACGCCACCGCCACCGGGTCCTAGTAGGAGCCCGATGCAGGGGACAGCTAACGTGGTTGGACCGGATGGACGACCTGCGGTGGATTGTCAGAGGACACCCATGGATTCCCAATGCCATTAACCCCGCGTTGCCATCACGGGGTAGCTGCATGCGCCGCCTGAATTCGCTCGAGGGGCGGTTGACCGGGTTGCTCGCGCTGGCGGCGTTGTCCGGCGCGTTGCTCTACGCCGGTATGACACAGTGGCCGTTGCCGCAGTTGTTGGTCTGGCTGCATAAGGACCTCACCTTGGACGTGCCAGCACCGATGCAGCTTGGCATCTACGGTGCGTTGATCATTAGCGTGATTGTGCTACTGCCGCTGGCATGGTGGCTGGCACACGGTGTGATGGGTCCGCTCAAGCGCCTGCTGCGTGCGCTCGAAGGCGCTGTGGCGAGCTATCGCGATGGCGACTTCAGCTTCTCTATCGCTGTAAATCGAAGCGATGAGCTGGGCGAGTTGATCCGGATGCACAACGCACTGGGCCAGACATTGCGCGAGCAACGCCAGCACTTGGCGCAGCGCGAGCTACTGCTGGACACGGTGGTGCAAAACACACCGGTGGCCTTGGTGCTGACCGATGGGAATAACCGTGTGGCCTACGCCAATATCGCGGCGCGACACCTGTTCAATGAAGGGCGCAGCCTCAACGGGCTGGATTTCAGCACGCTGATTGTCGACTCACCGGAATCATTGCGTCGTGCGGTGGATAGCCATGAGGACGCATTGTTCAGTGTGGAGATGGATGGCAGCGAGGAAACCTTCCATCTGTCGCAACGTGCATTCCGTCTGCAAGGCCGGCCGCATCGACTGCGCTTGTTCCGCCGCATGACACGCGAACTCTCACGACAAGAAGTGGCGGCATGGAAGCGGGTGATACGCGTGGTCAGCCACGAGTTGAATAACTCGCTTGCACCGATCTCTTCGCTATCGCATTCCGGTGCCGAATTGGCGCGTCGTGGTGACGTGCAGCGATTGCCCGGTGTGTTTGCCACCATCGGTGAACGCGCGCGGCACCTGCATGGGTTTATCGACGGCTATGCGCGCTTCGCCAAGCTGCCAGCACCACGTATGGCAGCGGTGGTGTGGACGCCGTTTCTCGAGGCATTGGCGCTGCACTGCCGCGTCCGTTTGCAGGGCCGTGCGCCAGAGCCGTCGGGTTGGTTTGATCCCGTGCAAGTCGAGCAGGTGTTGATCAACCTGATCAAGAACGCGCACGAAGCGGGCGGCGATGCGGATGACGTAACGCTGGCATTGAGCGTGGTCGGGCGCGATCTGCGCATCGAGGTGGCTGACGGTGGCCCGGGTATGAGCGAAACCGTGCTAGCGCAGGCGCTGCTGCCTTTCTATTCCACCAAGCGTTCCGGCACGGGTCTCGGGCTGGCTCTGGCACGTGAGATCGCGGAGGCGCACGGTGGCCGCATCGCCCTGGCTAATCGTGCAGAAGGTGGTTTCCGCGTGACCTTGCTGCTGCCTTTGGCCGAGACCTGATCGGGTACCTCATGTCGTAACCGGCAGTGCATTCATCCTCACCTATACTCGACGTTACCAAACGGATGGAGTAAGGCTATGGGAAGCATTGTTGCGTTAGTCGTGGTGATCGTCGCGGTAATCGTTTTGGCCAAGCTGGTACGCGTGGTACCGCAGGGCTACGAATGGACCGTGGAGACGTTCGGCAAGTACACCGGCACGCTTAAGCCTGGCCTGCATTTCCTGATTCCGGTCTATCAGACCGTCGGTCGCCGGATCAACATGATGGAGCAGGTGCTCGACGTGCCCTCGCAGGACGTGATCACCAAGGACAACGCGGTGGTACGCGTGGATGGCGTGGTGTTCTACCAGGTGCTGGATGCATCCAAGGCGGCGTACGAAGTATCGAACCTGGAGCAGGCCTCGCTGGCGCTGATCATGACCAACATTCGTAC
>JBARCX010000288.1:0-8442 GCA_049794535.1 Rhodanobacter sp.
GCCCTGCACGCTGGCCGCCTTGATGCTCGTTGTTGTGCTTACGCTCCAGCAGGAGCACATGTTGGATATCGAGAGCCAGGCAAATATCACCCGCCAGCTGACCCAGTTGTCCGACGCACTGATGCAAGGTGGCGAGGGCACACCTCAGTTCCTACTCGACCGATCATTGCAGCAAGCGCATGGCAGCTCATTGCGCCGCATCGAGCTACACCAGATAGACGGCCAAGTGCTGCTGTACAGCGGTGCATCCTCGACCCACTGGCAGCCTTATCGGCAGGATCTACGCGACGCTACGGGTCAAAAGCAGACACTGATCCTGCAGGTTGATCCTCGACCATTGCAACGTGCCCATTGGCGTTTTCGACTGTGCGGTGCACTGATTGGAATCGGCATCGTGCTATTGGCGTTTTTGGCGGCATCCGCGTTACGCCGCCGCATACTTGCCCCTCTGCAAGAACTGCAGGTCGGGTTGGACGAATTGCTGGCTGGACGCGTACCCGTGGTGCCAGCAGCCTCATCAAGTTCCGAATTCGAGAGGCTGATCGAGACAGTGCAATCGTTGTCGGAGCATCGCCACAACAGCCAACCGCGGCAAACCATCACCCATGACGCCACATCGGATCACCTGTCCACTGATCCGATAGCCCGCAACCCATCGCAGTTTGTCGCATGGATCGGCCATCATTTTCGTCAACCATTGCAGGCGCTGGAGTTACTTACCGCAAGCCTGCGTCCCGATACCGATGCAGACCAGCGCATCGTATTGACGCAGATGCGCGACAGCATCGGCCGAATGACTCGTCTGCTTGATGCACTACTGGAAATCTCACGCCTGGATGCCGGGGTGATCACAACGACATCGTCCGTCTTTTCCACCGCCGAACTTTTTCTGCGCGACCGCGCCGCGCATAACATCGCCGCTGCACGACAAGGCACCACCCTACGCTGGCATGGCATCCGATACCGGCTTCTCGGTGACAGCACCCTCGCCGCCAGCCTGCTCGGCCAGTTATTGAGCAATGCCATCGCCAATACCCCACATGGATGCGTGCTGGTCGCGGCACGCCGACGCGGCACAGCCATACGCATTGAAGTTCGCGACAATGGCCCCGGTATTTCCACGGCCCATCAGCAATATATCTTCGAGGAATTCACCCAGCTGTCCCACGATACGGGGCAGCATCCCGAAGGTTATGGCCTGGGATTAGCTATTGCCGAGCGATTGGCCGAATTGCTCGGTACCCGCATCGGCCTGCGTTCCGCGCCCGGCCGAGGCAGCACGTTCTGGTTTGAGCTGCCTCGCGTTTCCATCTCAGGGCACAGCGGCAATGGCGACGTCTCTATCGCGCCCACATCCGCCCTGAAGCATGCATGCTGACCAGATAGATATTTTGCGACACCCATAAAAAAACCCGCATGGCGAGCCATGCGGGCGATGATTTGGTGGGTCGTCCGAGATTCGAACTCGGGACCAATAGATTAAAAGTCTACTGCTCTACCGACTGAGCTAACGACCCGCATCAAGGTAAGCCGGTAATTTTATGGCCTACAGGCCACCGGCACAAGTAAAACGACTTAAACGTAGCGTGTAGGGTCGGGTAACCCGGCGTCGCGAAACCCTTGCGCACGCAAACGACAGGCATCGCAATGACCGCAGGCACGGCCCTGTGCATCAGCCTGATAGCAGCTCACCGTCTCGGTAAAGTCCACGCTCAAACGCTGGCCTTCACGCGCGATATCGGCCTTGCTCATCTTCATCAGCGGTGCGTGGATGCGGATACCCGCGCCTTCCACACCGGCCTTGGTGGCCACGTTGGCCAACTGCTCGAACGCCTCGATAAAGGCCGGACGGCAATCCGGATAGCCGGAATAGTCGACCGCGTTGACTCCGCACCAGATGTCGCTGGAGCCAAGTACCTCGGCCCAACCCAAGGCGATCGACAACATGATGGTGTTACGTGCCGGCACGTAGGTGACTGGAATATTGTCGCTATCAGCCGCGTCCAGCGGAACATCGATATCTGCCGTGAGCGCCGAGCCACCAATGGTGCGCAGATCGACCTGCACTGTCTTGTGCTCGACGGCACCGAGCATCTTCGACACGCGCTCGGACGCTTCGAGTTCGGAACTATGGCGCTGGCCATAGGCCACGCTGAGTGCGTGCACCTGATAGCCCTGTTCGCGCGCAATGGCGATGGTAACGGCCGAGTCCATGCCGCCAGAGACGAGTACGACGGCTTTACGGGGTGAGATTTCAGACATGGTTTGCATCCACACAGTACGGCCGGTCACCGGCCGGGAGGCGCCACCGGCAACACAGGCCAGCGCGCTGAGGATAGAAACGAGTAAATAGGAGTGAGAAAACAGAGCGAGCGCTCAACCGCGCGTTGACTCTTTTCTCACTCCTCTCACTCATTTCTAATTTTTAATGACCCGCTGCATCATTCCAAAGCAGCTTGTGCAGCTGCAGCTGAAAGCGCACCGGTAATTTGTCGGCAATGATCCACTCGGCCAGATCACGCGGCTGCACAGCGCCATGCACCGGCGAAAACAGCACCATGCAGCGCCGGTCCAGCGAGTGCTCGGCAACTGCATCACGCGCCCACTCGTAATCAACGCGGCTGGCGATCACGATCTTGACCTGATCGTGCGGCAGCAGATGGTCGAGATTCGACCACAGGTTGCGCGCACTCTCACCGGAGTCCGGCGCCTTAAGGTCCATCACCTTATGCACCCGTGGGTCGACGGCGGATACATCCAGTGCGCCGGAGGTTTCCAGCGACACCTCGTAGCCGGCTTCGCATAGGCGCTGCAACAGAATCAAGCAACGCTTCTGCGCCAACGGCTCGCCACCGGTAACGCACACATGACGAGCGCCGTGCGAGGCGATCTCGCTAAGAATGTCGTCGATCGCACGCCAGTCGCCGCCATAAAACGAATATTCGGTATCGCACCAAACGCAACGCAGCGGACAGCCGGTGAGGCGCACGAACACGGTGCGCCAGCCGATGGCATCGGCTTCACCCTGGATCGAATGGAAGATCTCGGTGATACGCAGCCGCTCGGCCACGCCTGCTGTCGACGCATCTGATATCGACGCGGTAGGCGCCACGGTTGTGTTGCTGCCACTCACTGCTACGACCTCAGTTGGCCGATTGTTGCGGCAGGCTACTCAGCCGCTGCTGCGCCAACTTGGCTACGTTGGTGCCGGGATATTTTGCCGTCACTGCTTTCAGCGTGGCCTTGGCGGCATCAGTCTGCTTGAGCTCGAGCTGGCTATAGCCGGCTTTGAGCAATGCATCAGGCGCCTTCTCACTCTGCGAGAACTGACTCAGCAGATGCTGGAAGGCTTCCAACGCTACTTGGTAATTCTTGGTGACGTAGTACGACTCGCCCAGCCAATAGAAGGCATTAGGGGTGAGTGAGTTCACCGGAAATTTCTGGATGAAATCGCGAAAACCACGCGATGCCTGCACATAGTCGCCACCACGAAGCGCTTTGAACGCTACGCCGTAGGCCGCCTGCGCAGTTGCATCCGCAGGGGTCAGTTTGCCAGCGGCAGCTGCTGGTGGGTTCGTGACTTGTGCTGGCTTACCTGCATCGCTGGCCGAAGCCGTTGCGACAGGTGCCGACGATGCGGGTGCCGGCTGGCCCGTATCGGCCGTCGGCTTATTGCCGGCGCCGGCGGTGGCAGCTCCGCTCTCGAGACGACCGAGGCGGGAGTCCACATCCACGTATTGCGCCTTGCTCTTATCCTGGAGTTCCTGCAACTGGTGCTGCAGCTCCTCAATCTGGCCTTGCAGTTGCTGCATCTGCGATTGCAGTTGCTGCTGCTGATTGACCGCATTGATACCGCTCTGATCCCTGTTCTGCGCCTGTTGCTCAAGTCGTGCGACTCGATCAGCCAGACTCAGCCGGGAATCATCCTGCGCGTGCAGTGGACCGCCAAACAACATGGCGGACGCAAATGCGCCCGCCATGCCGATACTGGCTGTGAAACGTTTAGCCAGCGGATACTTCATTACTCAGCCGTGTAGACGATCTCGACGCGGCGGTTCTTGCTCCAGCAATCCTCGTTGTGCTCACGGCACACCGGCTTCTCTTTGCCGTAGCTAACCACGTTCAGCTGGCTAGCCGAACCACCAGCAGCCTGCAGAGCGCTGGACACGGCATTGCCGCGACGCTCGCCGAGGCCCAGGTTGTACTCGCGCGTACCGCGCTCGTCGGTGTTGCCTTCCAGCTGGATGCGAGCTGTCGGACGGTCCTGCAGGTACTTGGCGTGGCACGCCATGATCTGCTGGAACTCCGGCTTGATCTCGGTCTTGTCGAAATCAAAGTAGACGACGCGCTGACGCAGGCAAGCGTCGGTGTCGAGGTCAGCCGGGGTGTACTTGCCATTGGACACAGGAGCCTGGGTCTCAGCGACCGGCTCTGGAGCGGCCGGCTGCGGCTTGACTTCCTGCTTCTTGGCACAGGCGGCCGCGCCAACGCAAAGCAGGGCGACCAGGGCGACGCGAACGGTCTTATTCATGGTGACGTTCCTTCAAACGGGTTTGAGTTCCGACAGTCAATGACGATTGCGGTTACGGGACAGTGATCGCCGGTGGTCCGGCTGTTGTATTTATTTGGACATCTCTGTTGCCAGCCATGCGATGCATTGCAAGACCGGCGCAGCAAACCACAGCAGAATCACTGTGGCCGACAACCGGAGAAGCCAGGCTACCCCGGCCCCTCCTTAGGTTATCCATCCGTGTAGCTTTCACGACACCGATGGATCAGATTTAATGCTGCCGATACGGACCCCAAGCTGGCTCACGTACATCGCCGTTCGAGAGAACAAGACGCTGCCGCACCATGCCATCGTCCGAGACGGCATACAGCACACCAGTACGTCCTTCGGTTGAGGCATAAAGCAGCATGCTGGCGTTTGGCGCAAAACTGGGGGCTTCGTCCAGCGGACCGGGCGAGATAAAGCGAATCTGCCCACCCAGACTGCGATCCATAATGGCAATACGATACACGTTCCCGTTGCCCTGCACCATCGCGATCTGTTGGCCGTCATAGCTGATCGCTGCCGCGAGGTTATTTTGGCCCTGGAAACTGATCCGAGTGGGCGTACCGCCACTCGACGACATCTGGTAAATCTGCGGGCGACCCGAGCGATCTGAGGTGAAATAGATGCTTTGGCCATCCGGCGACCAGACCGGCTCGGTGTTGATGCTCAGGCTCTTGGTCAACCGGGTTTCCTGACGGCTGCCAAGATCCATCGTGTAGATCTCAGGGTTACCTGTATAGGAAAGCGACAGGGCTAGCTTGCTGCCGTCCGGTGACCATGCAGGCGCACTGTTAATACCCTTGGGCCGGCCAGAAACCAGCTGACGAGCACCGGTGGTGATGTCCTGGATGTAGACGGCCGAATTGCCCCCCTCGAACGAGACGTAGGCGATCTTGTTACCGTCCGGTGACCACTTCGGCGACAGCAGCGCTTCGTGCGAGTGCGCCACGACCTGCGGGTTGTAGCCATCCGAATCGGCCACGATCAGCGAATAGGCCATGTTGTTACCCAGACCCACCGCAGTGATATAGGCAATACGGGTCCAGAACGCGCCGCGTACGCCGGTGATCTTCTGGTAGATGATGTCCGCGATCTGGTGAGCAACACCACGCAGATCACCCACCGGTACCGGCGGCATGGCCTGGGAGAGCAAGCTCTGCTGGCGGTTGACGTCCCACAGCTCGTACTCGACCTGCACCATGCCGTTGCCTGCATCCTTGATGCGGCCCACCACGATGTAGTCCTGCTTGAGTAGACGCCAGGTAGCGAACTTGATGTCCGAACCCTGACTGGGCTGCTCGACGATCTCGCTCTTGGCCAGCGAACGGAACTTGCCGCAGCGGTTGAAATCGTTGCTGATCACATCAGCCACATCGGTGGGCAGCGGCGAACCACCCTGCTGGGCGAACGGCACAATCACGATGGGCGTGGCGGTCTTCAGGCCACCAACGATCTGCACGCTGAGCGACTGGGCTGCCACCGGGCCGACGAACAACGTCGTCACGGCCAGCAGAACGAGGGCAAGGAGCAAACGGGATTTATGCATGAGTTGGGTCACTGCGGCATGAAGGTGAAATCAATTTCGCGATGGAACACGCTCTCGAAACCCTTGTAGGGCAGCGGTTGCGCGCGCAGTACGGCGTTCTCGATGGAGCGTTTACTGGCATCGTCGTAAGGACATCCCGAATCGACCTTGGCGCTGAGCACGTCACCGCCAGGTACCTGCACGATGTGCACCACACACGGAACATTCGGCATCTTATCTGGGCGCAGCCAATTCTGCGTGACCGCGTTCTGAATCGCTGCCTGATATTGCGCTAGCAATCCTGTATCCGTGCCATTGGTGCCGGTCTGACGTTGTGCAGCATTGGGCAAATTGGCCTCGCCATTGTCCTGAGCGTTCTGCAGATCGGCCAATTGCTGTTTGGCCTGCTTGGCCTTGCTGTCTTCCTTCTTGGTCTGCGCCGAAGCAGCATCCATCTTGGCGAACAGCTCGTCGACCTTCTTCTGCTCTTCTTTCTGCTTCGCAGCCTGGGCATCGATTTCGGCCTGGCGTTGACGCTGCTTCTCGTCCTGCACCTTCTTGGCGTCTTCGGCCTTCTGCAGCCCCTCTTCCACGACCTTTTCCTGATCTTTGATGTCGGGGTGCTCGGGCGGAGGTGGCAACGTCTTGAGCTTCGGCTCTGGCGTCGGCGGAATGGGCGGTGGCGGTACGGCCGGCGGTGGCGGCACCGTGTTCGGTATCGGCTTGGCCTTGGTGGCACGCGGCGGCGGACTGCCGGTGGGACCGATCAGGGTGGCCTCGATAATCTGCCCAGGCAGCGACAACGGCTTGGCGCAAGTGATCGGATTCATGTCCGCCGGCAGATGCAGCCATGCGAAACCCTGCTCGTAGTCGGTGCACGACAACGTCGCCAGGTAGAGAAAGGCCACGATCAGAAGATGCAGCAGTGCAGCGAGCACTACCGCAGGCGTGGACCAGGGCTTACTTCTGTCCATTCGTGTTGCCCGACTCCGGTTGGCTCATCAGGCCGACCTTGGCAACGCCGGCCGCCTGCAGATCAGCCAGCACCTGGTAAACGCCGTCGTACTTGCCGTCGCGATCACCGGCCACCAGCACGCTGACGTCCGGATTCTGCTGGACGAAAGCGCCGACTTTGGCCTTCAACGACGCGACGTCGATCGGCTCTTTCTTGGCAGTACCCAGGGTCAGATACAGATTGCCGTTCTGATCGACCGAGACAATCACCGGTTCTTTATTGTCATGCAGCGACTTGGCATTGGCCTGCGGCAGATTCACATCCACGTTCGATTTGAGCATAGGTGTAGTGACCATGAAGATGATCAACAACACCAGCATCACGTCGATATACGGCACGACGTTGATCTCGGATTTGAGCTTAAAGCGCTTATGACGCGCGGAGGTTCGCATGGCGGTTCCTCCTCAGTTGCTGGGGTCGTCGGACTGGATCTGCCGCTGCAGCACGGAGGAGAACTCCTCCTGAAACACTTCGTAGCGGGAAGCCATGCGCTCGACCTTGTTGGCGTAGCGGTTGTACGCCCACACCGCTGGGATAGCAGCGAACAGGCCCATCGCGGTGGCGATCAGTGCTTCGGAGATGTGCGGCGCGACCACCGCAATGGTGACGTCCTTCATCTCGCCGAGACCCTGGAACGCGCCCATGATGCCCCACACCGTACCGAACAGACCCACGTAGGGGCTGATCGAACCGACGTTGGCGAGGAACTCGAGATTGCGCTCCAGCATGCCGATCTCGCGGGTCCCTGCCACGCGCATGGCGCGCTCGGAGCCCTCGATCACGATACGCAGATCATGCGTCTTACGTTGGCGCTGACGGGCGAACTCGCGGAAGCCCGACTCGAAGATGTTCTCCATACCGCCATTTTCCGCGCCGCGATTGCTAACCTCACGGAACAGCTGAGCCAGATCGGCACCCGACCAGAAGCGCTCCTCGAAGCCCTCGGCGTTTTCCACCGCGGCTTTCAGCTGCGAGTACTTGCGGATGATGATCACCCAGGACAAGAACGAGAACACCAGCAGTACGAGCAGCACCAACTTCACGGGCAAGCTCGAATCCGCGATCAGCAAGAAAATGTTCAGTCCACTGTTCATGGCTCGGGGGGTCTCCAGCGCGGATATGTTTGTAAGGGATCGTGTTGGGGTGGCTTAGTCTTGGATCAGACCGGCCGGAATCTGTGTCGGACGCATGCGTTGGACATCCACGCAAGCCACGCGCACCTGCGCACGGATTAGCGGGGTGCCGTCGGCACGGTCAATCGTCTGGTCGAACAGGATACTGGCTGCGCGCCGTTCTTTGACGGCCACCGTTACTCGCAGTTCATCGTCCAGCAGGGCGGCCTTGAGG
>JBARCX010000289.1:0-17422 GCA_049794535.1 Rhodanobacter sp.
AACCCGACAGGCCCACCCAGCGTCACTGCATTGTTGTAGTTCTGTGTGCCGGTGGTGGTCACACTGCTGTCCAACGTGGCGACACTATTGAGAGTGAGCGAATTCAGCGCAGTCGTGCCACCCACCGCGCCCTCAAACAATGCGCCAGTGGTGCCAGCATTCACGGTCAGGTCTTGGCCACCATCCACCGTAGAGGCGAAGGTAATGCCGTTGCCGGACAACCCGACAGGCCCACCCAGCGTCACTGCATTGTTGTAGTTCTGTGTGCCGGTGGTGGTCACACTGCTGTCCAACGTGACCGCACTATTGAGGGTCAGCGAGTTCAACTTACTCGTGCTACCCACCGCACCGCCAAACGTCACGCCATTGCTGCCGCCACTGACGGTCAGGTCTTGGCCGCCATCCACTGTAGAGGCGAAGGTGATGCCGTTGCCGGACAACCCGACAGGCCCACCCAGCGTCACCGCACCGGTGTAGCTTTGCGTGCCGGAGGTAATCACGCTCTTGTCTAGCGTGATAGGGCCGCCGCCTGCCGACAGTGAGCTGAGATTGTGAATACCGCCCACTGCACCTTCAAAGATGATTGCACCACTGGTGCTCACCGCCAACGCCTGCGCACCATTCGACGCACTATCCACGGTCGATGTGAATTCGATATTGCCGCCGCTTGTGCTCGTCAAGTTGGCGCCACTGCCCAGCGCCACCGCGCTGAGATAGTTCTGCGAGCCGCTGGTGGTCACGCTGCCGTATAGCGAGACAGTACCGCCACTTGCCGTCAATGATCTCAGCGCATTGTTGCCGCCCACGGCACCGCCAAACGTTACACCGTTGGTGCCACCAATGGCGGTGAGGTCATAACCACCATCCACGGTGGAGGCGAAGTTGATGCCGTTGCCGATCAGTAAGACCTCGTTGCCCAGGTTCACCGCACCGCCGTAGCTCTGCGCACCGGTGGTATTCACATTGGCATTGAGCGTGGTGCTACCACCACTCGTCGTCAGGCTACTTGCTTGTACCTCATTACCAAAACTCGTCACGCCCGTGCTGTTGACCGTCAGTGCACCCAATGGACCATTGGTACCACTGCCTACTTCTCCCGTGAATGTCACCGCCCCGCTGCCCGCATCAACCATCAGCGACTCAGGCGTTGCATTGGCATTGTCCAGCGTGCCGCCAAAACTCAACGCGCCATTGCCCGTCGTCAACGTGATGCTATTACCGAGCAGTACCGGCGAGTTGAATGCCAATGGGCCATTGACGGTGATGCCACCATCCAGCGTGAGGGCCCCGCCATTCGTAAGGCTCAGGGTACCGCCGCTGCTCACCGCACCCAATAACAAAGCATGGGTGCCGTTGTTCAGCACGATATTGTTTGCGCCACTGTTGATCAGGCTGACGGCACCGGTAAAGTCGTTGCCCGCATTCCCTAGCGTGATTGCACCACTACCAGCGTTGACCGTAGTCGTACCAGAAACCGTCAACGCCGAGCTGCCAGACTGCACAACACCGCCACTACCGCTGAGACTAAGGTTCGTAGCATTGATGCTGTTGCTCAACGTCAAGCCGCTGCCCGAGGTCAAACTGATGTTGCCACCACTCAGCGCTTGATTGACGCTCAAGTCACTCGAAGACAGCGTGATGTTTCCGCTTGTCGTCAGCCCACTCACGGTCAATGCCGTAGCATCGTTCAGATTGAAATTGGTAGCGCTGAAAGAACCCAGCGTGCCGATGCTGTTAGCGTTGCTGCTGAGCGTGGTGTCGCTGCCCGAACCACCTGTCAACGTGCCTGCGGTGATCGAGCTACCGGCGCTCTCAGTGATCGCGCCATTCGTCGTGGTCAGATTTACCGTCGCGCCGCCGTTCACTGCGCCTGCCACCGTCAAGGCCTGTCCATTGCTCAGGCTAAAGCCATTCGCGATAAACGTCCCTAGATTCGTGATCGCATTCGAGTCGTTGGTCAGGGTAGTGCTGCCGGTCGAACTACCCGACAACGTGATGGTGGAGATCGAGCCACCAGCGCTCTCAGTAATCGCGCCATTCGTCGACGTGAGCGACGTCGCTTCCGAGCCACTTAGCGTGCCGCTGATGCTCAAGTTGCCGGTCGTGCTCAGCGTCACGTTGTAGCCACTAACCGCACCTGTCGTACCAACAGCCAGTGGCCCTGTATTCGTCAGACTGAAGTTGCTGCTTCCGGCGTTGAACGAACCCAGGGTCGAAATCTGATTCGAGGTGCTTGTCAGGCTAGTGTTGCCCACCGAACTACCGATCAACGTACCTGCCGTGATCCCATTACTCACACCTTGAGTGATGGCTGCACCCGAAGTCAAAGTAAGAATACCGGACGTATTCACTGCACCGTTAAGCGTTATACCGTTACCACTCAACGTCAGCCCACCCGCACCCACGTTTGCGTTACCCATGCTTAGACTATTGCCGCCATTATTCAGCACGTCACCCGATGCGTTGGTGTCAGTCAAATTCACCATACCGGAGAAATTGTTGCCGGCATTATTGAGGCTGGTCGTACCGCTGCCTGCATTGAACGTTGCCACACCACCAACGACAACGCCGTTCCCCGCCGCCGTGGACTCTGTGATACCCGTGGCGTTTACGGTCAGCGTACCGCTACCCGTATTGATATTTCCGGTGATAAGTCCACCACTACCGATGACGAATGACCCGCCTCCAGCACCGGTCTCGACATCCACGTTACCGCCGCTGGTGTTAATGCTGGCGCTCGTGCCACTTCCTATAACCACCTGGCAACTCGCGCACGATCCATTGCTGGAATAGCTAGTGCCTGCCGCGCCGCCACCGTAGTTCGCCCACAGATTTACACCCAGCGCATGCGTGCCATCGCTTTGAATATTCGCATTGAGGAAAATGCCGCCAACCGCTTCCAGGTATAGGGAACCTGCACCTGTCGCCGTAATCGGACTATTGACGGTGATGTTGCCGGCATCCGTGCCATTGTTCGCTATATTCGTGAATACGAAAACATTGGTGTTGTTTTTAAGCGCAGCATTGATATACGACGGATCGATAATGGATGCCGGTACGGCAGTGAATGGATTACTAAACGGTGTAGTTCCACCCGTTTGAATCGTCACGTCGTAAGGATCGAGCAGCCAGGTGCCGGCCTTGCCGTTGGCTGCCGAGGCATCCACCTGCCCTTGGACATTGAGACCGTTGTGCGCTGAGGTCTCTACCAAACCACCGTTGCCGCCAGCTGCGCCACCACGTGCGCTGATATCGCCGTAGAAATTATTACCCTGGTTGCCCCACACCACCACCGAGCCGCCGTTGCCCGACTGCGTGGCATCGGCATCGAGCTTGGCATCGGCTCCTACGTAGGAAACCGCCGCCGTCTGCAAGCCTTCGCCGCCCTGGTAACCACCGCCGACACGAATGCTGCCACCGCCCTGTGTGCCGGAGGCATCGACATTACCCGTCACGCCGACATTCTGATCCGACAACAGCTGCACGCTGCCGCCGTGCACACCGGAGACATTGATGGCGCCGCTATCGATGGTGTTGCCGCCACTGGCTACCAAGCGCACCACACCGCCATCGGTGCTGATACCACCGGCATTGATCACGCCCGAGTTATTCACCAGGTTGGTGAACAGATTTTTCGCAGCGGAGGCCTGCAATACCACGGTACCGCTATCGGCCTGCAACGTACCTTTGTTCACTACCGCCGCTTGATCGGTATCCAGGCGCTGCTTCAGCGCGCCGGTGATCTGCACGTTGATCAAGCCGTCGCCGTCGAAATCCAGCACGGCTTGGTCGGCACCATCGAGATTGATATTGCCGACGTTGGCAATGATCAAACCATCGTTGGTAACGCTGCCGCCCACCAGGCTGACCGAGCCACCACTGGCCGCTTCAATGGTGCCGTGATTGACGATACCGGCGCTGTTGCCGTGTGCATTGAGGTTGAAGTGATTGGCGAGAAAATCGTTAGGCGTGAGATCCAGCGTGCTCGCCATCAAGCCGCCGACATTCAACTGCGCCGTGCTGCCGAAGATGATGCCGTGTGTGTTGATCAAGAACACCTGGCCGTTCGAGCTGATGTGCCCGAAGATCTGACTGGGGTTCTGATCCAGAATGCGGTTCAGTGCCACCGCCGTGAACGAAGGTTGCTTGAACAGCACCGAAGCATTCGTGCCGATGTTGAACGTCTGCCAGTTCAGCGCAAGCCGCGCCGAGTTCTGGTTGATGACCGTATTGGCACCGTTCTGCACGATAGAACCAACGCCGCCGACGATCGTACCGCCAGTGGGTGAGGTCGTCGCGCTCAGGCCTCCCGTGCCCGCCATCGCCTCGCCGCTGAACGCCACCGAGCCGGCAAACAAACCGAGTAGCGACAAGCTGGCAGGCAGCAATTTACGCCGTAGCGTGGCATTCGCCGACGTAGACAGAGGTGATGGGCTGTGACTGGTGCGCGGTGTCTTGTTCATGGTCTTCATCCGTCAAAACGTGAGGCCAACACGTGCATACACGTGGTAACCGTTTTTGTCCGAAGCTTCCTGGCTGCCTAATGGCACGGAGCCATCCAGATGGAATTCGAATTGATGGAAACGCGGCAAACGGAAAATGAAACCAGCGCCCACGCCGCTGTAGGTCACCATTTTGTTGGTGCTGGTCTGGTCGGCACTGACGGGGTAACCACGTGCGTAGTCCACGAAGGTTTCCAACTCGAGCAACTCGCGCCACGGCCGGCCGTAGAACGGCGAAATGACATTGGCGAAACCGGGCGCATCAATGTGGTACTCCAGCGCGGAGTAATAACCACGATCCATCAATGCATCGGCGATGGGGTAAGCGCGCACGCTATCCGGGCCACCGATAGCGAACTGCTCCAGCGGCGCCAATACATCCCGCGAGTACTGGCCATTGATCTTGAAGTAGAGGCGCTGTGTGTCAGTGAGGAATTGCAGGCGCGTATACGACACTCTCGTCGACAGAAAACTGCGCGCGTGGTCCGGGCTGACAAGGTCAGGTTCGCGCGAGTCGTCGCTGATCGACTTGCGCACATCGACCTGCAACAGGTTCACACCGTGGAACTCTCGATCGGTTTGATTCAGCGCGAAACCAAGATCAGCGACGTTGAAGATCTCATCCGACAACATCATGCTGTTGCTGTTGAGCTTTGCCTGCTCGCGAATGAAGTGCAGCGAGCCGAGCAACTTCAGGTCTTCGTCGTTGACGAACTTCCAGTCCATGCCGCCGAAATACGTAGAACTCGGCCCCCTCACATCGAGCGCAGCGAACTGGCCGGTGTTGATCTGCAGCTCGCTGCGGGTTGCACCCACCACCGCGCTGAGGCCAGGCTCCACCACCAGCGGCGCACTATAGATAAGCGAACCGTAAACGTTCTGACTCGGGTCGAGGGCGTAATCCACGTTGGCGGCAAGGCTATCGCCGATACCAAGCGGACTGTTCCAGGTCACGCCAACCTGCGCGCGGTATTTACCGGTGAGGTCGGTGCCATAGTTATCCGCCCCCACCGTGATTGTGTACGGCCTGGGCGCTTCGCGCGCGACCATGATCAGGTCGGTATCGCCGGTTTTCGCGCCCGGCTGGAACGTCGAGGCTACCGACACACCGGGCAAATCGCGGTCGTACAACAATGCCGTATCGACATCGCTCTTCTGCAACGCCTTGCCGCGAAGCTTTTCCGCCGGCGCCGCGATCACACCCGGGTAGTAACGCTTGGTGCCCTTGACGATGATCTTGCCGATCTGGCCCTCGAGCACCTGGATCTGGATGATCTGATCACTGCCCACCGTCTGCGCAGGCAGGAATGCCGTGGCAACGATGAAGCCGGCTTTGCGGTAGCGCGCGGTGATCTTGTCCGCTACACCTTGCAGCTGATCGAACGTCAGCTTCGCCGGCTGGCCACTCTTGCCACCCAACTGCTGATATTGCGTATCGGCCATCGCCTGGATGCTGGCGGGCGTGATGCCGGCTTTCGCATGATCGTTCACGCCTATGACATGGAACCCGCCGACCGCAATCTGCTGCGTCGGCGCCGTGCCCACCTCACGATCCTTGAGTGGCGGCACGACGTTGTCCGCCAATGGCGCAGGCGGCGCAGGTGTCGGCGCGGGTGCCGTATCGGATGAAGCGACAGCCGCAGCGGCGCCCGCAGCCACCGCTGCAACGGGTGCTGCCGAAGACGTTGCGCCAACCGCGGCCGTAGACGCAGTTGCGGCATTCACATCGTGCGCATGGAAGGTAGCCACCTCATCCGCCAGATACGCATGCGCGTCGGGATAGCCGGCCTTCTTCAACGCTGCCGTGATCCTGTCGGTGACCGCCTGCAACGGGGCATGGCCAAGCGTGGCGGGGTGTCCCGCTGCGGCCATCGCCTGCTGGTATTCGGTGTCGATGATTTTTTGTACGTCAGGTGCCGTCGCCGGTACGCCGCTGACGAGAATTTCTGGTGACGCTGCAGCGGCGGCCGGGTCCGGCTGATTCGCCGACGCAACGCCCGCGCTTTGCGCCAACGCTTCTCCACCACCCAAAGCCAATGCCAATGCCGCAGCCAAGCAAGCAATCCGCACGACGCACTCCCCTATGGCCTGTGGCCAGTTGTCACAACGCAATATCCGGAGCTACGCGAGGTAACTCCTGATTTCCTATGCGAATTTCATGATGCGGAACGGCAGCTGGACCTATGCGATCCGCGCCCCCATCCGAGCCGCCAATATGTGATGAAGCGCACAGATTGTGCCTGCTCACTTATGTAATGCGTAACAGACTGATGGATTTGATCATTTGGCCTGGATTTGTTTATCCGGCGCTCACTTTCCGCGTTACGCCTTAGTCTTTGAGGCTTTGGCTTGAGCCCCTCTCCCCTCGGGAGAGGGGTTGGGGGTGAGGGTTCGGGAATAAGAGAACGGTTTGGAGCTCGCAGAATCGTTGAATGCAACGCTTCGAACGAACCCTCATCCGCCTACCGGCACCTGCTCCCATAGGGAGAAGGTTTTAAGGTCTGGAGGGAGAGGGGTTCACCCGGCCCGCAGCAACCAATAGAGCAGCACCACACACAGCACGGCACCGATCCCAACCACCAGCATGAATTTCAAGCCGAATACCGAGCGCGTCGGGAACAAAGCCGACAGCACTTCTTCCTGCGCGACCGGACCCGATGCGATGACACCGACACGGCTCTGCGCACCGCCGCTGCCCGGCGGCACGTTCGACTTCGGCACGATGGCGTTACGCGCGGTGATGCCATGGCTATCGCACAAGGTGCTGAGCACGTAGCGACGACGCGCCCGATACTCTTCACGGGTGATTCGACCCAGGCGCTGCGCTTCGTCGAGGGTATGCAAACTCTGGTTGGCTTTCTGCTCGCGTTCGGTCATTTCAGCTCCCTGAGAATCCGGAACCCCACGTCTTTCTGCGGTGATCCGCTGTCGTCTCGATGGCTGGCCACGGTGCAATCCGACCAGTAGCTGTTGTAGCTGCCGCCGCGGACCATCACGCCCCCGCCGCTGGTCACCCATTCCCACACATTGCCGGTCATGTTCACCAACCCCCACGGGTTCGCCTCGCGCCCCAGTGCGGAAATCGGTGCGCCGGTGTTGTCGTTGCCAGCGGCAGAGGGTGGTACGCAATTACTGTCCGATGCCTGCTTCCAACCGCTTCCCGCTTCCGCCGCATGCATCCATTCGGCATCGGTAGGCAGCCGATAGACATAGCCGCCGCTGCTCGTGCTCAACCAGCTTGCGTAAGCCTTGGCCTGGGCAAGGCTGATATTGCTGATCGGCAGGCTGCCTGCATCCGGATCACCGCCACCGCTTGCCGAACACTGCCCGGTCGCACTGCAAAAGCGATTGAACTCACCCACCGTGATTTCCGTGCGCGATATGGCGTAAGGCTTGCCACCGCCAATGCCCGGCACCACAACCAGCGACGGGCCACGGCGCGCACCCAGCGCGTCGAAACACGGCTTACCCTTGCCGATCAGTTCCGGCCGAGCACAGGGGTCGGCACTCGTCGCGCCGTTGGTGGCCGTCGCGTTGGCTACAGCGGTGTTTGCCACAGCAGCACCTGCTGCAGGCTTGGTTGCAGCGGCGGTGCTGCCCGCTGGAGACTTCGTCGTAGCGGGCTGAGTAACGGCTCCGCTGCTCGGTTGCGTCGCAGGCGCTGCGGTATTGCCCGGCGTATTGACGGCAGCACTAGCCGGCGCGTTCGTTGCGGGATTTGCTGCCGTGGCCGTACTCGTCTTCAACGAGTCGAGCAGACTGGCCAGCGTGCCATCGGGCAACTGACCGTGCAGTTTCATGTCGGCCTCGAGCTGGCCAAGGCCATCGGCATCGGCCTTGCGTAAATCGCTGAGCTGCTTCTTCATGCGATCGAGATCGGTGCTGGCCAACGACTGTCCGCGTGCCTTCATGACAGTTGCGACCCAGTCGTAGCGTGCCTTGGCGTTACGCAAATCTGGGCGATCGCCCAAGGCCTTGAGCCCTCTGACCAATTCGTCGGATGCGTTTTGGTAATTGCCGTGCTGGAAGGCATGACCGGCCTGCCCCAAATACGCATTGGCAAGCAGCTGCGGGCCATCCTTGGTCAGGAATGGATTATCCGGCTGCAGAGTACGAATACGATCCAGCGACTCCTGTGCCTTGGCAACATCGTTAGCCGCCGCCGCACTCTTCATCGACTCGATGCGCGATGCCACTTCCGCTGCGGCGCTTTCCTGATCCAGCTGCGCCTGTAATTGCTGCTGCAGCGTATCCAGTCGCGTACGTTGCGCGATCAACTTTGCCGATTGCGGTGCGTACTGCAGGCCGAGCGCGACCAGACTACTGGCCTGCTGCACGTGCAACGGATCGGTTTGCTGGCTGGCCTGGCCGGCAACGGTATCGGCAATCGTGTTGCCCAGCGAATCCACCAAGTGGTGCGTATCCGGCGAGGTGTCGCTATCCAGCACGTTCATGGCGTTAGTCACGGCACTCTGCCAATCCGCCGTCAGCATAGGCTTGGCAATCAATGCAGCTAACGTTTTGCGCGCTTCCGGCACGCTCTGCGCGGCCTGCCCCGTCGGCGCTTGCACCGCCACGCTCTGGGTGAGTGCTGCCAGCTGCGACGCGCGCTGCTTCAGTCGATCGGAATCCGGGAACAACCGGCTCGCGAGTGCCAGCTGCGTCTTCGCCTCATCGACATGATTGGCGCTCAACGACTGGCCGATGGCGATGTCGTACTTCAGCTCCAACTCGGCGTTCTTCAACAACGCGCTGTTCGGATCAATCGCGCGGATTGTCGCCAATGTGGTGACGACATTGTCGGGCTGATTCTCAAAGATGGCACCTGCGCCGATACGCTGGGTGAGCTGGGTATCGAGCGTATTGAGCAGATCGTTCTTCTGCTGCTCCATCGCACTGCGCTTGATGTCCAACGCCGGCGAATACAACTTCAGTTGATCGCGCAGCTGGAACACATGCTGCGCCTTGGCATAATCGTACCGACCTTGCGCAGGGTTCCAGTAGTTATCGAGGCGGCTCGACAAAAAGCCCTGTATCGCGTCGCCCTGGTCGAGAATAAGTCGCTTGCGGTCATCCTCACTCAATGAACCGAGTGCATCGCGTGCCTGATCTTCGTTGGCATAATGCTTGGGGTTGGCGATAGCGAACCGCGCAATCACCTGCGCCACATGTTCGCTATGCAGATAGTGCGATAGACCCCAGCCACCTACGGCAATCAGCACCAACGCGCCACCACCGTAAATCATGTGTCGCTGGAAGCGTTCGCGAAAGCGCACTTCGCGTAGGCCTTCGACCAACTCGACCGCACTCTTGAGACGTTGCTCGCTGTGGAAGGCCACGGCATCGCATAGCGTTTTGTACTGGCGACGCGTAATACCAGGCACCGGTGGTGGCTTGCGTCCTTCCTTCAGCGCGACCTCGGCACTGACCTTGTCGAACGGATGCTTACCCGTCAGCAACTCGAACGTGACGCAACCCAGCGCGTAGATATCGTCGCTGGGTGATGGCTCGCCGCCACGAATCATCTCGAGACTGGCATACGCCGGTGTCAACGCACCCAGCGTGCCGGCATCGAAAACGGTTTGCTCACCCGTCGCGTCACCAAAGTGTTTACCCGCGCGGGCGATACCAAAGTCGAACACTTTGGGCACGCCATCGCGTGTCACCATCACGTTGCCCGGCTTGAAATCCGAGTGCACCACACCGGCCGCATGCGCGCGTTTGAGCGCCCACGCCATACCTTCGATCAGTGGCCGGGCTTCGCTGAGCGACATGCCGTTGAACGCACGCTCGCGGATCACCGTCTTCAGATCGGAGCCGTCGATGTACTCCATCGTCATGTAGACGATGGTGCCGTCCTTGTCGAAATCGAACACACGCACAATGTTGTCGTGCGCCAGTAACTGCGATCGGCGCGACTCGCGCTGCAACGCGATCAGCGAATCCGGATGACGCCGGAATTCGTCGTTCAACACCTTTACCGCCACGTACGGATCGCGGTCGCGGGCCTCCACCTTGCGCTCATCGCGTGCGAGGAACACCACGCCCATGCCGCCGCGACCAATCTCTCGCTCCAGCAGAAAACGTCCCTTCAACAACATGCCGACGGTGGCGTAATCGCCGCCTTCGGCGCTGGCGACGCGCTGCCAGCTGGCCATATTGAAGCTGCTACTCGAGCTGGTACCGGTAACGCCTTGCGTGCCGGTGACACCCGTCGATTGTCCGTCAGCGGGCTGGCCGCCATGGGAAGCCTGCGGCTGCGACGTTGGCTTGACGATGGTCGCCTCGTCCACGATGGACGGTGCGATTGATGGTGCCGATGGCATGGGCGATGTCGGCCGCGACGCGGGCTGAACTATCGTCGCATCGGCATCCGCAAGTGGCGCAACCGGCCGCTGCGGCCGTGATGCGATTTGCACCACGGTGACGTCAGCATCGACATCGGCGGGTGCCCCCGCGGCGGGCGTCTGCAATGACGCCAGTTTGGCGAGCAGTGCTTTAGCGATCAAAGGCTCGAGACTGCCCTCGTCGCGCATGTGTTCGATCAGTTCGACCTCGGCACGATGCTCTGCTTCAGGCAAGGCACCGCGTGCGGTCAGCGCATCGAATAGCGCAAGCAACTTCAGCTTGTCGGCCTGGAACGCAGCAATCAGTTCAGCGATGGAATTCATATCAATGCTGTCTTCGTCAATCCTGGAGCCGCACGATCACGGCGGAAACGTTGTCGCGCGCAGCTCGGTTGAGCGACGTGTCGAACAGGCTGTCGAGTAAATCTTGTGGCGGCTGGTTACGGCGACAGGCGAGGTCGATTTCGTCGTCCGACATTTCCTTGTTGATGCCGTCGGAGCACAACACGAACTGCATGTCTGGCCGGTTGCCTGCCACCACCCAATCGACGAACAACTGATCCTCGGCGCCGATCGCGCGAGTCAGCACACCAGCGCCCGGCTGCGGCTGCGCCGGCCCTTGCCCAAACTGGGTGACATCGTCCTTCACGCCATGTACGTGGTCGGCCGTGATCTGCCGTAAGCGACCCTCTTCGAAGCAGTAAGCGCGGCTATCCCCTACCCAACCGCACAGCATGAAATCCTTGTCGTGCACCAGCACCACCACGGTCGATCCGATGATGTCGACACCCCGCTCGACCGCGGTGCGCAGCAAGTCGGCATTGACCTGTATCAAGGCATCCTCGATCGCCTCGATAAAGTCGAAAACGCTGCCGGTTCGCGGCAATACGCCAAGCCGTTCAACGATCAGGCTGCTGGCGAAGTCACCTGCCGAATGGCCGCCCAGACCATCGGCAACTACCCATAAGCCAACGTCCTCGCGTACGAGAATGGCGTCCTCGTTGTGACGGCGGATCTTGCCCGTATCTGTACGTCCTGCGGACAGGTAGCGAGTCGTCATGATGTGATCTCGATGACAGCCAGCGGCCATCGGGCAGGCTCCGGCCCGAGGCTGGCAGCGGTGGCAATTCGTGCGCGCGCATCGTCACAAGATGGCATCGCGAGTGCACGGGCAAACACATCCGGCGGAAGCTGTACAAGATCACGGGTGGCAATCAGCAATAGGCGATCGCCGGCTTCGATCTCGCACACCACCTCGTCGCACATCGGCTGTGCAATGGCACCCAGACCCGGTGCCACCAACGAGGTACGGCTGAAAAGCAGGTCATCGAAATCGCCGGCGAGCGTTGTGTCTTCACTCGCGGGCACGACATCGCCGGTGGCGAACAGCGGCTGCAGCTGGCCACGTCGCCAATGCCATGCCGCGGCAGTACCGATGCGCAGCAGATCGGCCCAGCGATCCGTGATGCGTGCGGCAATCACCGCGCCATCCTCGGCGACCGGGTCGATCAGATCCACCGTGGCCAACCGCAACCGTGGATGCAATGCAAGCAACTGGGCGCGTAATGCTTGCATGCCCATTGAAAAATCACCGGCAGCGAATCCATCAACCGTTTGGCCCACGGCAACCGCCGCCTGTCGACGTGGATCGTGCACGCCGTCGTCGGCAGCGACAAGGGTCAGCGCACTATCGTTTCGGTACTGCACCACGACGCCCGTGGAAGGCAGTGGATTCGTTCGATCCACGTCTACAAACGCGTCAACAGCCTGTGCTGGCGTATCTGCCGTGGCTTGTACGGGTATCAGATCGGCGAACAATTCGGACAGATCGTCAGGCAACCGTGTCTGTGCCACAGGAGCCGCGTATGCCGATGGCACATCGGCGAGCTGTACATCGGTTCGCGTGACCGATGCACTCGCCATGTCACCCACATGATGAGCAGCGCTATCGAACACACCAAGTGATTCCCAGGGAGCCCCCGCATGCGCAGCATCCAGAAAACCGGCATAGGCCGATGGCTGTGGCAAACCTTGTGTCACCAGCATGCTCGCCGGCACGGCGCCGCCGCCATGCGTCCACCATAGGCACCAATCGCCACGCGTGGTGCTTAGGCGCGCCCATAGCTGGGTCAGCGGTGAACCGATTGTTTGCTGTGTCTGCAGCGGCAAACGCCAGTGGCTGGCCGCACTCCAGTCAATGTCCTGCCACAGGTTCGATGCGTCGATACCCGGGGCATCAATCGGCCCGGGTAAAGCAGCCACCCATGCATCAAATGTGTCCACGCTGGTCGATGGATCGGATTGCGCATCGAGGTGCACGCGCTCCAGTGCATCGAACCAGTCTTCGCCGCACAAGGCCTGCTCGACAGATGCCAGGTCGCCAACCAACGGCGCGGCGATAACCATCGGGAAGCAGCGACCGACTCGATCGACCGCGGGCCCCATCACGCCGACCCACGCCGCATCAGTGCATACGCCCGGCGCCAACATGAATCGCCACACGGGACTCGTGCGATATGCCTCTTGCCAGTGGTTGCCAAGCGCACGGCGGCTGTCATCCACCGCCAGCTCAAAGCTACGGTCCCATGCTTCGACAAAACGCGGCGGCAAACGGCGCTGTACAAAATCGCCAGCTCCAGGAAGCTTGCCAAAAAAACCTACGCTTGTTGATTCTGGCCCCCTGGAGCCTGCCCCGATTAAATCCGCCCCCCGCGAATTCATCATGCGTTACCCCCCACACCTGAAACGTTGCACGGCTGAACTCAAGAATGGATTCTTGAGGTTATCGGCCTGGATCGTGACCTTGGCGATGTGCCCTCCGAAATTGAAACTGGCGACATAACGCAAGTCCGACTGCTTCTGCAAATTGGCGGCCTCCAGCGCGTGGAAGAATGCCCAGTCACCTTGGTAGTCGAAGGTGCTCAACAGCGTGCCTGCCGTGTCGTACGCCGAGATCGAAACGTGGCCCGGTTGCGGCCCCGGCCACTTCATCGCCGAACTGGCCGCACCACCGGGCTGGTACTCGTACTTCTGCCCATCGACCGTGATCACCAGCTTGCCGATGCCGGCATCGAGCGTCGGCGCGAGCAAGGTGAAATCGACTTCCGGCGCATTGCCGTTGTTGCGGAAATACATTTGCTTGATGGTGTCCGCCTGCTGCATTTGCGCCAGCATGCCGGGTGAACCACTGACCGCACCCGGCCCGGTTTTCCACACCCAGTTGCGTCCACTCGCATCCACCAGTTTGTCCAGCGACTGTTTGTAGAACGCATCGAAGCGACCGCCATAGCCAAACAACTCGGCAAAGTTCTGCACTGGAATATCCGAGCGACTACCCGCTACGAACGGGTAACGTCCACGGGTGTAATCCGCACAATCCTTGGCTACCGCCTGCTGGTACTGGTCATCCAAAGCGCCCTTGGTACCGCTAGCTACCAGCGCCTGGCTCTTGCCGGTGAGCGCCGCCACCATGCCGGACATCGGCGCCGGTAATTGCGTGGTTTCCTGTTGCGCCATCAGCAACTGCGGATTGGGTTGGCCAGCCGAGCCGCTGAAATCCGTCATCGTCAGCAACGTCTTGCTGAGTTGATCGAGCACGCTCACGGTGTGATCGATCGGCGCGGAACCCGGTGCACCTTCGCTGAGTTTGTTGAGCGTATCGAAATGCTCACTGATCACTGCACCCGGCTTTTCACCCGGATCAGCCGCCGGCGCGCCATTGGAGCCTGCCAGCGCACGTGTCAATGCGTTCTGCGTGGCCTTCTTCTCCGCTGCTTTCTCGACGTTAGCCAACGCCTTGTCGGCCGCCTGGTCTCCGGCACTCCCTGGCGGTGCACGCAGCAAATCGTTGGTGTTGTCGCGCACCAGTTTCAACAAAGCCTTCAGCGGTGAACTCGGCCCGGACAACTTGGCCGCAATCGCGCTGGCATCCTGGATGTTGGCGATCGGCTGCAGCTGCAGATCATTGAGCAAGGCATCCCAGGCCTTGATGTAGTCCTGCTCGTACAACGCCAGCACCTGTTGCGTCAGCTGCGCCTGCGCCACGGTGTCGATCTTGTTCGCGCCAAACACCCAGTCGTCCTGCGCAAACTGCTTCACCGCTTGCTCGATGCCCTTGTTCGCTTCGTCCGCAAATACCGGCTGGGTGAACAGCGCCGGCAGCGGTTCGGACAACGACGTACCGCTCTTGCGCTGGAATACGTTGCCGAGCAGACCCAGTTCTTTATCCAGCCGCAGCGGTGGATGATCCGTACTATCCACATTGAGCTTGAGGCTGCCGTAAATCAGCGTCGACAGATCGGCTGTGCGTAGTGTGCTGCGTGCCTGTTCCACCAGCGCGCTATCCAAGGTTAGTGCGCGCAGCTGACCCGGCTCGGCAACCAGCGCATGGAAATGCTTGGCGAGTGCTGCCTGCAAGACCGGATCGTTGGGGAAAATCTTCCGCCATTCGATATTGGTCAGCGCGACCAACTCGTCGGCATTCTGATGTTGAGGCTCGCCCAGCATCAAATAACCCTTGAGGTAGTAGTACAGCGCCTGTGGATCACTGGCATTGTTGGTAAGCCCAGTGCGGAACTGCGAAGCCACGCCAGGCAACAGGATGCCGTTGAGCTCGCGAATATACGCGTCGTGCACTTCATCGCCGACAGCGTGCCCCTGATACAAACCAAAGCGCATCAGCATCGGTACATGGCCTTGGTATTGCTGCGCCACGTCTTGCACGGCGGAGAGCGATTCAAGTCGCTCCAGCACCTTGGCGAAGTATTCCTTCTGGGTGGTGACACCGGCCAAGTCACTCGCCGCCGGTGTGTTCTTCAGTGCGTCCTGCACCTGCCCCAGATAACTGCTATTGCGGCCATAGCTGCTAACGAAGCCAGCCAGCAAGAGTGCTGTCACCAGCAATACGCCAATGTACGTCGCGGCTTGCAGCAATATCTTCTGCCGCTCCAATTTGGGATTGGTGCCGGCAAAGCCCGACTCGCGGAACAGCACGTCCTTCAGTAGACGCTCGACGAAGAACGTGCGGGTTTGCGCGCCCGGTGTATGCACACGCGAAGGATCGAGACCAAAGGTACGCGCCACTGCGCCCATCATGCGATCGATCGGCGTGCCCTCTTGCGTACCCGAGGTGAGGTAGACGCCGCGCAACAACGGCGTAGTGCCGTACTGGTGGCCGGTGAACACACCCTCCACAAACTGCCGTGCCGTTTCACGCATGGCACCCAGCTGTTGCGGGAACGACAGAATCGCCGCACGCCGATTGCGATCACGCTCGGTATGCAACCGATCGAGGATGCGCGTATTGAGCCGATCCAACAGCAGATTGAACTCGTCCACGAACTGCTTCGCGGCGCTGCCATCCATGGTTTTGTCGACCGGGAACGACACGCCCCAGACCTGACTACGTAGCTCCGGGCTCAGATCATCGAAGAACTCGCTGAAGCCGGCGATCAGATCGCACTTGGTCAACACCAGATACACCGGTGCACCAATCCGCAACTGACTGACCAATTCGTCCAGGCGGCGGCGAATGGCTTGAATATGCTCCAGCCGCCCCGCGTCATCCAGCACCAACAGATCCGACATGCTCATCGCAATGAGCACGCCGTTGATCGGCCGGCGCTTGCGGTACTTGCGCAGCAGTGTGAGGAATTCACCCCACGCCGACGCATCCGCCGTGCGGTCGGAATCCTGCGTGGTATAGCGCCCTGCCGTGTCGAGGAATACGGCCTCGTCGGTGAACCACCAGTCACAATTGCGCGTGCCACCAATACCGCGCAGTGCTTCCTTGCCGAAGCGATCGGACAGTGGAAAATTGAGGCCCGAGTTCTGCAACAGCGTGCTCTTGCCCGAGCCCGGCGGTCCGATCACCACGTACCACGGCAACGTATACAAATTGCCGCCGCCGCGACGGCTCTTGCGCAAAGTATCGATCGCCTCCTGGAAGCGGCCCTGCAACTGCGTGCGCTCGGTAGCACTACGCTCATCACGATCACTGCCCGTAGGCTTGGCATCCTGCCCGGCCATATCGCCAGACATCTGCTTGGCCTTGTTGCGTGCGCGCAGCTGCTGGATCTGCAACCACACCGCCCACACCACCACGATCAACATGATCAGCACCAACCGGCTGACCGCACTGGCCAGTGGCTGCGAATCGCCGATGCCAAGATAGGGGCCGCCAAACCAGATCAGCACGGCCAACAACGCAAGGCCTATGAGGGTGATGAACCAGCCGGATTTGAACAACGTCATATGCGCACCCCTCGCAAGGTTTTTGCGCTAATGCGCGCACTTTTCAGACATGTAGCTACTACCGATAGAGCTAAAACGGAGCGCACTCGCCAGCGCACAGCGCTGGTACGTAGTGCGCGCAGGACGCGCGCTGCTTTACCCGGGGCCCCCTTTGGCGCGGCGAGTGGGTGGAGGAAAGCTCGAAGAGTGGCCGGCAGGACGCCGGCCAGTTTTTCGCCAGCACAGGAAGTGCTGTCGAAAAACCCCGGAACCCACTCGCGCACCTGTAGGGCAGGTTGCCCGGAAGGCGCGCCATCGGGGGTGCCCTTCTCTTTGGTTACT
>JBARCX010000290.1:0-14724 GCA_049794535.1 Rhodanobacter sp.
GTCATCACTCGATCATGTATCGACATACATTCACTCGTTCTTCCTTGCCCTGCAGGCACACAGACTCCGGCGCGGGCTACGCAGAGACCGTGAGAAGGCTCTAGTTGGCTTTCAGCCGTGTGACGCGAAATTGCTGCACGCGACGGTCGTCAGCCTGGGTGACGTGGAACAGGAAATCACCGATGGCGACTTCCTCGCCTGCTTCGGGCAAGTGGCCGAACTCGGCCGTTGCCATGCCGCCGACGGTGTCGAATTCCTCGTCGGAGAAATTAGCACCAGCCTCTTCGTTGAAGTCAGCGATGGGGGTGAGTGCGTTGAGCAGCCACTCGCCTTCCGACTGTTCGTGCATCAGCGCGGGTTCTTCGTCGTCATCGTGTTCGTCGTCGATTTCGCCGACGATCTGTTCCAGCACGTCTTCGATGGTGATGAGGCCGGCGACACCGCCGTATTCGTCCACCACCAGCGCCATGTGATTGCGACTGCGGCGGAACTCGGCCAGCAGCACGTTCAGTCGCATCGACTCGGGGATCAGCACCGCGGGACGGAGAATCGCCTGGATGTCGAAGCCTGCCGCGTTGCCGAAAAACTTCAGCAAATCTTTGGCAAGCACGACACCGAGGATGTCGTCCTTGTCTTCGCCATGTACGGGGAAGCGCGAATGGCCAGATTCGACCACGGCGGCAAGAATGTCGTCGAGTGGTGCATCGACGTCGATCATCACGATCTGCACGCGCGGGATCATGACGTCGTCCACGCTCAGCTCGGTGACCTTGAGTGCGCCCTCCAGCATGGGCAGCGTGTCGGCGCTCAGTAGGCCGTTGGCCTGGGCGGCCCGCAGCTCGTCAATCAATTCCGCGCGATTGCGTGGTTCGCTAGAAAACAGATGGCCCAGTCTGTCCCACCATTTGCGGTGGGCCGGGCCATTGGTACTGCCAGGGTCGTCGTTCATTACTCGTGTTGATGCTGCCCGGACTCGGGCGGAAACCCGAGTCTAGCGGAAAAACTGTGACGATTCAGGGCACAAGCGTCGTATTGCAACGAAATATTGCGCCAAATCAGGCATAGGGATCGGCAATGCCCAGGCCGGCGAGGATGCGTGTCTCCAGCGCCTCCATCACGTTGGCATCGGCATCGTCGATATGGTCGTAGCCAAGCAGGTGCAGTACGCCGTGCACGGTGAGGTGCGCCCAATGGTCACGCTCGCGCTTGCCCTGTTCGGCGGCTTCGCGGGCGACGACCGGTGCGCAAATGGCCAGATCGCCGATCAGCGGCAGCTGTACGCCGGGCGGCAATTCGGCAGGGAAGGACAGCACGTTAGTGGCGTAGTCCTTGTGGCGGTAATCCCGATTGAGCGCGCGGCCTTCGTCCGATCCGACAATACGGATGGCCAGTTCGGCAGGCTTGCGGCGCTTCGCGCCATGCAGGGCAGCCTCGACCCATTGGTGAAAACTGGTCGAAGCCGGGATGCCGCGACGGGGTACCGCATAGCCGACCGACAGCGTGATCGGCGAGCTCACTTGGCGTTCTCGTCTTGCTGCTCGAACGCCTCGTAAGCACGTACGATTTTCGCCACTAGCGGATGGCGCACTACGTCGCGCGAGGTGAAGAAGGTGAAACTGATGCCGTCGACGCCGCGCAGCACTTCCACCGCATGACGTAGGCCAGAGCGGACGTTGCGCGGCAGATCGACCTGGGTGACATCCCCGGTGATGACCGCTACCGAACCGAAGCCGATACGGGTCAGGAACATCTTCATCTGCTCGACAGTGGTGTTCTGCGCTTCGTCGAGGATCACGTAGGAGTCGTTCAAGGTGCGACCGCGCATATAAGCCAGCGGTGCGATCTCGATGACGTTGCGCTCGATGAGCTTGGCCACCTTTTCAAAGCCGAGCATTTCGTACAGCGCGTCATACAGCGGGCGCAGGTACGGGTCGACCTTCTGGCTGAGATCGCCGGGCAGGAAGCCGAGCTTTTCGCCTGCTTCTACCGCTGGGCGCACCAAGAGCAGGCGCTGGACGCGATTTGCTTCCAGCGCTTCGACCGCGCTGGCGACCGCGAGATAGGTTTTGCCGGTACCGGCCGGGCCCACGCCAAAGCTGATGTCATGGGTGGTGATGGCGTGCAGGTAGCGGGACTGGTTCGGGCCACGGCCCTTGATCGAGCCGCGCTTGACCTTGATCACCACCTCTTGCGCGCCTTCGGCGGCTTCGGCACTGATCGCGTCGATGCCGGACTCGGCCAGGTGCAGGTTGATCTTCGCACCGGTGAGCGACTCGCTGCCGGTGACCTCATACAGCGCACGCAGCACTTTCTCGCCGGCACGCGTGGCTGCCTGCTCGCCAATCACTTCGAACAGGTTGCCGCGATGGTTGATCTCTACACCCAGGCGTAGCTCGATCTGGCGCAGGTGTTCATCGAACGGGCCGCACAGGTTG
Organism: Rhodanobacter sp.; assembly: GCA_049794535.1. Classification (GTDB taxonomy): domain Bacteria; phylum Pseudomonadota; class Gammaproteobacteria; order Xanthomonadales; family Rhodanobacteraceae; genus JBARCX01. The sequence continues at coordinate 2,436 of JBARCX010000290.1, forward strand.
GAGAGGCGGGCGTTGTCTGCTGGGTCGAGCGCGAAGTCGCGTTGGTTTAGGCCGTTGGTCATGAATGTATGCGGTGGTAGACGGTGAGTGTCCTTCTTCCTTTGGGAGAAGGCGTCGGTCCCAATGGTCGAAGTGCTGCGCAAGCCCGGAACCCTCACCCCAACCCCTCTCTCCCACAGGGACTACCTACGGGGCGCCGAGGGGAGAGGGGCTTTATGCGGCGACTTCATTGGTCAGCTGAATTCGGCCACGCAGCGAATTGCTCATCGCTTCGGTGATGATCACATCGACGAACTGGCCGATGAGTCGTGTGTGGCCGGGGAAGTTCACATAGCGCATGTTTTCAGTACGACCGGCGAGTTCGTTCGAGTCCCTTGTGCTCGGCTTTTCCACCAGCACGCGTTGCACGGTGCCGATCATGGCTTCGTTGATGCGCTTGGCATTGGCATTGACGGTCGCCTGCAAGCGCCTCAGGCGTTCATGCTTCACCGCGGCCGGTGTTTCATCCGCGAGGTTGGCTGCCGGCGTGCCGGGGCGCGAGGAGAAGATGAAGGAGAAGCTTTGGTCGAAGCCGATGTCGTCGATCAGCTTCATGGTCTTTTCGAAATCCTCATCGGTCTCGCCGGGGAAGCCGACGATAAAGTCCGAAGAGACGCAGATGTCCGGACGCACCGCGCGTAGCTTGCGGATCTTCTGCTTGAACTCGATCGCCGTGTAGCCGCGCTTCATCGCGGCGAGGATGCGATCCGAGCCTGCTTGCACGGGCAGGTGCAGGTAGTTGGCCAGCTGCGGTACGTTGGCGTAGGCCTCGATCAGCGAGTCGGAAAACTCCAGCGGATGCGAGGTGGTGAAGCGGATGCGGCCGATGCCATCGATCTGCGCAATGGCATGGATCAGCACGGCGAGATCCGCGATACCGCCATCGTGGGTCGGGCCACGATAAGCGTTGACGTTCTGGCCGAGCAGGTTCACTTCGCGCACGCCTTGAGCAGCAAGCTGGGCGACTTCGACGATCACATCATCAAACGGACGGCTGATTTCTTCGCCGCGGGTGTACGGCACCACGCAGTATGAGCAGTATTTGGAGCAGCCTTCCATGATCGAGACGAAGGCGGTGGGGCCTTCGGCGCGCGGTTCGGGCAGGCGATCGAACTTCTCGATTTCCGGAAAGCTGATATCCACCTGCGGCTTGCCACTGGCGCGCTGCTTCTCGATCAACTCGGGCAGGCGATGCAGGGTCTGGGGGCCAAAAACCAAGTCGACATAGGGCGCGCGCTTGACGATGGCCTCACCTTCTTGCGACGCCACGCATCCGCCCACACCGATCAGCACCGGCTTGCCGCCACGCTTATGCTCTTTCCAGCGACCCAACTGGCTGAATACCTTTTCCTGCGCCTTTTCGCGAATCGAGCAGGTATTGATCAGGATCACGTCCGCTTCGGACTCGTCCTGGGTCAATTCCAGGCCGTGCGAGGCCTTGAGCACGTCAGCCATTTTGGCCGAGTCGTACTCGTTCATCTGGCAGCCGTGGGTCTTGATGAAAAGCTTGCCGCTCATGGTCTTGCGTACCGTCATTCGTAGGGTGGGCAGCATCTGCCGCCGAACCGAGCAGTTTACGCGCCTGGGAGGCCCCCTGCCAGCCGAACCGGCAAGGGGGATCAAGCACTTGCAGCGCGGCGTGGCGCACGGAATCGACGCTTCGTACTTGGCGCAGCAGCAGCGCAGGGGCACACTGCGCACCATGTTTGCCGCCACACGCCATCGGGGAGGCGTGGATCTGTCAGCCGGGGCCTTCCCAATTCGTTCGATCCTGCCCTGGGTCGCGATGGCTTGCGCGTTGCTGGCGGGGCTGCTTGGGTGGTCGCCGGTACGAGCCGCCTCGCTCTATCGCTGCGTGGGCTCGCAGGGTGAAACGGTATTCGCCAGCCATACGGCGGGTTATCACGACTGCAAGCAGGAGGCTTCGCTGGCTAGCGCGCCACCGCGGCCCAGCGCGTTGTCGGCGCGAACGACGCTTTCCAGCGTACTGGGTTCAGTGGAAACCACCGCCCATCGTATCGAGCCGCCCGTGGTTTCGTTGGCATGGGTGCAGGGGTCGGTAGAAACCACGGCGCGACCGTTGGCCGCTGCGCCACTCCCGTCGGATAGTAAGCCGGGCCAGTGGAGCTATCAGGAGTCGCATGGTCCGCTGCAAGCGGCAGGCGCACAGGCGGATGCTTCTGAGCCGAATGGAAGTCGGGTACTGCGCGGTGCGGTGTATCGCGTGGTGCACACGGACGGCAGTGTGGAGTACACGAATGTGCCGCAAGGTGGTACGCGCAGTCGTGCGGTGACCATGCTCTTCAGTTATATCGCGGCATGCGTGGCGTGCGATCTGCACTCAACGATCAACTGGGGCACGGTGCCGCTTCATCTTGATGCGTATACCGACACCATTCGCGCAGCCAGCGCCGAGTACGGTGTGGACGAGGCATTTCTACGCGCGATCATCCATGCCGAGAGCGCGTTCAATCCGCATGCGTTGTCGTTGAAGGGTGCGCAGGGGCTGATGCAGTTGATGCCTGGCACGGCCAATGACATGGGCGTACTGGATGCGTTCGATGCCGATGACAACATCCGAGGCGGTGCGCGTTACCTCGCACTGTTGCTGAAGAGCTTCAACGGCAATGAGCGATTGGCTGCGGCGGCGTACAACGCAGGGCCGGGGGCGGTGCAGCACTACAACGGCGTGCCGCCGTATGCCGAAACCCAGGTCTACGTGCAACGCGTCGGTGAACTGCGTAAGCGCTATGGCCAGGCCATCCATCCGGTGCTGGCCGAGCGCGGGGCCGGCTGAGGGGCAACGCAAAGCTGTGACGAGCGCGCTTTAGCTGTTGCCGTCGAGCGATGACGATGCGCTGGGTGGTGTGGATGGTCGTTGTGCGAGGGTTACATTCAGATGGAACGGGGTGCCGTTGCGCAGCCCTGACACCGTTACCGTGCTGCCAGGCTTGAGTGCCGCCTCGCGTCGGCGTAGGCCGGCTGGGTCGAGAATATCGGCGTTGCCGATTTGCAGCAGAATGTCGTGTACTTGGATGCCGGCCTGTGCCGCCGGTCCACCGGGATAAACATCTGTGACTTGGACGCCGCGTGCGGCTGCCGGCAAACCGCTATCGGCAGCCACGGGTACGAAGCCGTAATCGGCCCCCATCCAGCCACGTATCACGTGGCCAGTGGTAATCAGTTGTTGCAGCACATTGGTGGCGGTGTCCACCGGAATGGCAAAGCCGATACCTTCGGCGTCGGCAGCCTTGCCTATAAGCAAGGTGTTGATGCCAACCAGGTCGCCTGCCGTGTTGACCAACGCACCGCCGGAGTTGCCGAGGTTGATGGCGGCGTCGGTCTGGATGAAATCTTCCGAACTGGTGCTGCTTAGCTGGCGGCCAATCGCACTGATGATGCCCATCGTCACGGTCTGGTTGAGGCCGAGCGGATTGCCGATCGCCAGCACCACGTCGCCCACACGCAGTTTCTTCTGGTTGGCGAGATGGATCACCGGCAGACTGCTGGCGTCATTGATCTTCAGCACGGCCAGGTCGGTCTCTTCATCGGCGCCGATCACCGTGGCCTTGGCCACGCGGCCATCATACAAAAGCACCTGGATGTCATCGGCACTGGCGATGACATGATTATTGGTGAGCACGTAACCTTCGGCGCTGACGATCACGCCTGAGCCCAGGCTTTGTTCGCGTCGTCGGACCGTGCCGGCTGGCGCGCCGCCGAACAAGCGTTGCAGCAACGGGTCGGTATACATGCGCACCGCCTGTTCGGTGACCACCTTGTTCGCATAAATGTTCACCACCGAGGGTGCAGCACGGGTTACCGCATCGGCGTAGGACACGGGGGCGCTGGCAGTATCGGAGGCGCTAACTGTTGTGGCAGCACTGGTAGTCTGCTCATGACCGATGCCGAAGCGGGTGCGCAGGCGGTTACCGATGCTCGGCCAGAACAAGCTGATCACGAACGCCAATGCCAGCCCGAGCACAACAAAGCGGGCGATAAAGGCAAGCGTGCCGGCGGCATGTTTCATGTCGTGCTGCGATCCGTGGCGAGGCGTGCGAAAGTGGTTAACAGGGTTGCGTTGGGCCGACGGTGGTCGCCTATGTAGTTTTATTGTACGGGGCAGGGCCGTTAGTTACACTAACGCAATTTTTGCGGCACCCTATATTTGCAGACACCTATATAAATAAAGTCTTCACCTCAATGGCGTAAGTACCGGAGAGCCTGATGTCGAACGAAGTCGTCGATCATGGCCGCCGGCGTTTCCTTACAGCGACCACAGCCGTGGTTGGTGGAGTGGGAGTCGTCGCGGCTGCTGTGCCCTTCATAAAGTCATGGGAACCCAGCGCAAGAGCTAAAGCAGCTGGTGCTCCGGTAACAGTCGATATCAGTAAAATTGAACCTGCCCAGTTAGTGACCTACGCCTGGCGCAGTCTTCCGATCTTCGTAGTAAATCGCACGCCAGAGATGCTGGCGGCGCTGCCCTCAGTGGATTCGCGTCTCGTCGATCCCAAGTCGGACGGTACCTCCGCCGACCAGCAACCCAAGTACGCTCAGAATGAAACCCGTTCGATCAAGCCGGAATGGCTAGTGGTCGAGGGTGTCTGCACCCATCTCGGCTGCGTGCCGGGTTACGTGCCGCAGATCGGTCCCGAACCGTTCGACCCCGATTGGAAGGGTGGCTTCTACTGCCCCTGCCATAAGTCGCGCTATGACTTGGCCGGCCGTGTGTTCCAGAATGTGCCGGCGCCAAAGAACCTGCAGGTGCCGCCCTATCATTTCGTGGACGACACGCACGTACAGATTGGTGTGGATCCTAAGGGGGCTGCCTGATGTCCAACGTGATGAGTCGCCTTGGCGACTGGGTCAGCGATCGCGCGCCGAATCTGGCGCCGATGTATCGCAAACACATGACCGAGTATTACGCGCCTAAGAATTTCAATCTTTGGTACTACTTCGGCTCGCTGGCGATCTTGGTGTTGGTCAACCAGATTCTCACCGGCATCTTCCTCACCATGAACTACAACGACAGCGCGGCGGGAGCATTCGCCTCGGTCGAGTACATCATGCGTGACGTGGAGTGGGGTTGGCTCATTCGTTATATGCACTCCACGGGAGCTTCGCTGTTCTTCGTGGTGGTGTTCCTGCACATGTTCCGCGGTGTGATGTACGGCTCCTTCAAGAAGCCGCGCGAGCTGGTGTGGGTGCTCGGCATGCTGATCTTCCTTGTGCTGATGGCCGAGGCCTTCATGGGCTACGTGTTGCCCTGGGGCAACATGTCGTTCTGGGGCGCCAAGGTGATCATCTCGTTGTTCGGCACGATCCCGGTGATCGGTGGCGACCTGGTCCAGTGGATCATGGGTGATTACATTCCCGCCGACGCCACACTCAATCGCTTCTTCGCGCTGCATGTCATTGCGCTGCCGCTGGTGCTGCTGTTACTGGTGGTACTGCATCTGGCCGCGCTGCACGAAGTGGGCTCGAACAACCCGGACGGTGTCGACGTCAAGCACGGCCCGAAGGGTAATCGTTGGGATGCACTCAAGCCGACCGACGCTATTCCGTTCCACCCGTATTACACGGTGAAGGATTTGGCAGGCGTGGGCTTCTTCCTGATCATCGCCGCCTTCATCATTTTCTTTGCTCCGACCTTCGGTGGCTGGTTCCTCGAGCACGACAATTTTGTCGCGGCGAACAACCTGGCTACCCCGGCGCAGATCAAACCGGTGTGGTACTTCACCCCGTTCTACGCGATCGTGCGAATGATCCCTTCGGCCTTCGGCACCGCGGTATGGGGTGTGCTGGGCATGTTCGGTGCCATCGCCATCTTGTTCGCGCTGCCGTGGATCGATGTGGGTACGACCAAGTCGGTGCGCTATCGCGGCACCGGTTACAAGGTGGCGCTGACCTTGTTCGTACTGTCCTTTATCGGCCTGGCGATGATCGGCATGGACCTGACCGACGAAATATTCCCTGCGGTATTCGGTAGCGATATCGACATCACCACCTGGGACAACGTATTTGGTCGTGTGATGACGTTGATCTACTTCGGGTTCTTCGTATTCCTGTGGCTGTATACGCATCTTGGCTGGGAAAAGGCCAAGCCGGTTCCGGAACGGGTGACGACGCATGACTAACCGGTATTTCTCCATCATCGCGCTGACGCTCGGTCTGCTCGTAGGCAGCGCCTCGGCGATGGCCTCGGAAGGCCCTGAATTACCCTCCGCCGGCACCAACCTGCGTGATCAAGCTTCGCTGCAGCGTGGCGCCAAGTTGTTCTTCAATTACTGCGTGGGTTGCCACTCGCTGAAGTACATGCGCTACGAGCGCATTGCCGACGACCTGGGGCTGACCGAACAGGACGTGATGCAGAACCTCAATTTCACCGGCGCGAAATTCGGTGAGACGGTGGTTTCGCACATGCCCGAGGCCGATGCGACGAAGTTCTTCGGCAAGGCTCCGCCGGATCTGTCATTGGAAGTCCGCGCCAAGGGTGCCGATTGGGTCTACGGTTACCTCAAGTCGTTCTACCTGGATCCGAGTCGCCCGGTAGGCTGGAACAACACCGTGTTCCCGAATGCGTCGATGCCGTTCCCGATGTGGGAGTTGCAGGGCGTGCAGACAGCGGTGATGAAGCCAGCTGTGCAAGGTCATGATCCGGAAGTGGAGAAGCTGGAGCTATCGCATCCAGGCAAGCTGACGCCAGCGCAATACGATCAGGCGGATCGCGACCTCACCAACTTCCTGGAATATGTGTCCGAGCCGGCCGCCTTGCAGCGCCAGCGCTATGGCATCTGGGTGCTGCTGTTCCTGGCCGCCTTCAGCCTGCTTGCGTACATGCTTAAGAAGGAATACTGGAAGGACGTGCACTAAGACGTCTGCAGTGGAGGTGCGGCGGCAAACGCCGTCGCACCGGGCTTGCCGCTGTTGGGGAGATCGCGCATGGCTCAGAGTGCTCGTTCGCGCACCGTACTCACCCTCTACACCACCGCCGATGACATTCAATGTCACCGAGTACGGTTAGCGCTTGCCGCTAAGGGGGTGACTTATGAGCGGGTTATCGTCGATCCAGCGCGACCACCGGAAGATCTGGCGGACCTGAATCCCTACGCGACCACGCCCACTTTGGTCGACCGCGACCTTACGTTGTACGACACGGCGGTTGTGTGCGAATACCTGGACGAACGCTATCCGCACCCGCCACTTATGCCGATTGATCCGCTTTCCCGTGCCCGCTTGCGCCTGGCTGCAGTTCGCATAGAGCGTGACTGGCTGCCGGAAGTGGATATCATTCGTGCCGGCGGCCGTCCTGCGGATGCCGCTCGTAAACGATTGCGCGTACAGTTGCTCGCGGCGTTGCCACTGTTCAAAGCTGCGAAGTTCTTCCTTAACCCGGAGATGAGCCTGGCTGATTGTCTGGTGGCGCCAATCATTTGGCGGCTGCCGTGGCTGGGTGTAGATCTGGGGCGTGAAGGTAAGGCTATCGTTGATTATGGTGAGCGCCTGTTCCACAGCCAGGGCTATGCGCGCAGTCTCACCACTGAAGAAAAGGCTATGCGGTGAGTAAGGAAGAAACCATTTCAATGAGTTCGAATCGTCCGTATCTGTTGCGGGCGATCTACGACTGGATCAGCGACAACCAGCTGACGCCCTATATGTTGGTCGACGCTACTCGTGACGGCGTGCGCGTCCCGCCACAGGTAGTGAAGGACGGTCAGGTCGTGCTGAACCTCGCCATGCGCGCGGTGGCCAATCTCGATCTCGGCAACGAGTGGATTAGTTTCCAGGCCCGTTTTTCCGGGGTCAGTCAAAGCATCCATATTCCGGTGCAGGCCGTGCTGGCGCTTTATGCACAGGAGAACGGGCAGGGCATGATGTTCCCGGCTGACGAAAGTGGCGATACACCCACGACGCCGCCATCCGATGACGTGCCGCCCACGCCTCCCGCAGACCCGGCTGGCGATAAGCCACGCCGCAGCGGCTCGCATCTTCGCGTCATCAAGTAAGTAGGTTCGATGGGCGCGCTAACAGCGCGCCTCATTCAGTGGCGAGTTTCGTTGCCCGGCAATCTCGGACGGAGCGGCACCACGTTGCTGGTGGTGGATGACGGCAGGCCAACCACATCACTTACATCGCTCTCAGTCGACGATGCTTCGATACGCGTCGCGATGGTAGGCAGGCGCAATTCCGTGAGTACACCGCCTACCACCCACAGGTGGCCGAGCTCACGGTCGTCGCCATCGATGCTGACGTCGAAGTCGTAACGCCACTCCAGTAGCCGCTGTCCGTTAAAGCGGCGCAAACGTAAACCACCCAGACCTACCGTTTCATCCAACAACTGCAGGCCATAGCGCTGGCATTGTTGGCGTGCCTCAGTGGTCGCCATTTCGCGGGCGCGGCTCAGCTTCAGCCACAGCCCAACGATGGCGAGCAGCACCACAAGCAGAAGCAGGTCAAAAATGTCGCTCATACGCGCAGTGTGTGGGCGCTACCCGATAGGTGCAAGGCTACCGGGCTGCGCTTTACTCTCAGTCCAGCTGTAGGCGCAGCGACAGATCAAGCGCATGAACGTGCTTGGTCAATGCACCGACTGAGATGAAATCCACGCCAGTACGAGCAAACTCACCGATGGTGGACAGGTCGACATTGCCGGAGACTTCCAGCGGTACACGACCGGCGGTCAGCGCCACGGCTTCGCGCATCAATGGCGTGGTGAAGTTATCCAGCATGATGCGATCCACGCCGGCCTCCAATGCCTGCGATAGCTCGTCGAGGTTTTCCACCTCGACTTCGAGCAACAAGGTTGGATGGAGTTTGCGAGCGGCTGTCACAGCGGCGGTGATACTGCCCGCGGCAATGATGTGATTTTCCTTGACCAGGATCGCGTCGTAGAGGCCCACGCGATGATTGTGGCCGCCACCGCAGCGCACGGCGTACTTCTGCGCCAGTCGCAGGCCGGGTACGGTTTTGCGGGTATCCAGCACGCGTACAGCCGTGCCGGAAACAGCGGCCACGTACGCTGACGTGCTAGTGGCGGTACCCGATAGCAGCTGCAGGAAATTCAGTGCAGAGCGCTCTGCAGTCACCAGTGCCCGGGCATGGCCGGCAAGCTGACAGATCACGGTGCCGGCAGCTACGTGCATGCCATCGTGTACGTGCCAGTCAATCTGCACGTCAGGGTCGAGTCGGCGAAAGCAGGCATTGAACCAGGGGATGCCAGCAATCACGGCATCTTCGCGACAGGTCAGGCGCGCAGTAGCGCGACCGTCAGCGGGTAGCAACATCGCGGTGGCGTCGCCTTGGCCGATATCTTCGGCAAAGGCGCGCTCGATGTCTGCATTGATAACGGTCGAGTCAGGCGGGGTGATAGCCGGAGCTGCAACTGGAGCAGATGTCATTCCGTATCCGTGGTGCGATCATCGTTGGGATGGCTAAGGCGATCGACGATGGCATCCATCGCGCGGTCGAACAGCGCACTGGAGGCGAGCAGTCTTGCTTTGCCGGAGGCCAAGGTGGCGGCCAGCTCGTGCGGTGAATAGTCGGCCACCTTGAGCCCGCGTCGGTTGACGAAGAGGTAGCGGCCACTCATCGGGCTGATCCAGGACAGCTTGGCGCGTTCGATGGTGTTGTCGTGTGTGATGAACTCAAGCCAGGTGCCCGGCTTAAGGTCGCTCACCTGTTCCAGTTCGGCGTTGATCTCGGCGGTGACCTCGATCACGGGTTCATCGTCCTCAACCAAACTCTCGGTGAGTGGCTGGATGCTGTCCGGAATGGCCAGTCTGACGTTTTCATCGATAGCCGGTTGTGCAGCGGCAGGCGCTGCATCGCCGAGTTGCTGGCGGTAATAGCCATGCAGCTGTGCAAGCAGCCGCTCGATGTCGTTATCTTGGAAAGCAACGTTAGCCAAGCCACGACGCAGCGAGCGTTCGATACCGGGCAGGATTTGCCGCAGCAACCGCTTGGCTTCCACATCACGAACGGGCTTGGTGCTGATGATGAATTCGTCGACGAAGCGCAATGATTCGCGGAACTCGGGCGATGCCTCACCTTGGCGCAACAGGGTCAGCACCATGTAGTTAGCCCAGGCGCGCGACAGAATGCCGTGCACCAGTGGCGGTAAGGTGTGATCGCCAATGCGGTTAAGGATTTCGCGCGCGGCGCGGCGCCGTGCCTGTTCCAATTTTTCGCGGCCGCGAGTGGACTCGGCCACACGCTGCTCGGCCAACTCAGCGCGGCGGCTGGTGGTTTCCTGGAAGTTCTGCAGCTTGAGGCACAGGCGCTCGAAGATGCCGAGGTCGTCGTCGAATTCTTGCAGCAGGCTATCGACGATGGACTTCACCATATCGTGCAGACGGCCGTCGCGATCGGCCTCTTCCGACCAACCCTTGGCTGCTTCGGCCAAGTTGTCGAGCAAGCGACGCGCCGGGTGCTGGCGGTGAGCAAACAGTTTGCGATCGAGGATCGCCGCCTTGAGATAAGGAATCTGCAGCCGCGCCAGCATCACCTGCATCTGGGTGGGCAGGTTGTTATCTTCGAGGATGAACTCGAACAGCATGCCGACCAGGTCGATGGTGTCTTCGTCGATCGTGGCCACCTGGCCAGGCCGTTCGCCGCGGAGCGCGCCGATCTGTGCGAGCAACTGTTCCTTGAGTTGCAGCACTTCGTTTGTCAGGTCGGCGGACACGCCTGTGACGTGCTGCGGCACAGCCGGTTGAACGGCCGCCTGGTTCTGCAGCACGCTGAGTGCGCCGATCAATTCGTTGACCGAGGGCAGCGGTCCCGACGTCATCGCGGATAGCGGTACGTTGGGATGCGCGCGCCGCGCACTGAAGAGCGAACGTAAGGTCTGCAGGAGTTCGGCCGAGGCGTCGCCCTCGTCGCCCATGGGCGTCGCGGCTGTTCCTGCGCCGGCCTGTGTTGCATCGCCAGCTGCCACAGGTGTTGCCGTGCCACTGCGCACTACGTCGTGACGTAGTTGCGGCAACACGCCGGCACGCACCAGCTCAGTGTTGGTTTCCTGGTACAGCTCGTCGAGCGTCGCCATCACGTAGCGATCGAACAGCTTGTAGATGATCAGCTTCACGCGCATGTCGGCGCTGAGCTCGCGCACCGACTGACGGAACGCCTGTGCTAGCGACGCCGGCCCGATCGGGTTGCTGGCGTCGTCGATCTTCATGCCGCCGCAGATCACCGACAGTCGTTGATTGACGGCGAACAACTCGCGTGACAAACGCGTTTCGTTCTTGCCGATCATGCTGGTGACGGCGAGTGATTCCTCGAGCTCGTTATCGGCGACGAGCGAAAGCTCCATCGAGCCGATGGGCAGCGTCACCGGGCCCGAAGGCGGTCGGCCACTACTGGCGAAATCATCGAGATTACGGTTGACCTGCGCGAGGAAGCTGCGCTCCACCACCGGGCGACGTTTGCGCACTTCACGCATGCCATCGAAATAGTGCATTTGCGCGGCGTTGTTCTCGGCTTTTTCGGCCAGGTCGAACAGCGCATCGTCGACATGTTCGAACATGTTGCCGACGTATTCCTGCAGCCGACGGCTGGCGATGCTGCGCACGGCATTCAACAACTCGCCTCCGCGCAGACTGGAGGGATCCAGGCGCTGGCTTAAATTGACGATGTTGGAAGGCTCACTGGCGTCTTTCATCGCCACACCCCTGAAGTGTTCCACCGCACGACGGTGGTCGGCTTGGCTGACCCAAGCGCCCACGATAAGCGAAAGCGCCTGTCGTGTCATGCGTCATTATTAAGGCCCGATCGGCCGGACCGCGAACCGCGTCACGCTGCGGTTGGGAAGTCCGTCAACTGCAGGGTGCCGATGCCTTCCTCGGGCAGCATGACCGGGATACCGTCATCGACCCGGTAGACCACTTTGCGGTCAGTGGTGATCAATGCCTCGTCGATCGACTCTTTCACGGCAACGCCAGCCACGGTGTCGACCTGGCCGGCCTGGATGGCGCGGTTGAGGGCATCCAGCTCGGCTTTGCTCAGCGGGCGTACTGGCGTCTTGCTGACCGGGCAGCACAGGATATCGAGCAGGCGTTTGTCCATGAGATACGGAATCGTTGTGTAGCGTGAAAGTCCGTACAATATCCCCTTTTGGACGGCCGGACCATGACTGGAACAGCTGGGGCACCGCGAGTCGGTGTGGTGATGGGGTCGCGTTCGGACTGGGAAACCATGACGCACGCGGCAGAAGTGCTCACCGAGCTTGGTGTGTTGCACGAAGTGCAAGTGG
>JBARCX010000291.1:0-11982 GCA_049794535.1 Rhodanobacter sp.
CACAGGGACTTCCTTTGGGCGCAGCGGATGAGGGTGCGACTAAGCCTCAACTTAACGCGCTGGCCGTACCCTCACCTGCTGCGCCCAAAGGAAGCCCCTGTGGGACCGGCATCCTCTCTCCCACAGGGACTTCCTTCGGGTCGCCGGAGGGAGGGGGTCTCCGCGTTTCAGGTCAGGTGCTAATCAGGTCGCTTCATGGATGGGAATATTTGGCTGGCACTTAAAGAACAAAAAAGGCCCCGCATTCGCATGCGGGGCCTTGAGCTTTATGCCGCGTTAGATACGCGACAGTCAGCGGATACGACTTACCAGATCTTCACCTGCTTATCCTCGGAACGCACCATCGCGTCGCCGGGCTTGCACTGGAACGAGGTGGCAAACGCTGCCACGTTCGAGGGCGCGCCGATGGCGCGCAGTGCGGCCGGGGAGTGCGGATCGACGTTGAGGTACAGGATCGCCTGCTTCTCACGCACCGAACCACGCCACACGCGGGCCCAGTTGAGGAAGAAACGCTGATCTTCGGTGTAGCCGTCGATCTTCGCATCGGCTTCGGACGGATCCTTCTTCAGCGCGGTCTGCAGCGCGTCGTAGGCAATGTTCACGCCGCCCAGATCAGCGATGTTCTCGCCCAGGGTCAGCTGGCCGTTGACGTGCAGGTCCGGCTTGTCCTTGATCGGGGCGTAGTCGTTGAACTGCTGTACCAGCTTGGCAGTACGGGCCTTGAACTGCGCCTGATCCTGCTTGGTCCACCAGTCTTCCTTGTTGCCGTCGCCGTTGAACTGGCTGCCCTGGTCGTCGAAGCCATGGCTGGCTTCGTGACCGATCACGGCGCCGATACCGCCGTAGTTGATCGCGTCGTCGCCGTTGGCATAGAAGAACGGCGGCTGCAGGATCGCGGCCGGGAAGTTGATCGTGTTGGTGCTCGGATCGTAGTAAGCGTTAACCGTCTGCGGGGTCATGTCCCACAGCGAACGGTCGGTCGGCTTGCCGATCTTGGCGATGTCGTACTCGTAGTTGAACTTCTCGGCGGCCTGCAGGTTGCCGTAGAAGCTGGTGTTGTTCACGTCCAGGCCGGCCCAGTCACGCCACTTGTCCGGATAGCCGATCTTCGGCAGGAACTTGTTCCACTTCTCGACGGCCTTGGCCTTGGTCTCGGGGCTCATCCAGTCGAGATTTTCGATACGGGTCTTCAGTGCGTCGCGCACATTGGTGACCAGCTCCTCGGCGCGCTGCTTGGCTTCGGGGGTGAAGGTCTTGGCCACGTACAGCTGGCCCAGTGCCTCGCCCATCGAACCGTTGATGGCACCCAGCACGCGCTTCCAGCGAGGCTTCTGCTCCGGCTGACCGGCGAGGGTCTTGCCGTAGAAGTCGAACTTGTTGTCCTGGAAATTCTTGCTCAGGTACGCCGAGGCGTCGTCGATGGCGTGGAAGCGCAGGTAAGCCTGCCACTGTGCGGCTGGCGCGCTGGCGACCAGCTTATCGAACTCGGTGAAGAACTTCGGCTGCGACAGCGAGAAGCCCTTGTCGATGGTCACGCCCTGGGCGGTGAAGAACTTTTCCCAGTTGAAGTGCGGGGTGACCTTGTCGGCGTCTTTCACGCTGACGAAGTGGTACTGGTTGTCCAGGTCACGCATTTCGGTCGGGGCCAGCGAAGCTTTGGCCAGCTCGGTCTCGAACGCCATCACCTGATCGGCCTGCTTCTTGGCATCGGCATCAGCCACGCCCGTCAGTTCCAGCGCCTTGGCGATGTAAGCGACATACGCGTCGCGAATGTCCTTGTAGTCCGGCTTGAAGTAGTAGTCCTTGGTCGGCAGGCCCAAACCGGACTGATTGGTGTACGCGATCTGGATCTTGGCATCCTTGAAGTCGGCGCCGGCGCCGAACTGGAACACCAGCTGATCACCCTCGGTGAAGCTCTTGGTGAGGAAGTCCACCACGTCGCCGCTGTTCTTGATCGCGGCAATCGCGTCGAGCTTCGGCTTGATCGGATCGAAGCCGGCTTTTTCGATAGCGGCTTCATCCATGCCGGTCTCATACAGGTAACCGATCTTCTGCTCGGCGGAACCCGGTTTGGCCTGTGCGGCATCCTTGGCGGCCGCTTCGACGATCTCGTGCTGCGTATTCAGGCTGTTCTCGGCCAGCTGATCGAATGCGCCCCAACGGGTGCGGTCAGCGGGAATCGGGTTGGCGGCAACCCACTTCGCATTGACGAAGCTATTGAAGTCCTTGCAGGCCTCGTCGTTCGCGCCCAGCTCGCTGACATCGAACACGCTCTTCGGTGCAGCCACTGCCGCCGTGGTGCTGGCCGGTGCGGGTGCAGCTGCCGTGCTGGTCGGTGCCGGTGCGGGTGCGGCGTTCTCGGGCTGCTCGCTCTTACCACAAGCGGTAAGGGCCAGACCCAGGCTTACAGCCAGGGCCAGGGGCTTCAAATATTGCTTGGTCATGAATAACTCCTCTGTGATTCGCCCAGCGGGCGGTTCGTTCTGCACGCTGGCCGTGTGCCCGCGGGCAGTTCCCTTGGATCGCGGCCATGACCGCCCAAACTAGGTCATTGGTCATGGGCCAAACAGTGTCAAAGGTCAGGGGTGCAAACGCGGTTTCTACCCGAAATGTGAGTGGTAGCAAGGTTCGCCGCGCTGGTAGTGCAGCTGTTACACGCTTGTCATGCCGGGTGCTTATGGTCGCGGGCTATGCACGCTGGGGACGTGCCCTATTGACCATCACGACCACCACCGGAGACTGTCATGCGAACACGTCTTGCCGTCTGTCTTTCTGCTTGTCTGCTTACTTTGTCAGCTGTCTCGTTTGGACAGAACGCGCTATCGGCCAGTGCTGATCAGAGCCAGTACAGACATGTCCGTACGGCTACACCGATCAAGCACCTTGTGGTGATCTTCCAGGAGAACGTCTCCTTCGATCATTACTTCGGCACTTATCCCAATGCCGTCAATGCACCGGGTGAGCCGGCGTTCTACCCGCTGCCGTTCACGCCACGGGTCAATGGCTTTACCCAGGCACTGCTGACGAACAACCCGAACGCGGCCAATACGGGCAATGGCACCGGCGCGATCAATCCGTTCCGCTTCTCGCGTGCACAAGCCGCTACCGCGGATATGGATCACGACTACAACGCCGAGCAGCTGGCTTTCGACGGCGGTGCGATGGATCTGTTCCCCGAGTACACCGGCTCCGGCGAGACCCTGCCGGGCGGCTCGGCCGCTGAGGATGGCAATGGCCAGGTGATGGGCTATTTCGACGGCAACACCGTCACCGCGATGTGGAATTACGCGCAGCACTTTGCGCTTAACGACAACAGCTATGGCACCACGTTTGGTCCGTCGACACCGGGTGCGATCAATCTGGTGTCCGGCCAGACCAACGGTGTGGTGGATAGCCTCAATGCCGGTGGTGTCATAACCCCTGACGGCAATGGTGGCGTGACCCTGATCAGCGATGCTGACCCGATCGGTGATGTTTGCTCGTCGCCCAGTGGCAGCCAGGTACAAATGGGCGGTCGCAACATCGGTGACATGCTCAATGCGAAGGGCATCAGCTGGGGCTTCTTCGAGGGTGGCTTTGATCTGACCCAGACCAATGCCAACGGCACCACCGGTTGCAAGCGCAGCACGACCTCGCTCGTCACACAGACGAAGAAGGCCGACTACATCCCGCATCACGAGCCGTTCCAGTACTACACCTCCACCGCCAACCCGACGCACGCACGGCCGAGCTCGGTGGCGATGATCGGGCGCAGCGGCGATGCAGCGAACCATCAGTACGACACCAGCGATTTCTTCGATGCCGTGAGCGCCGGCAACATGCCCGCGGTGAGCTTCTTGAAGGCCCCGGGCTACCAGGATGGCCATGCGGGTTATTCCGACCCGCTGGATGAGCAGACCTTCATCGTGCACGTGCTGAACTTCCTGCAGAGCCGCCCGGAGTGGCGCGATACCGCGGTTGTCATCGCTTATGACGATTCCGATGGTTGGTACGACCATCAGATGTCGCCGGTCGTGAATGCTTCGAGCACCAGCTCGGATGCACTGAACGGCCAAGGCAACTGCAATGGACCCAGCACGTTGCCGGGCATTACGGGTACGCAGCCTGCGCAGGGCCGTTGTGGTCATGGTCCGCGCCTGCCGTTGCTGGTGATCTCGCCGTGGGCTCGCGAGAACATGGTCGATCACACGATGACCGATCAGTCGTCGATCATGCGTTTTGTGGAAGACAACTGGCTCGATCGCACGCGTCTCGGTGGCGGTTCGTTCGATGCCGTCGCCGGTTCGTTGGATCACATGTTCGATTTCGGCATGCCGTTCCTGTTCGACCGTCGATTGATCCTCGACGAGACGACCGGTCAGCCGAAAAAGTCCTGGTCGTGGTGGCCGTGGCAGAGCCAGGCGTCATCACATAAAGGTTGATGCACGACCGAGTCGATAAGTGAGCATCGCCCCGCATAAGCGGGGCGATGCTTTTCGTTATGCTGAATACCGTTTGCAATGAACGGTTAAACGAGTAAGCCAGTGCAATCTCGTCGAAATTTCCTCAGATGGACCGCGTTTGGCCTGGGCGCTGGCGTGCTACCCGCGCGCTTGCTCGCGCACGACATGAAGTCGATGTCGAAGATGCCAGCGGGTGGCAGTGGGCTGTGTAAGCATGCTGTTGACGATCAGGTGCTGGTGGTGCCGAAGCTACTCGACCCGACAAAGCTCACGCCGTTCGTAAACCCGCTGCCGTTACCGCCGGTGTTGCGCGCCAAGCCTGGCGAGATACTGCGCGTCGCCATGGGCGAAACAGAGCAGCGACTGCATCGCGATTTGCCGCCGACGCGTGTGTGGACCTATGGCGGCTGCATGCCGGGCCCGACCATCGAAGCGCGTAGCGGTGAGCTGCTGAAAGTCGAATGGCGCAATGCGCTGCCCACAAAACATTTTCTGCCGATCGATCACAACATTCATGGGGCTCAAAAGAGCAACCCCGAGGTGCGCGCCATCGTGCATCTGCATGGAGCTCGTACACCCACAGCTAGCGATGGCTATCCCGACGATTGGTATGTACCAGGCAAGTCGAAGCTGCACGAATACCCGAACCAGCAGGACGCAGCGACCCTGTGGTATCACGACCATGCGATGGGCATTAACCGGCTGAATATCTATGCCGGCATGTTCGGCATGGCGTTGCTGCGCGACGAGCATGAATTGTCGCTCGGTTTGCCGCAGGGTGAGCAAGAGATTCCACTGACGTTGAGCGATCGCCTGCTCACCGAAGATGCCCAGTTGTATTACCCGGTATCCGGTCGCAGCGATGCGCCATGGGTGCCTGAAGTGTTTGGCAACGCCATGTTGGTCAATGGTGCGCTATTGCCATATCTGGATGTGCAGCCGCAGCGCTATCGTTTCCGTGTGCTCAATGCAGCAAACGGGCGTTTCTTCCATTTGAGCTTGCGCGGACATCGGCCGTTCCTGCAGATCGGCAGCGATCAGGGCCTGCTCGCTGCACCGGTGAAACAGACCAGCCTGTTCCTGGCGCCCGGTGAGCGGGCCGACCTCATCATCGATTTCGCTGAGTTGGCTGGGCAATCGATCGAACTGATGAACGATGCACTGCCGATTCTGCAATTCCACGCCGGTAGTGGCGCCGTGCGCGATCTCAGCGCGGTGCCTGCAGTGTTGCGCGATGTGCCGCGCATGCCTGAATCACACGCTACACGCACTCGTCTGCTTACCTTGGACGAGTACGACGACTGCACGTCCGAGCCGATGCTGATGCTGCTCGATGGCAAGCGCTGGCACGAGCCGGTGACAGAAAAGCCGACGCTTGGCAGTACCGAGGTCTGGAGCTTCGTTAACCTCACCGACGATACCCATCCGATCCATCTGCATCTGGTGCGCTTCCAGATTCTTGATCGACGCCCATTTGATATAAACACCTGGATGGCGTCGAAGACGCTGCGTTACACCGGCCCTGCGCAACCACCCGCACCGCACGAGGCAGGGTGGAAGGACATCGTGCAAACGTCTCCGGGCATGGTGACCCGCATCATCGCGACCTTCGACGGTTACGTCGGCAAGTACGCCTGGCATTGCCATCTGCTC
Source organism: Rhodanobacter sp. (assembly GCA_049794535.1). GTDB lineage: Bacteria > Pseudomonadota > Gammaproteobacteria > Xanthomonadales > Rhodanobacteraceae > JBARCX01. The sequence continues at coordinate 6,096 of JBARCX010000291.1, forward strand.
GAGCACGAAGCGAATGAGATGATGCGACCGTTTGAGGTGATACCCGCCTGAGTTCGGTAGGTTGGGCGGAGTGTAGCGATACCCAACGCGGAGGCATTCCGACGCTGGGGTTCGCATTCGCTTATCCCAGCCTACGGGGTTACTTCGAACCTAGCGTTGAAAGCTGTGCGGCATCTAAGCGAAGCACGGGATACGCACCCACGTGCTGCACTTTGTACCAGGGTGAGCGCTGGAAGAAGAAGTTGAGTCGTGCGTTGCTGTCGGCGGCGAAGGCTGGATCGTCGTGCAGCTTCTTTTCAAACTCGGCTTTGAGTGCAGGGTCTTTCGCCATCATCTCGCGCGCGAGTTTTTCCAGCACACGCGGTTCGGCATATTCCTTGGGCTCGAAGATCGCATTGAGATAACCCCAGCGAAGTAGTGAGTCGGGTGCCTGCGGTTCGAGAAGATTGATCGCGACGTTGGCGGTACGCTGGTTCAGCGGCACGATCACCGAGCCGGGCGGCAAGGTGATTTCACGCGACTGCGTCGTCAGCGTGAAATTGCGCAGCATCAGATGACCTTCGAACGGCTTGCTGGCCCATTGCGGGTTATCGAGCTGATAGCTCTCGGCGTGATGAAGCGTTACCGCGTGATCGATACGTTGATAAACAATGCCGTGTACATCGAGTTTGTCGATGAGGGTCGTCCACTGTGCCGGAATGGCATAAGCCGCTGGCGGCGTAACGGAGAGATCCGGCAACAGGCCGTTCCAGTTCTGGATGGCATACGTTTTCGGCTTACTCGGGTCGTACTGGATCCAGGTGTCGTTGGATATGTCGCTGTGGGTTTGAGTGAAGGCGTAGCCCTTCAACTCGAAAGGTGTAGGTGTGGGATCACCTTTGAATGTCACTGGCACACGCGCCTGAGCTTGCTGCGCGCGAGCAATCGTGTCGGCATCCGCTTTGGTGGTGGCTGCCAGCAGGTCAGCGGGATGCTGGTTGATGGTATTTAGCATCAACTCGACCAGATCGTAGGTAGCACGCACGCGCACGTCATACGGTTTGAGCATATGCGTTTCGATCAGCAGCGCAGGGCGGTTTTGCAATGCGGCATACCCGGTGGAGAAGCGTGGGCCGGAGCCAAAGTTCTCGATGCCTTTGCGCGGATCGCGACCGTCTTTGAACTCCAGATAGATCGATGCGAGGTGATCGCGTTGCTCGTAGGCGGGCATGGCCTGATTGACGATGGCGTTGTGCTGCCAGTGGCTCACTGCCGGATCGAGCTTATGTGGATCCTCGGTGTACCAAGTGAGGTCGTACTGGTAATCCGCACCGTCGGTAGTGTGTACATCAATGAGGAAGTCCGGCAGCCAGTGCTGCCACAGCTTCAGCCACGCGAGCATTTCCGGTGCATCGGCTTTCACGTAGTCGCGGTTGAGATTGAGGTACTGCGACTGGCCGCGAAAGCCCATGCTTTCGGGGCCGTTCTGGTTGATGCGGTTGTACGGCGTGCTGTTCTCGTGACCATCCACGCTGAACACCGGGATGTAGACCAGCACCACGTGATCAAGCAGGTGCGGGTATTTGCCGGTAATCGCGAAATCGCGCAGCAGCATCAATCCGGCGTCTTTACCTTCGATCTCACCCGGGTGAATGCCAGCTTGCAGCAGCACGATCGGTTTGTGCGCGGCACGCGCTGCATCAGGTGTGAAGGTGCCATCGCTGCTGGCGATCACCACCGTCATCGGTCGGCCTTCCGGCGTTGTGCCGAAGGTCTCTACGCGGATCTTGCCAGGCGCGGCTTTCTGCAGTCGCTGCAGGTAGCTCACCGTATCGGCATAACTCGGCGTGGTGCGGAAGTGTGCAGCCTCGGCTGGCGTGATCCAGTGAGCATCGTTCGAACCTGCATCATTCTGGCCTGTCGCGTGCGTAGTCATCGAAACCACTCCCAGCAAGGCAGATACGACGAGTGCGCGTGGATTCATGGATGATCTTCTGTGGCTGTGTGTGGCAGCGAGGCCGGAGCGGCGGGCAGCGTATCGGGTGCTACGGCACCGCCGGAGATGATGAAGGCCATCGCCTGATCCATCGTCCAGTCGGTGGGGGTGAGTTCTTCCAGCGGTAGCGTGACCAGATAACCGCCGGTCGGATTAGGTGTGGTGGGGATGAACACCGCAGCCATCTCGCGGCCGCTGCCTTCCTCCGGCATCACACGGGTGACGAAGCCGATCACCTTCATGCCTTTGCGCGGAAAATCGACCAACACCACGCGTTGCACACCGGAAGGCTTCTGCTGCAGCACGGTCATCAGCTTCTTGGTGCCGCCGTAAATCGTCTGCACGAGCGGAATGCGTTGCAGTACCGCATCGAACCCGTCGAGCATGCGTTGGCCAATGACCCGGCTGGCGAGAAAGCCGAGTAGATACAGTGCGCCGAGCGTAAGCAGCAGGGCCAGGATGAAGGTCAGCCATTCGCTATTAAGTGCCTCGGCCATCTGCGGTGAGGTGAGCGATAGCGAGTGAAGGGCGGCGACCACCAGCGGTGCGCCGATCCCGGCGAGAAAGCCCAGCACGAACTTGAACACCGCCCAGGTCACCCATAGCGGGATGAAGGTGAGCAGGCCGGTGATGAGATAGCGTTTGATGCGCAGCGGCGGCATGGGGTAGGCCATCGGGGGAGGATGTGGGGAGGCGCCATTGTAGGCGGAGCTTGCCTGGGGCAGGTGAGGGGCCACGGGTATGCTGTGATTTTTCCTACGACGGTGCGAATCATAGGTTGGAGAACGGGGAGCACCATGACGGCCAGGCACCACCAACCTATGTTCGAAGCGCTGCTGCGCGAGCACCAGAAGATCGTGTTCAAGGTCGCCGGCGTCTATGCGCATAACGCGGCGGACCGTGATGATCTGGCCCAGGAGATCTGCGCGCAGCTATGGCGCTCGTTCGCGAGCTACGACGTGCAGCGGGCAAAGTTCTCTACCTGGATGTATCGCATCGCCTTGAACGTGGGTATCTCGCATGTACGGCGTGAGAGTGGTCAGGCGGGACGCTTCGAGCCATTGGACGAGCGTCACCTGGAGACGATCGGTGGCGGGGAGTCGATCCCCGAGCCAGACGAGCGACTCGCTGCGTTGTATGCCTTTATCGGGCAACTCGACGCACTCCATCGCGCACTGATTCTGCTGTACCTCGAAGACCGTAGCTACGTGGAGATTGCCGACATCCTCGGCATCAGCGAAACCAACGTAGCCACCAAGATCAATCGCATCAAACAGAAGCTGCGCGGGCAGATGACCGCGGCGGAATCCACCGGAGTATGACCATGGAACTCGATGAAATGAAACTAGCCTGGCAGATGCTCGATCGTCGGCTTGAGCAGCAGCATGTGTTGAATGTGCAGATCTTCCGCGACAGCCGGCTGGATAAGATGCGGCGAGGACTACGGCCGCTGGTGTGGGGCCAGGCATTCCAGATTGTGGTCGGTGTCATCGGGCTGATGCTGTTCGCGCCGATCTGGATTGCCGATCGAGACAACCTAGCCGTGTTGCTGTCCGGGCTGGTGCTGCATCTCTACTTCGTGGGCTTGATCGTGGTCGGCGCTGTGATACAGGCACAGATTGCACGCATCGACTACGCGGCACCGGTCATCCTGATCCAGCGCCAGTTGCTGCAATTGAGAAAGACCTATGTGCATTACGGTGCGTTGATCTGCGGCTTGCCGTGGTGGTTCCTGACGGCGCCATTGCTCGTGGTGCTGAGCCGCGGCGCAATCATGGTCAACGCACCTTCTGCGATATGGGCGCAGTTGGTGGTCGGTGTCGTCGGTCTGCTTGCTACCTGGTGGTTCTATCGTTGGTCACATCGACCGGAGCGTGAGCAACTGGGACGTAAACTGGATGACAGTAACGCTGGCGGCAGCATCCGTCGTGCACAAACCATCGCCGACGAGCTTGCCCGCTTCGAACAGGAGTGATCCAGGTCGTTCGGATCTTTCGGTTACACGAAGTGAGCTGTCGCTCAGCGCGCCTTGGGTTTCAATCGCACATAAATCTGCTTGCGCACGATAGCGATCACCTCACCAGCGGCGGTTTTCACTTCCACCTCGAACCAGCGCAGCACCTTTTCGCCAGTGGCAGCGGCGCTGCGTAGCTCATCGATGACACCGGGTTCGAGCTTGAAGTGCGCGTAGACATCCTCGCGGCCCGGCGCTACGAAATCGATCGCGCCCATTTTGTCCCACACGAAATGATCTTTCCCCAGATGCTGCATGACGAGCAGCATCCAGAACGGATCGGTCATGGAGAACAGGTTGCCGCCGAATTGGGTACGCACATAGTTGCGGTTCCACGGGCGTAGGCGTAACACCACGCGAGCTTCGGTGTAGTCATCGCTGACACTCAGCACACGGATACTGTTGAAGAAGAAGGGTGGCCAGATGTTGAGCAGACGACGGAAGGTAGGTGCGCGCATGGATGCTGCTCTGGTCGAGGGGTGTCAGGGCATAGCCTGCCATACTCTTGCGTATGGAGTCACGTTGCCCCGTAACATTGGGCACAAACCGCTGCGACACGAAGCTGCACACGAAATGAGGCACCGCCACTTGCCGCGTCGCTCACGTCAATTCGGCCACCGTGCAGCGTGACGATTTCCTGCACCAGATGAAGTCCAAGTCCGGCACCGGTGCTGCTGGGCCGCAACCGATAGAAGGGTTCGAAGATGTGATGCCGTTCTTCGACGGGAATGCCTGGTCCCTGGTCGCTGACGCCAAAGCTGCCATCCGCATCGACATCCACGTTGATCAGACCGTGTCCACCGCCGTGCGCAATGGCGTTCTGGATAAGGTTGGTCAGCACGCGTGACAACGAGAGCCCGTCACCCATCACCGTGACCTGCTCGACGGTGACATCCAGCGCCAACTCATAACCAGCATCCACGGCAAGCGGTGCGACATCGGCGACGACTTCCCGCGAGAGCGCCACCAGGTCCAGTGGCTCCAGCTTTCCTTGCTGTCTGCCCAGACGCTGCAAATCGAGAAGCTGTTCGGCCAGGTTGGACAGGCGAGCAACGTCGGTAAGCAATCGCGTACGTGTTGCGCCGGCTGCCAAGGTTTCGATGCGGGCTTCAAGAATAGCGATTGGCGCACGCAGCTCATGCGCGGCGCCGGCAAGAAAGCGGTCGCGGGCGTCGTAGCCTTCATTGAGACGTTCAAGTGCCGCGTTGAACGCCTGCACCAGCGGTTGCAGCTCGCGCGGCACTGCCTGGTCGGCGAGACGTGCGCCGCGCTCGTCGATGTCGATCGACTGGGCTTGCGCAGCGACTTCCGCGACACCGGACATGGCGCGACGAATCAGCCACGGCACCACAATCAAGGTGATCAGCACCAATGGCAGGGTCATGCGCCAGCTGAAGTAATTGGCGATGGCGACAAACATGGCGCCGGGCGTGACCGAGGGCGCGCCGCCGCAGATGACGCGCATGAGGCCCAAGGATGTCCGCCCGAGATACACGCGCATGGAGAAGTTGTACGGCGCACGGCCGTCGTGTATTTCCGACGCCTGCAGCCGTGACAGCGATGCCAACAAGGGGCGATAGATCACGGGCATCTCGCCGTGAACAAGCTGATGGCCTTGTTCGTCCTGTACGGCAAACCATAGACCCGGGGATGCCCGCAGAAGCGTCTGCAGCTTTTTATCGTCGGTAAGCGCCATGTTGCCGGCCGGGTTGATACGCACCGCATCCAGGATCGTACGTGGCACGTCGTCGCTGACGTAGGAAACGTTTGCACTGTAAAACGTGTAGGTAATGGCGACGACCATTCCCAGCATGATCAGTGTCTGTACGACGATAAGGCGCCACGCGAGCTGCACCGTGAGCGATTTATTCTTCACGCTCATCGGCACGCTCCTTAAG
>JBARCX010000292.1:0-1579 GCA_049794535.1 Rhodanobacter sp.
GTAGTGTGGTGATTAGTGCAGCGCCCTTGGCGGCCAGGATGTCATTGAGGATCACATCACTGGTGCTGCGCACATGGTCCGCTTTGGCACCAAACGCAGCCGCCAAAATCGTCGGTGTAAAAATGCCGATACCGTAAGTGCCCAAGTCCTGCAGGAACCACGGCACCGAAGCCAGAATCGTCGCACGACGATTGCCCTTGCTTAGCAAAGCGCCGAACGCTTTCAAACCGCCATGAGTCTCCTTGGAGCCATCCGCCTCGCGCGCAAGCGTAATGTTGGTTGGGTATTGCGGCGTGCGTACCAGCAAGCGTCGCGCGGCATGTTCCGCGCGTTCAATCGAACCACGCACCGAGAGCCAGTTCGGACTGTCCGTAATAAAGAAGCGACCGATCGTGACCGCCAGCGCCGGGAAAATCGCGGTGGCATACATCCAGCGCCAAGCATCCAGTTCCGGCCGGAACGACAACACCAGAAAGCCCACGCCCGTACCCGCCAGCGCACCGACCGCCTGGAACCCGAACGCCGCCAGCACCAACTTGCCGCGACTCAGGCTCGGAATACTCTCGGAGATGATCATGTGCGCGGTGGGGTAATCGCAGCCCAGCGCAATACCAAGACCAAACAAACAAATCACCAGCGACGTGAAGTTGGTGCACATCACCAGCAGCACCAAAAACGCCACGAAGATGATCATCTCGACAATGAACATCGGCTTGCGTCCGAAACGATCGGACATGCCACCGAGACCCACAGCGCCGATCAGAATACCCATTAGGCTCGCCGCGCTGATAAGGCCATCCTGCGCCGAGCCGATACCGAACTCACGCGAAATCAGCGGCAACGCCACACCGGTCATGAACACCACAAAGCCTTCGAAAAACTTGCCCGCGGCAGCTAGCGACCAGATACGCCATTGCATCGCCGTCATCGGCGCCGATGGAAGATGCGTACCATCCGGCCACATTGGGCGCTCATCGATATAGTGCTGAACCGACTTCTGCTTGGGCGTGGCAAGCGGGTCATTGGCTGCAACATCGATCTTCGCAGCGCCCGAATCAACGGCGTGGTTTTCAACGACATCAGACATCCCATCGCTCCTACGTGATCACACAGATGACACGGACAGTGCATGACGTGCACTGGAAGCAAACATCAGATCGGCGAGCGGCAGCGCGCAACGTTTCCGCCGCGCATGCCGACGGCGTATCGGCTTGCGCATATGCAAGCATCCCCAAAGCGCACGCTAGAACCACTGGGTGTCATTGCGATGACACTCCATTCACATAGTCGCCAGGCCACGCAGCAAGCAACCAGCATGCCTGTGCCGCAGTCGCTGTGGCTGTGGCTTTTCTGAAAAGTGCGCGCAGGACGCCCGAAGGGCGGCCCCGATCGGGTCGCAGCGAATTAAGCTAGTTATGTTGTCGCTTGGTTGTTGCGATATCGCCAGTGTGTCGCTTACGCAGCGGGCGTTTCGAACCCCTGCCGGGGTCCGAGTCACCTTTCTTTGCTGGCCCAAAGAAACGTAACCCAAAGAAATGGCCTTATAAGCTCATAGCGATATGTGGGATACGAGCCTGTA
>JBARCX010000293.1:0-11717 GCA_049794535.1 Rhodanobacter sp.
CGGCGGCAGCACATCGAAGCCCGGGTAGAACAGCATGCCGTGCTGAATCGGAAATAGCACATCATCGATAGGCCCGTTGATACCACGCTCGCTGTAGTGATCCGCCCAGCCGCCGGTGGTAACCACCAGCATTGCCCGCTTACCTTTGAGCATGCCCTCGCCATAACGCTCGCCCCAACGCGACTCCGAATGCTCGCCCACGCCATAGGCGAAACCATAGGCGTACACCCGCTCGAACCAGCCTTTGAGGATCGCCGGCATCGAGAACCACCACATCGGAAACTGGAAAATCACCAGGTCAGCCCAGAGCAGTTTGGCCTGCTCTGCAGCGACATCATCCGCCTGCGTGCCCTCGACATAAGCGAGCCTGGAATCCGTGGAAGGATTGAATCGTTGCGCGGTATCGCGCTGCGGGAAGTCATCCGCATCCAGGGTGGCTTTCCATTGCATGGCATACAGGTCGCTGACTTGCACCGTATGACCGGCGTCGTTTAGCCGTCCGACGATGAAATCGCGCAGGGAGCCATTCAACGACTTTGGTTCGGGGTGCGCATATACCAGCAAGACATTCATGACGGTCGCTCTGCTAAAGGAATGCGACCAAATTACGGCGGCGCGTAGCATAATGGAAATGAATACATTCAATGACAGGTATAGTCATGCGTAATATTCGCGGCATCGATATCGAACTGCTGCTCACGCTCGAAGCATTACTCACCGAGTGCAACGTCACGCGGGTTGCGCGCTTGCTGCACCTCAGTCAGCCGACGGTGAGCGTACGCCTGGGCAAGCTGCGCCAATTGTTCGACGATCCGCTTTTGGTGTCCGGCCCACGAGGCATGCGACCCACGACACGCGGCCTCGAATTGCTTGCACCGTTGCGCGATGCGTTATCTGGGGTGGAACGCATGCTCAATGCGCAAACACCGTTCGATCCAGCCAAGACCGAGTTCACCTGGAACATCGCCGCCTCGGATTACGGACAACACGCCATCCTGATGCCCGTGTTGGCGCAACTGCGCCGCAAGGCTCCGGGTATGCGCATTGCCGTGCACGCCCTGGTCCCCGGCGAGATCGCCCAATCGGCCGAGCGTGGCGCTATCGATGTTGCATTCACCACCCGCGACATCGTGCCGGAAAGTCTGCGTCACGCGATCTTGTATGCCGAGCACTATCAGTTGATCGCACGCAAGCGGCACCCGATGCTGAAAGGAACACCGACGCTGGCACAGTTCTGTGCGCTCGATCATGTGTTGGTGTCGCCTGATGGCGGTGGCTTCAAAGGTCCCACCGATGTGTTGCTCGAAGCACGCCACCGCAAGCGACGCGTGGCGTTGTCCGTGCCGCACTTCCTGCTGGTACCCGAATTGGTGCGTAACACGGACATGGTCGCCATGCTGCCCTCACGCCTGCTGAAAGGGTGCACGCAGGGCCTGCAATTGCTCGATTCACCGATCCAACCACCCGGCTTCGAGATGGCGATGAGTTGGCACGAGCGCGTTCACGCCGACGTAGCCCACGCATGGCTGCGAGCGCAGATCATTCAGGCCGTGTCGCAATCGCTCGTCGGCACCTCATAAGCCCACTTCGAAATCCCGCCCTGACGCATGGGGACGAACGGCACACCGATTATCGAATACCTCTAATAGACACGGTATGGCTGCAACGCAAGCATGTGCGGTTACATCCACGCGATTCCGTGTCATGCCCCCTCATTCGTCCGCCATAACACCCGATGTCCAGTCAGTTGCCGACAAGGCCATCCGTCTCCATCAGCAAGGCCAACTAGCCGAAGCAGAAAATCTCTTTATGGAGGTGATCCAGCGCGCACCAGCTCATGCGGAGGCACTAAGGCTGCTTGGAGTCATCGCCCTGCAAACGGGGCGGCCAGCGCAGGGGTTGGCGCTGATCGAGCGCTCGCTTGTTGTCGCTCCAGACAACCCCACAAGCCATAGCAATCGAGGAGCCGCCTTATGTGATCTGCTGCGCTTCGATGAGGCGATTACGAGCCTCGATCGAGCGATTGCGCTGAAATCGGACTATGCAAGCGCGTACAGCAACCGGGGTATTGCGTATGGCCGTCTAGGCCGCTTTGACGAGGCTGTGGATAGCTATCAGCGTGCTATCGCGATTAACCCAAACCAAGTGGATGCACATAGCAATCTTGGTGCGGCGTTATTCCAGCTCGGGCGCTTTGAAGAAGCTGTCGCTAGCTGCGACAGAGCACTGATGCTGAGGCCAGAGCTTCCGACCGCATATAACAATCGCGGTAAAGCGTTCATGTCACTCGAACGCTTTACAGAGGCACTAGCGGATTTCAATCAGGCCATCGCGTTGAATCAGGACTTTGTCGAAGCGCATCGCGGTCTTGCCGATGCCCTGCATGCGTTAGGCCGCATGCCTGATGCGATCGATAGCTATGCCCAAGCGGTCTCGCTGGATCCACGGGATGCGATGACCTGGAGCAAGTATGCCGATGCGTTGTGCGGGCTGGCTCGCTTTGATGAAGCCATCCATTGCTACGACGAGGTCATCGCGCTGCAACCGGAGTTCATGGCAGCCCATTGCAATCGTGGCGGAGCACTTCTGCGCTTGCATCGCTTTGCTGAAGCGCTGGACAGTTTGGATCTGGCTCTCGCGATCCAACCCGACATATACGAGGCATTAGGTAATCGTGGGCACGTGCTATTGAAACTGGGCCGGCTGGAGGAAGCTGAGACAAGCAGCCGCCAAGCGCTGGAGCTAAGGCCCGAAGACGCCGAAGCCCACGGTAACCTGGCCGGGATACTGTGCGAGCTAGGGCGGTACGAAGAAGCCATGGCTAGTTCCGACACCGCCATCGAACTAAAGCCAGAGTGCGCCGGAGCGCACAGCAACCGAGCCATGGCGCTGCAAGAGCTCCATCGCATCGAAGAAGCAGCGGCAAGTTTCGCACGGTGCACATCGCTAGACCCTGGACATGTGGACGGCCAGCACAACCGCAGTATGTTCGAGCTGCGCATAGGCCAGTTCGAACCAGGCTGGCCACGCTACGAATGGCGCAAAAAGATGCCGGGTGTAACTCAACTACCCGCAAAGACCACCTGGACAGGGCGTGAGGATGTAGTCGGCAAGACGGTTCTGCTTTACGCCGAGCAAGGGTTGGGCGACACGCTGCAATTCATTCGCTACGCCAAGCTGATGCGCGAACGCGGCGCACGCGTCGTAGTGGCGGTGCAGGCTCCGCTACTGTCGCTGCTCAAGCAGTGGGAACCGGAGATCGAATTCACGACGCTCGGCCTGATTTCGATGCCTATCGACTTCCATTGCGCGCTGATGAGCCTTCCGCTGGCTCTGGGCACGAGGCTTGAAACCATCCCTGCTTCACCCCGCTACCTTGTCGCCGATGCGACCATGAGCGAGCAATGGGCACACCGACTTGGCACCAAAGCACGGCCACGCATCGGCCTCGCATGGAGCGGAAACACGGCCAATAAGATCGACCACAAGCGATCCATGCCGTTGCGGGAGCTGGAGCCGCTGCTCGCCTTCCCCGCCGACTGGTACGTGGTGCAAAAAGGCATCCGCCCCACGGATACGGATGTACTGGCGCAGCTGCCTCAAGTCACCGATTTCGGGGCTGGACTGGGCGACTTCGCCAAAACCGCCGCGTTGATGGATCAGCTGGACCTGATCATCAGCGTGGACACCAGCCTGGCGCACCTGGCGGGCGCACTAGGCAAGCCGGTCTGGATCATGCTGCCCCGCATCGCCGACTGGCGCTGGCTGCTGGATCGGGAAGACAGCCCCTGGTATCCCAGCGCGCGACTATTCCGCCAATCGGCCCGGAACGACTGGGCATCGGTGGTGGCACAAATGCGCAAGGTGCTCATAACGCACACCTGGTAAGCATAAATACGCACCGAAGGTATGCGGCAAGGAGGTGCAGGCGCGTCAAATACCCTCCGCCCCATCCAGCTTGATCGGCCCTGGAAAAGCAGGAAACGCGCCCTCGACGCCTGTACAATGGGCGGACAACGTGTGGTGGGAGAAGCGGGCTGCTCTACGGAGCTTGTCCCGCTGCCGAAGGCGCAACGCCCGTAATCGCTCAGGCTCCCATACCACCGCACGTAAACACTCTGGAGAGACCGGTTAAATCCGGCGCCGAAGGTGCAAGAAGCTACGGTCCCTGGTCCGACCGGCTTCCAAACTCTCAGGCAAAAGGACAGAGGGGCGCCCGCGTGCAGCATGCACGCTATTTTCGGACGCCCATGCCATGAGTCAGACCACTAAGCCCTCCCTGCGCGACCTCGAGCACCATCACGCGTTCATCGAACGCCACATCGGCCCGAACGACGCCGAAATTACCCAGATGCTGCATACGATCGGCTACGACTCGCTGGAGTCGATGACGGATGCCATCGTGCCCGCTTCGATCAAATCGGCCGCTCCGTTGGCCCTGCCCAAGGCCATCACCGAGGTTGAGGCGCTGGCGAAGATCCGCACTGTCGCGTCGAAGAACAAGGTGCTCAAGAGCTTCATCGGCCAGGGTTACTACGGCACGCATACGCCGAACGTCATCCTGCGCAACATCCTCGAGAACCCTGCGTGGTACACGGCTTACACGCCGTACCAGGCGGAGATCTCGCAAGGTCGTATGGAAGCGCTGATCAACTTCCAGACCCTGTGCGCCGACCTGAGCGGCATGGAAATCGCCAACGCCTCGCTGCTCGATGAAGGCACCGCTGCCGCCGAAGCGATGACGCTGGCCAAGCGTTCGTGCAAGTCCAAATCCAACGTGTTCTTCGTATCCAACGGCGTACATCCGCAGACGCTGGAAGTGATCAAGACCCGCGCCGAGGCCATGGGCATCGACCTGCACATCGGCGATGACGCCGAGGGCATGCACGTCGACAGCTTCGGCGTGCTGTTGCAGTACCCCAACACCTTCGGTCAGATCAACGACTACAAGGCACTCGCCGACGCCGCGCACGCACGTGGCGCGCTGGTCGCCGTCGCGACTGATCTGCTCGCACTCACCCTGATTGCCGCACCGGGCGAATGGGGTGCGGACATCGTCGTCGGCAACAGCCAGCGCTTCGGCGTGCCGTTCGGCAACGGTGGCCCGCATGCCGCGTTCATGGCCTGCCGTGACGCCTATAAGCGTTCCATGCCGGGCCGCCTGATCGGCGTGTCGGTGGATGCCGAAGGCAAGCCGGCGTACCGCCTCACCTTGCAGACGCGCGAACAGCACATCCGTCGCGAGAAGGCCACCTCCAACATCTGTACCGCACAGGTGCTGCTGGCCGTGATGGCCAGCATGTACGCCGTGTACCACGGCCCGGAAGGTCTGGCCCGTATTGCGCGCCGCACGCATCGCCTTGCGTCGATTCTTGCCGCAGCGCTGCGCCAGGCCGGTCACACGGTAGGCCCGGATTTCTTCGACACACTGCATGTGGTGAACGTCGATGCCGACGCGCTGCATGAGAAGTCCGAAGCCGCTGGCCTCAACCTGCGCCAGATCCACGGCCAGAGCGTAGGCATCAGCCTCGATGAAACCACCACGCGCGCCGACGTCATGGCGCTCGCCGATCTGTTCGGCGCCTGCATCGACGATATCGACGAGCTGGACGCCGCCACCGCGGACGCACTGCCGACCGGCCTGCTGCGCAAGAGCGAGTTCCTCACCCACCCGGTGTTCAACACGCATCACAGCGAACACGAGCTGCTGCGTTATATGCGCGCGCTGGCCGACAAGGATCTGGCGATGGATCGCACCATGATCCCGCTGGGCAGCTGCACCATGAAGCTCAACGCTACCGCCGAGATGATCCCGGTGACATGGCCGGAGTTCGGCAATATCCATCCGCTGGCGCCGACCTCGCAGACGCAAGGCTACAAAGAACTGATCGACGGCCTCGAAGCGATGCTGGTGGAATGCACCGGCTACGACGCCGTAAGCCTGCAGCCGAACTCCGGTGCGCAGGGCGAATACGCCGGCCTGCTCGCCATTCGCGCCTACCATCGCTCGCGCAACGAAGGCCATCGCGATATCTGCCTGATCCCGGAATCCGCTCACGGCACCAACCCGGCTTCCGCGCAGATGTGCGGCATGACCGTGGTGGTCACCAAGTGCGATGCCAACGGCAACGTGGACGTGGACGACATCCGCGCCAAGGCCGAGAAGTATTCCGATCGCCTCGCCGCATTGATGATCACCTACCCCTCCACGCACGGCGTGTTCGAGGAAGACGTGGTCGCCATCTGCGAGATCGTGCACAAGCACGGCGGCCAGGTGTACACCGACGGCGCCAACATGAATGCGCTGGTCGGCGTGGCCAAGCCCGGCAAGTGGGGCTCGGACGTTTCGCATCTGAACCTGCACAAGACCTTCTGCATTCCGCACGGCGGTGGCGGCCCGGGCGTTGGTCCGTGCGCAGTGAAATCACATCTCGCACCTTTCTTGCCCAGAACGCTCGGCGGTGAAGGCACGGTCGGTATGGTCAGCGCCGCCAGCTATGGCAGCGCCAGCATCCTGCCGATCTCGTGGATGTACATCACGCTGATGGGTCAGCAGGGTCTGCGTAAAGCTACCCAGGTGGCTCTGCTCAACGCCAACTACATCGCCAAGCGTCTGGCGCCGCATTACGAGACGCTCTACACCGGCCGTAACGGCCTGGTGGCACACGAGTGCATTCTCGATCTGCGTCCGCTCAAGGACACCACCGGCATTGGCGCCGAAGACGTTGCCAAGCGTCTGATCGATTTTGGCTTCCACGCCCCGACCTTGAGCTTCCCGGTTGCCGGCACGTTGATGGTGGAACCGACCGAAAGCGAATCGCAGCATGAGCTCGATCGCTTCATCGACGCGATGATCCAGATCCGCGACGAAATCCGCGCAGTGGAAGAAGGCAAGCTTGATCGCGAGGACAACCCGCTCAAGAACGCCCCGCACACCGCCACCATGGTGAGCGGTTCCGAGTGGATCCACGCCTACCCACGCGAACTCGCCGCCTTCCCGCTGCCGAGTCTGAAGTTGCAGTAGTACTGGTCGCCGGTTGCGCGCGTGGATAACGTCTACGGTGACAAGAACATCATGTGTGCATGTATTCCGGTGGATGCGTTCAAGGATGAAGTCGAGGCGTAAGCCTTTATCGCATCGAAGGTACAAAGCAACTCACTGACATAACTGTCGCGACGTTGCAGTTGAAGAAAGGCCCCCGGTACTTCCGGGGGCTTTTTGTTTGGTCGCCCTTCAACGTTTACCGCGTTGACTTACTTGACGCGCGCCATCGCGCCGTTCGCCGCCGTCATAAAAGCGACACACCTTTCTGAAACCATCAAGTTCTTGCGATTAACGCAATAACGTACGACGCACTCCCCCACTGACGCGTCGCAAAGCCAGAAAGGTAGATCTCTCATGCTGCAGAAATCACTCGCCGCGGCGGCGATCAGCCTAGCGCTGTCGTCTGTCTCCATGGCCACGGAAAACCCATCCGTCTCGGACGTATCGACCGAAACCGACACTGCCGGTAACACCACCCGTGAAGCCAAGAATCTCGAGGCGGTCTCGGTGCTGGGTGCCGGTGAAGCGCGTCAGGTGCAGCGTCTACGTCCACAAGATCTACAGATCCTCCCGCCCGGTACCAGCTTGCAGAAGGTGCTCAATCGCCTGCCGGGAGTGAACGCGCAATCCGTCGACGCGCTGGGCACCAACGAGCAATCCATGAGCCTGAGCCTGCGCGGTTTCAGTACCACGCGTCTGGGTTACACGTTCGACGGCGTACCGCTCGGCGATGGCGCTTACAACAACTACAACGGCCTCAGCATCAACCGCGCCCTGATCTCGGAAAACTTCGGCGGTGCCACGCTCGCCCAAGGCATCGGCAATCTCGGCATCGCCTCCACCAGCAATCTGGGCGGTGCCATCGAATACACCTCCAACGATCCGTCCAAAACCATGGGCGGACGTATCACCCAGACCATCGGCAGCGACATGAATCGCCGAACGTTCGCCCGCTTCGACAGCGGCGACTATCACGGCTTTTCCATGTACTTGTCGGGGATGCGGACGACATCGGATCTGTGGAATCACCAGACCGCATACAACAAGTCGACCACCCAACAGTTCAACGGCAAAGCCGTCTACGACTTTGATGGGGGACGCATCACGTTCTTCGCTGATACATCACGCACCAGCCAGGCGGACTATTTCTACTTGTCCAAGAGCGGCATGGCACGCGGACTGGGTTGGGACTGGGGTGGTTATGCGCCCAACTGGCAGCAAGCCGTAGGCAAGGCGTACTGCAATAAGGCGACTTACAATGCCGCGCGATGCGACAAGAACGGTCCGGGGCTCGATGCCGATGGTGGCTTCACCGCAGGCCAGATTCTGCGCAACGATGATTTGTACTATCTCGCCGGCGATTTCTTTCCCGCCGATAACGTAACCGTGCACACCCAGGCCTATCACCATGAAGACAAGGGTGAAGGACACAACTGGAGCAGCGGTAGTTGGTCGAACCAGGGTAAGCCCGGACAATTGCCGATAGCGTTCCGCAATACGCTGTACGGCATCAATCGCACTGGCGCACTGCTGTCGCTCGGCTGGGATATCAGCAACCACCATCTGGAAGGTGGTCTCTGGTACGAACACAACGACAGCGATACATCCCGCTACACCAGCAACGTCACCGGCCCACGTGACCTCAGCAGTTTCACTCGCGAGCAACCGGACACCGGCGTCTTTGCCCAGCGCACCCGCTGGATCACCAAGCAAGCTTACGTGCATGACACGATCAAGCTGCTCGACGATCGCCTGACCATCGATGCCGGCGTCAAGAGCCCGCATGTCACCGCCAATGCCCAAGCCCTACCGGGCATTGCCAAGAAACCGATTTTGCCAACGTCGAACAACCAGTTCGCTACGGGCAAGTTGTCTGCGAGCAAGGCCTTCCTGCCACTGGCGGGAGCACGCTATCAACTGGCGCCGGGACAGGAAGTGTTCGTGGGCTTCGCCAAAAATATCGCGATGTTCCAGGGCGGCCCCAAGCTCGGGCCACAAGCCGTCAGTCAGGCGGTATGGGATAGCCAAGGCACCCTTCACCCTGAAAAATCACGCAGCCTCGAAGCCGGCTATCGCATCGAGCGCCAGCAGTTCCAGGCCTCTGCGGCCGTGTACAAGGTGCGCTTTGATAACCGGCTGCTGCAGTACAACCCGTGCGACTCGCGCCAGGCCATTGGCTCGAATTGCGGCAACCGTTTCTACAACGTCGGCGGCGTCGATAGTCACGGTGTAGAGCTGACTTATCTTTGGACGCCCAGTTCGCATTTCCAGTGGTACAACTCGGCGTCGTTCAACCGCTCGACCTATGCGAATAATTATGTGCAAGGCGGCGAGCTGCAGCTGACCAAGGGCAAGATCCAGACCGACACACCGAGCAAGCTGTTCGCCAGCGAACTGACATGGACCTACGGCCCGTGGTCTGCCTCACTACGCGGCAAGTACACTGGCAAACGCTATTACACCTACACCAACGACCAGGGCTTTGGCGGTTTCACGGCCTTCGACCTCGGTGTCGGCTACGACCTGGGACCGATAGGTTTTGCTCGCGACGTGCGGCTATCGCTCAACGTTACCAACCTCACTGGCAAGCGCTACGCCAGCAATCTTGATCCGAGTGCCTTCACGCCCACCGATCCGCAGGGTAACGACTACGTCTTCCATGCATCGGCACCGCGCCAGATGTTCGCCAATCTGGATCTGCGCTTTTGATCATGGCTATCGCGACGATGTCGATGAGCAAGCCAAAAGCGAGCAAAAGCCGGAGAATCGGCTTGAAAGCACTGGCCTTCTGCATGCTGCTTGCCACCTCTTCGGCATGGGCCCAGGCAAGCTATACGACGCCCCATACCGTCGATACCCTGCATGAGCCATCGGTAACGCTTAATGGCCAGGCATTCATCAACCACGGCCTGGTTGGAACGGGACGTCTATCCGCCCAAATCATTGACTTCCTCGGCGACACGTTAGGCTCGTTCTCCTCGCTTGCCATAGCACCGGGAAGCTGGCGACGTATGGACGATCACTACGAGGCCACACTCTGGACCCTGCCCGATCGCGGCCGCAACGACCCCGATGTCGGGCTGTTCTACGACTACCCTGCACGCCTGCATCGTTTCAAGCTTCGCTTCACTCCCTACCTAGGGAAAAACCTGCCCGCCAGCACAACGTCACAGCATCAGGTACAGATCACACCCGACGGCGGGCTCGAGCTGAAAGACTTCAATGGAAACCCGTTCACGGGTGCCGACCCCGGTAACGGCACGCTCCACCAACACGGCGTACTGTTGCCGTCACCTCACCAAGGCAAGGGCGCCGGCAAAATTTCGATGGATGCGGAATCACTGCAGTTCACGCAGGATGGCCACTTCTACATCGGCGACGAATACGCTGCCTACGTGTACTACTTCGATGCACAAGGGCGGCTGCAAGGTGTGATCACACCGCCTGCCGCGGTATTACCTCGCACACACGACCAAACCAATTTCAACTCGGTCGCTGCGCCCGACGCTGGCCGTCGTAACAACCAGGGCGTGGAAGGCATGTCGCTATCGCCAGATGGCAAGCGGCTATTCGTTGCCCTGCAAAGTGCATTGATCCAGGATTCCGCGCGTGGCGATGCCCATGGTCGCAGCAACACACGGGTGCTTGTCTACGATGTTTCGGACAACGCCACGCCGACCGCTCCGATAGCGCACTACGTGATGCAGCTGCCGACCTACCGCGATAAAGGCGATGGCAAGGCCGCGAACAAGACCGCTGCGCAAAGCGAAATTCACGCACTCAACGAGCATCAGTTCCTGATGCTTTCCCGCGATGGCAACGGCCTGGGCACCGACAACGAAAAACCCATCGTGTACAAGAGCGTGCTACTGGTCGACACCCAAGGTGCCACCAACCTTGCTGGCACCGCGTATGAAACCGGCACGCAGTCGGTGCTCCGCTCACCGGACGAGACCACGTTGAACGCAGACATCCAGCCTCTGCGCTGGGTGGAACTGGTGAATATGCTCAATTCGGCGCAACTCGCCCGATTCGGCATGAATCTGCACACGCAACCGAAGAACCAACCGCTCACGCTCGCAGAAAAATGGGAAGCCATGGACCTGGTTCCCGTGCTGGATCCCAAGCACCCGAACGACTACTTCCTATTTGTTGGCAACGACAACGACTTCATCGCGCGTCATTGCGTGATGGATGGCCAACCCTGCGACTCCACGTTCGACAACGACAACATGTTGCTGGTCTATCGGCTCAGCCTGCCAACCATGCAACGGGATTCGAGTCATCCCACTGAATAAAGCCTCCCCGAGATAGCACTCCTCCTCCCCCAAAATGGAAGCGCTTTCGAATGAAAACCTCACTGTTATGCACACTGCTCGCCGCCGGCTTGTCGCTCGGCTCTGTCGCTCACGCCGCTAACCAACCGGCATGGGTGGATAGCAAGGAATACAAGGTTCTGCTCGACCCGTCGCACTTCGCTGGAAACTCGCAAAGCGCTGCAGCCACGCTGCTGCAAAACCTTTCCACACGCCTCGAACAACTCGCCTTCGATAAACCCATCGATGGCAGTTTCGTTGCCGACGGTGACGATCAGGTGCTCTATTACGACACGCCCGGCCGTTGTCTGTTTCAAAACAACGGTTATTCGCTACGCCTGCGCGAAGGCAGCGAT
>JBARCX010000294.1:0-19966 GCA_049794535.1 Rhodanobacter sp.
GCCCTGCACAACCAGACACTCGCCGTGATCTTCGTGGGCCTGCTCGGCGTCGCCGCGTTCGCCACCGTACCGCCACTGCAACTGTGGGTACTGCACAAGGCCGAGGGTGCACAGAGCCTCGCCTCCAGCCTCAACATCGGGGCATTCAATCTCGGTAATGCGCTGGGTGCGTGGCTAGGCGGCGTGGTGATCGAACATGGTCCTGGCCTGGGCTCGGTGGCCTGGGTCGCCGCATTGGTTACGGTGCTGGGTCTTGCCGTAGCGCTGTACAGCGTTCGGTTGGAAGGCTCGCGCCATCGCCTTCAACGGGATCACTTCACATCGACGCCAGCGCCTGCCAGCACCGAAGCCTGAGCAATCGACCTCTCTATTCATTGCAGCCTTATCAAGGAATCACTGTATGGACTTCCGTTATCTGGGCAGCTCCGGCTTCAAAGTGCCTGCACTCGGCTTCGGTGCCGGCACGTTCGGCGGCAAGGGACCGTTGTTCAGCGCATGGGGCAATACCGGCGTAGATGAAGCAAAGCGTCTGATCGATATCTGCCTCGAAGCCGGCATCAACCTGTTCGACACGGCGGACGTCTATTCGGATGGCGCGTCGGAGTCGATCCTCGGCGCGGCGCTGAAAGGCCGACGCGAGCAGGCGATCATCTCCACCAAGATCAGCTTGCGTGCTGGCGAGGGCCCGAACGATGTCGGCGCCTCGCGCCATCACCTCATCGGTGGTGTGGATCGCGCACTCAAGCGCCTCGGCACCGATTACATCGACCTGCTGCAACTGCATCACTTCGATGCGATGACACCGGTGGAAAGCGTGATGTCCACACTGGATGACCTGGTTCGCGCAGGCAAGGTGCGTTATCTCGGCGCATCGAACTACGCTGGCTGGCAATTGATGAAATCGCAGAACGCCGCCGACCGCCACGGCTACTCGCGCTTCGTCGCCAACCAGACGTATTACTCGCTGGTCGGTCGCGACTACGAGTGGGAGTTGATGCCACTTGGCCTCGACCAAGGTGTTGGCGCGATCGTGTGGAGCCCGCTGGGCTGGGGTCGCCTCACCGGCAAGATTCGTCGTGGCCAACCGTTGCCCGATGGCAGCCGACTGCATGACACCGCAGGCTTCGCGCCACCGGTGGAAGAAGAGCGGCTGTATCGCGTGGTGAATGCGCTCGATGCGATTGCTGCGGAAACCGGCAAGACCGTGCCGCAGATCGCACTGAACTGGCTGCTACAACGCCCGACCGTGTCGAGCGTGCTGATCGGTGCACGTAATGAAGCGCAGCTGCGCGACAACCTCGGCGCTGTCGGCTGGACACTGGATGCCAGCCAGATCGCCCGGCTCGATGCAGCCAGCGCAGTGATGCCGCCCTATCCTTATTACCCTTACTGGAACGGCATGTTCACTGAACGCAATCCCCCGAGCGTTCAAGCTAGCCTGCCAACAGCCGCTGGAGATGCCGCATGAAAGCTGTCGCACTGACTCGCTACCTGCCAATCGATGACCCACAATCCCTCGTTGATGTCGATCTGCCCAAGCCCACGGCCAGCGGTCACGATCTGCTAGTGCGAGTAGAGGCGATATCGGTCAATCCGGTCGACACCAAGCTGCGCTCGCCCAAACCGCAGGTCGAAACTCAGCCGCGTGTACTCGGTTACGACGCTGCCGGCGTGGTGGAAGCGATCGGTGAAGCCGTCACCGGCTTCAAGCCGGGCGATCGCGTCTATTACGCGGGCGATGTCACTCGCTCCGGTAGCAACGCCGAATATCAGCTGGTCGATGCCCGCTTGGTTGGTCACGCACCGACCTCACTCGATGCGGCACAGGCCGCGGCACTGCCATTAACCACGATCACCGCGTGGGAGCTGCTGTTCGAACGCATGCCGTTCGATAGCGAACATGGCGGTAAAGGCAAATCGTTATTGATCATTGCGGGTGCCGGCGGTGTCGGTTCGATCGCCATCCAATTGGCACTCCGCGCTGGCTTTACGGTGATTGCCACGGCTTCACGCCCCGAGACCATCGCCTGGTGTCGCACGATGGGCGCACAGCATGTGATCGATCATCGCCAGCCGCTTGCACCGCAACTGGCAGCACTCGGCTTCACCCAGGTCGATGCCGTTGCCAATCTCGCCGATACTGATCGTTACTGGGACACCATCGGTGAGCTACTTGCACCGCAAGGCCATGTCGGACTGATCGTCGAGCCGGCCACCGCGTTGAAAATCGGCGATCCGTATAAAGCCAAATGCATCGGCATTCATTGGGAAATGATGTTCGCGCGATCGCGTTTCCGCACGACCGACATGGCTGAGCAGGGTCGCATTTTGGAACGTGTTGCGAAGTTGATCGACGCTGGCGAGCTGCGCGGCATCCATCGTGAGACGCTGAGTCCGATTAATGCGACGAATCTGCGTGAGGCTCATCGCCGATTGGAATCAGGCACCACCATTGGCAAGCTCGCTCTCGCCGGCTGGTAATCCAACGAAACCTAATGCAAACGGGCGCGATGATCCGCGCCCGTCGTCTTGCACACAGCTAGCTACTGACACTCAGGCCCTGCGATACACCTCAGCACCCTGCGCAATGAATTCGGCAGCCTTCTCGGCCATACCTTCGTCCAACGCAGCAAATGCATCCGTACCGTGTTCGGCGGCGTAATCACGCACGTCCTGGGTGATTTTCATCGAGCAGAACTTGGGACCACACATCGAGCAGAAGTGCGCGCTCTTGTGTGCGTCCTTCGGCATCGTCTCGTCGTGGAATTCCTTGGCCTTTTCGGGATCCAGGCCAAGATTGAACTGGTCATCCCAGCGGAATTCGAAACGTGCCTTGCTCAGTGCATTGTCACGCACCTGTGCACCCGGATGGCCCTTGGCCAAGTCCGCTGCGTGCGCAGCAATCTTGTAGGCGATGATGCCGTCGCGTACATCCTGTTTGTTTGGCAGGCCGAGATGCTCCTTCGGCGTTACATAGCAGAGCATGGCGGTGCCGAACCAACCAATCATCGCTGCGCCAATGGCGGAAGTGATGTGGTCGTAGCCCGGCGCAATGTCGGTGGTCAGCGGCCCCAAGGTGTAGAACGGTGCCTCGCCACACTTCTCTAACTGGCGGTCCATGTTCTCTTTGATCAGGTGCATCGGCACATGGCCTGGGCCCTCGATCATCACCTGCACGTCGTGCTTCCAGGCGATCTGGGTCAGCTCACCCAGCGTATCGAGCTCACCGAACTGGGCCGCATCATTCGCGTCGGCAATGCAGCCTGGGCGCAAGCCGTCACCGAGACTGAAGGACACGTCGTACGCCTTCATGATCTCGCAGATCTCTTCGAAGTGCGTGTAGAGGAAGTTTTCCTTGTGATGCGCAAGGCACCACTTGGCCATGATCGAACCACCACGCGAAACGATACCGGTGACGCGTTTGGCGGTGAGCGGTACGAAGCGCAGCAGCACGCCAGCGTGGATCGTAAAGTAATCCACGCCCTGCTCGGCCTGTTCGATCAGCGTGTCACGGTAGATTTCCCAGGTGAGGTTTTCGGCCACACCATCGACCTTTTCCAACGCCTGGTAGATCGGCACGGTGCCGATCGGCACCGGCGAGTTGCGGATGATCCACTCGCGTGTCTCATGGATGTGCTTGCCGGTGGACAGATCCATCACATTGTCCGCGCCCCAACGGATCGACCACACCAGCTTTTCCACTTCCTCGGCGATACCCGAGCTCACGGCCGAGTTACCGATATTCGCGTTGATCTTGGTGAGGAAGTTGCGGCCGATGATCATCGGCTCGCTTTCCGGATGGTTGATGTTGGCCGGGATGATGGCGCGGCCACGAGCCACTTCATCGCGTACGAATTCCGGCGTAATCAGCTTGGGCAATGCAGCGCCGAACGACTGGCCCGGATGCTGGTTGAGCAACGCGCTGCCGTGCAGTGCCTCGATCTTCTGGTTCTCGCGAATCGCGATGTATTCCATCTCCGGCGTGATGATGCCGCGCCGGGCGTAGTGCATCTGCGTGACATTGGCACCGGCCTTGGCCCGACGCGGCACGCGCGTTTCGGTGAAGCGCAACGCATCGAGCTTGTGATCCGCGGCGCGTTTGCGACCGAATTCGGAGGTAAGTCCCTCGAGTTGCTCGGTATCGCCGCGTTCGGCGATCCATGCGGCACGATGTGCCGGCAGACCCGTGGAGAGGTCGACCGTATAGTCCGGGTCGGTGTACGGCCCGGAGGTGTCATAGACGGTGATCGGGGGATTGGTCTCGCCGCCGAACAAAGTCGGCGTCTGCGCCTGACAGACTTCACGCAGCGGTACTTTCAGGTCGGGCCTACTGCCCTGCACGTGGATCTTGCGCGAACCGGGGATCGGACGCGTCACGGCATCGGAGAGTTCCTGCGCAGCACGCGCGAGGTCGGAAGGCAGGGCATTCATCGGCATCGTCCTTTTCTGGAAAATCCGCAGGTGAGCGGACTCTTGCGAGGGGTTCGCATACAGAAGCGACGGCACCGGACGCACAATCGATGCGATTAGTGCGGCGAAGCTCCCTACACCGGTGCTAACCGGATCAGGTTCGAAGGGACTCTCTCAGCCGACTGCCGTCGGCACCCCCGCTTCAAAGACGTTATTCAAGCACGAAACGGAGATACCCGCGAGTACGTGCGCTCAGCGCGGCAGATAAGCACGCAAGAACATTTCCACACCGGCGCGGGCGGTGTCTTCGATTTCCGCGGCATAGCTTTGCGGACATTCGGCGCAACCAAACATCTGGCGCATCATCAGATTGCCCTTGACCAGGGCGAGGAATTGCGTACAAGCACGCGACACATCATCGATATCGAGCTGGCCGGCACCCACAGCTTGGTGTAGCAGTCGCTCCATCAAGCCTTGTGTACGCATGGCGCCTTCTTCCCACATCAACTTGCCATAGCGCGGATTGCCCTGCCGGCAATCGCTGAGAATGGCGCGAAACGTGCCCACGGTCTGCGGATCGCAGTCGAGGCGGGCGTGAGTCAACGCGACGCGCAGCAGTGTCTCGCGAATATCGGCCGTAGGGCTGAAAAGGTAGGTCTGCTCGGGCAGCAGATCCTGTACGCGTGCGCGGATCACTTCGCGGAACAGGTTGTCCTTATCACCAAAGTGACTATAGACGGTGAGCTTGGATACGCCAGCCTCGGCAGCCACCGCATCCATGCTGGTGCCAGCAAAGGCATTGCGAATGAACAGGGCTTTGGCAGCCTCCAGGATCGCAGCACGTTTCTCCATATCCTTCGGACGGCCGGGACCGTTGGGCTTGGAGAGCTGGATCGTGTTCATGCGCGCACCTTCACAAATCGAGAAACCGACTTTATTATACGGAACAGTACAATTATTTCCTGAACGACATAAACTACAGACATTCGACCATGCCGACCACGATTGCAGAACTTGCCCTCAGCGCAGCCTACCGCCAAGCCCAGCGTGCATTAGCCGCCTGGCTGGAGCGTGGAAGCGCCGAGATGCGCCGCGGCGCCTTCGCCACACGTGCTGCTATCGCTGGGCTAGATGACGCCGAGCGGCATCGGCTGGCGCGCTGGCTGGCATGGTTGTGCGTGGCAGCCCGCAGCCGTGGAGAGTCGATCCAGATGCGTATCCAGCGGTTGGACGCCGCGCTCAGCATGACGGTGGAAGACGTGCTCGCGCGCCTACCTGGCGGTATGGACCCGATGCCTGGCCATGACTACCGCCTGAGCATGCCATTGCCTACCGGCACGGCGCCGTATATGACTTCCGTCAGGTCGTCGCGATGACTTCCGGCACTTCGTGCTAAGACGTACAGGCCGCAGGCTAACCATTGTCGGAAAAGGCCTAAGCGCTTATCCTTTTTGACCTTTTCGATCCGTACGGGACACAGCTGAGATGGCGATGAACTTCGAGCAGGCGCGACAAAACATGGTGGAAAACCAGGTGCGCCCCTGGGAGGTACTCGACGGACGCGTTCTCGACGTGATTGCCCGTGTGCACCGCGAGGACTTCGTTGCCGCCGAACACCGCCAGTTGGCATTCGCCGACCTGTGCCTGCCGCTGGGCCACGGCGAGGTGATGATGAAACCAGTGATGGAAGGCCGTGTACTGCAAGCACTGGAACTCAAGCAAGACGACCGCGTGCTGGAAATCGGTACCGGCTCAGGCTTTCTCGCAGCTTGCCTGGCTCATTTGTCTGCGCATGTGACCAGCGTGGATATCCATGCCGACTTCACCGCTGCCGCTGGTCAGCGTCTGCGCGCCGCGGGTATCGACAACGTCGAGCTGGTGACTGGTGAAGCCATTGCCAGCTGGCAGCCTCAGGGCCAGTTTGATGCTGTGGTGCTGACTGGCGCGGTATACCGCATCCCCGAGCGCTTGCTTGGCTGGCTCAAGCCCGGTGGCCGCCTGTTGGCGGTGCGCGGAGAGTCGCCGGCACAGCAAGTGCTCTTGCTGACCCACGAAGGCGAAGGTCGTTACCGCGAAGAAAGCCTGTTCGAGACTGATTTGCCCTACCTCGCTCATGCCGAACCGCCACGTAAATTCGTTTTCTGATACCCCATCCGATCGATCACCCCACGAGGCGACTCCATGCGCTTG
The DNA here is from genome assembly GCA_049794535.1 of Rhodanobacter sp. Taxonomy (GTDB): domain Bacteria; phylum Pseudomonadota; class Gammaproteobacteria; order Xanthomonadales; family Rhodanobacteraceae; genus JBARCX01. The sequence continues at coordinate 6,601 of JBARCX010000294.1, forward strand.
AAGCTTTTGACCCTTGCCCTGACCATGGCCGCGATTTCGCTGCCCAGCCACGGTGAGGATTTGGTGGATGCATACCGTCAAGCGCGCGCCAACGACCCGGTGCTGGCCCAGGCTGATGCAACAAACCTCGCCACCCGCGAAGGCGTCCCCCAAGCCCGTGCTCAGCTGCTGCCGCAAATCTCGGCCAGCCTTGGCCTGACCCAGTCGAGCAATGCAAGTAGCGCGAGCAACGGCAGCAGTGCCTCAGGCTCCGACTATCTCTGCAATGGCCTCTCCGCAGGTACCGGTACGTACAACTGCAGCGCGTTCTCGGACAGCAGCCTTGGATCTGGTGGCTCTGTCGGTCACGAGCGTTCGCGTGCCCTGAGTGGTCAGCTGAACCAGGTCGTGTTCGATTGGTCCAAATTCGCCAACTTGCAGGCAGCGCATTCAACCTCGAACGCTAGCCAGCAGACCTACGAGGCTGCCTCGCAAGATCTGTACGTTCGTGTCGCGACTGCCTATTTCGGCATCCTGACCAGCCAGGACGCACTGACCTTCGCGACGGCCAACGAAGAGGCCTACAAGAAGCAGTACGACCAGGCCAGCGAGCAGTACAAGGTGGGTATCGCAGCCATTACCGGCGCCTATCAGGCCAAAGCCGCCTACGAGGCCGCCAGGGCACAGACGGTCGCCGCGCAAAATACGCTCAACGACGCTCGCGAAGCGCTGACCCAGATCACCGGCAAACCGGTCGGCGAGCTGAAGAAGCTTCGCCCCGATCTTCCGCTTGATCCGCCTTCGCCGAACGACCCCAACGCGTGGGTGCAGGATGCGCTGAAGAACAACCCGACCGTGCTGTCACAGAAGTTCAGCGTGGAAGCCGCCGAGCACGACATTACCGTCGCACGCTCCGGCCACCTGCCGACGATCGGTGCCACGGTATCGCGCGGCAAGACCACCAGCTGGCTGGAAAACGGTAGTGCAACGAACTTTTCCGGCAATGGTCGCTTCGGCACCACCATCGGGCTGACCCTGACGGTGCCGATCTTCTCGGGTGGCGCCGTGCAATCGCAGGTGCGTCAATCGATCGACCAGCGCGATGCCGCGCAAGACTCGCTCGAATCGCAACGCCGGTTGATCGTCCGCAGCACACTCAACTACTACCGCTCGATCCTGGCCGACATCGAACAGGTGCAGTCGGGTCAGGCCGCTGTGGAATCCGGCCAGAAAGCACTCGACGCCACCCGTGCCGGGTTCAATGTCGGTACGCAGACGATGATCGATGTGCTGAATGCCATCCAGACCCTCACCTCTGCAGAGAGCACCTATTCACAGGCGCGACATCAGATGGTGCTGGATAAGCTCAACTTGAAGTACTCCGTCGGCACCATCGATTTCAAAGATCTTGAGACGGCCAACGCATTGCTGCAGTAAAAGCAGCCGGCTAAAAGCGCTACAGCTAGATCACTAAGAAGGGCCGGGCCACAAACCCGGCCCCTTTTTTTGGTAAGCACCCCGTTTTACTGAGCGCCCTACTCCTGCAACAAGCGATCGATGAGCCCCATCACGCGCCGCACTGCGCCGCGCTCACTGTCGAACACGACACGCGCAACCTGGCCCATATGCTCTCGTCGCTCAGTGTCGCGTAGCAACCTCAGGATTTCTGCGCCGAGTTGTTCACCGTGCGATACCCGCTTCGCAGCACCTTCGCGAATCAGCGTCAGCGTGATCTCTTCGAAATTGAACGTGTGCGGGCCCACCAGCACCGGCCGCGACAGTGCCGCCGGCTCCAGTACGTTATGGCCGCCAATCGGCACCAAGCTACCGCCGACGAAAGCCAGATCGGCCGCTGCGTAGAACGGCATCAACTCGCCCATCGTGTCGATCACAAACACTTGGTGCGCCGCCCCGGGAGCCATATCAGCGCTACGCGTAGCCAACGTAAAGCCCAAGCTGCGGACCGAGTTCTCCACCACGCGAAAGCGTTCTGGATGACGCGGCGCTATCAGCAACAGCGCATCGGGAAAGCGCTTGAGTACTTCCAAATGCGCCTCCAGCACGAACAGCTCTTCACCTTCGTGCGTGCTGGCGGCGATCCATACGGGACGCAACCGGCCCCACTCTTCACGTAATGCAGCACCTTTGTCCACGGCACCATCGGGCACAGGCATATCGAACTTCATATTCCCGCTGACCGTGATCAGCGCCGGGTCGGCCCCCAGCAACCGGTAGCGGGCAGCGTCGGTGCGCGACTGCGCTGCGATCTGCCGCACGCAGCCCAGCGCCGAACGCAGCAAAGCACGAATCGGCGCATAGCCACGTAGTGAGCGCTCGGATAGCCGCGCGTTGACGATCATCAGTGGAATACCGCGACGGCGGCAGCCGAAGTACAGATTCGGCCAGATCTCGGTCTCGACGATCAACGCCAGTCGCGGCCGCACCTGCTGTAGGAATCGATGCACCGAAAATGGCAGGTCATAAGGCAGATACACATGGAACACGCTATCGCCGAACAGCTGATGCACGCGCGCCGAACCGGTCGGAGTGACCGTGGTAACCACCAGTGGTGCGTTCGGATAATCCGCGCGCAACGCCTTGATCAAGGGCTCGGCAGCGTTTACCTCACCTACCGACACCGCGTGAACCCATAGGCTGCCACGCAAGTCGGGGGCGCGAAACACGCCGAAGCGCTCAGGCCAACGTCGGTGATAGTTGCCGTAACGCATGCCACGCGTCAGCAACCGCAATACGATCAGCGGCGTGACCAGATACATCGCCAGGGTGTAGAGATAGCGCAACGGAAGTCCCTTTAACTATCGTTGCAGTATAACGAGCGGGCCAGATCTTCAGCGCCCAGCTACAATGCCGACGATGCCCGGCATGCCTCGTCCTACCTTCACCCGCTCACTCCTCGCACCCCGCCATTGGCCAGCCTGGGTGGGCGTCGGCGTGATCCATCTGATCGCCAGCCTACCTTGGCCTGCATTGATGTGGCTGGGCCGTCTACTGGGCGCCGCGGTGCAGCGCTTTCCTTCGCAGCGCCGACATGTGGCCGAGACCAACATCGCGCTTTGCTTCCCCGAGCTCGGTGCTGCCGCACAAGCCGCACTCGTGGACGCGCACCTGCGTGACATTGGCCCGATGCTGATGGAATTCGCACTGGGTTGGATGGGCAGCGATCGCTCGATTGAGCGCATCCCGATCACGATCGAAGGGCTCGAGCACCTTGAGCAGGCCCGCGCAGAAGGCCGCGGCGTGCTCCTCGTCGGCGGCCATTTCTCGCACCTTGAACTATGCGCGCGACTGGTCTCGCAGCGCATCCGCATCGCCGGCATGTATCGGCGGATGGATTCCCCCGTGTTCGAATGGGCGGTGTTGCGCGCGCGACTGCACTACGCCGATGCGATGTTCGAGAAAGACGACATCCGCGGCACCGTGAAATACCTGCGTAGCGGCGGCACGCTCTGGTACGCGCCAGATCAAGACATGCGCAGCAAGGACAACGTCTTTGTGCCGTTCTTCGGCGTACCGGCAGCCACCATCACGGCCACGCATCACCTGGCACGCATGTCTGGCGCCGTGGTGATGCCGTTCTTCCATCGCCGCCTGCCCAACAATCAAGGCTACGCACTGCGCCTTGGCGCGCCGCTGGAGCACGTTCCGAGCTCGGACGTGCTGGATGACACCGCTCGCGTCAACGCGTGCATCGAGCAAATGGCCCGTGAAGCGCCAGAGCAATACCTCTGGGTCCACAAGCGTTTCAAAACCCGGCCTGAACACATGCCCCCGGTCTATTGAGCCACGACAGCCAGGCGTCAGCGTAGTGCATCCAGAATTATGACAAGTCTTGGATGGTCTACTTCGCCGCATGTCGTTTCACATCTTTCAACGCTCGCTGCAGGATCGCAGCGACTGGCGCGGCGGGCTCGGCAAACGGGTTATAGCCGGAGCCAAATACATCGTACGTAGCGCCCTGCAAGCACAACAGCACGCGGCTTGGCTGCGCTTTTTGTACCAGACGCCACGGATGACTGCGATCCTCCAGCGCGATCCGCGTCTGCACGAACGCCCGCAGCACGATTACATCAATCAATCGTTATCGCATGCGCGTTGCTACGCCATCATCGAGAGCCATTACCGCTACCTGTTTGCACACTGGCCCGCCACACTGGTCGACCGTATCTACACCGGGAGCGGTGCCTCGCTGGGCCGACTGACACTCAAGGACGGCAGCGAGGCCGAACTGATGCTGCGCGTGCCGCTTGGCCGCAGCCGCGAAGGTGAGCTCGCGCTGTATCTTCTCGATGCCTCAGGCCGAGCGCTGTCATCGATCATCTGCACGCTCGCAGACGACGGCCGCAGCTTGCTGATCGGTTGCCTGCAAGGCGCGGCACCTGGCCTTGGTCGCGAAGAGGTACGTGAGTTCACTAAACAGGCGCACGGCATGCGCCCGAAGAACCTGTTGCTGTCGATGCTCTACGCGCTAGCGACCGCAACCGGCGTCACTGAAATTCGCGGCGTCAGCAATGGAGCCCATCCGTTCTCCGGCGATGACGACAAAATCAAGGCCGACTACGACTCCTTCTGGGTGGAATGCCAGGGTGCGCGTTTGCCGGATGGCTTTTATGCCCTGCCGCTGCAGGAACCCACGCGCGATGAAGCACAAGTGGAAAGCAAACACCGCTCGGCCTTCCGCAAGCGCGAAGCGCTTCGTCACACCGCTTGCGAATTGATGGTCAATGCCCTGCGCACGCCTGCAGCGCCAGCCATCTCTATTTGATCATCCCAAACCGCACGGCCTTGCACTGAGCAACCGTGCGACTCAGTCTCGCCCCGACCGCTGCTGTCGCCGACGCGCCTCATGCAACTTGGCGTACTTCAAGAAAGCGTAGAACGCACCGGTGACACTGGCGATGAAACCCGCCCAGCCGTTGAGAAAATAGCGCTTGAAGATGTACTGCCGTAGAAAAAATACAGGTGGATAAACCACCATGCGCAGCCCGGTGAATCGCTGCTGCTTGCGCAACTTGTACGCCACCATGCCCGTCGTATAACGGTTGATCTTCTCTACCCGTGTGGCGATATCGCTGTCGCCATCGTTGACGAAATCAGCGCGCCATAACGTTTTCACCGGGCCACGCACTTCAACCGCAGAATGCACTTCCACGTCGTTCATTCCGCCGCGACGACGATCGAACAGGCGCAGATGACCGTTGCGATGGCTCCAGCGATGCTGCACGGTCCAGAACATCCGTTCACGCCGCGGCAGCCGGAATCCAGCATGCTGCGGCGACTCCAGGGCACGCTCGATCACCGCGCGCGTGCCGGGCGAGAGCATCTCGTCGGCATCAAGGTTAAGTATCCAGTGGTGACTGGCCAGATCGTACGCACGCTGTTTCTGCGGACCATAGTCGTCGAACGGATGCACGGCGATGCGCGCGCCATGCCGTGCGGCAATCGCTACCGTGTCGTCGGTAGAGCCTGAGTCGAGCACGACGATCTCGTCAGCCCAATCTACTTCGGTGAGGCAGGCATCGAGCGTGCCGGCATTGTTATAGGTGATCAGGACGACCGATAGCGCCTCACGCGTCATCGCTGCTCTCCCTGAGTACGTTCTCCATCAAGTGCGCTCTCCGCCGGTATGACAAACAGTGCCGCACACCATAGGCCGAGCAACCAACCGAACAGCAAGCCCCACCATGCCGAATAGAAGGCCAGATGGCTATTCAATGGAAACAACATAACGCCCAGCGCCACCGTCACCGGAAATGCGCGCGTACGTGCAGCAGCACCTACGCTGCACCACGCACGCCAAGCCAACACCACGCCCACCAGCCAGAGCAGCAAGCCCATCACACCGGTCTCGGTGAGGATTTCCAGCACGATCTGATGTGCATGGCAGGCACCCTCACCCTCACCGCAGGATTCGGCCACTACGAAATGATCGTTTGCCGGTGCGTATTGCGGATACGCATAGCGAAAGCCGCGAACGCCAACACCATCTAAAGGATGTGCGGCAATCATTCGCGTGCTGACGCGCCAGATATCCAACCGTCCGGTCAATGCCTCGTCCAAGCCTTGCTCGCTGCCGCTGAACGCAGCCAGTGTTTGCTGCATGCGTGAATCGAAACGTTCGGACGTCTTCCAGGCCACACCACCAGCCAGTGCCAACACAATCGCACCCACTGCGCACACGACGGCAAAGCCTCGCGGTGTGGATGCCCGCCAGGCAAACGCCAGCGCCACCAATGCGTAACACAGCCACGCACTGCGCGAACCCGCCAACAGCACCGGACCGAGCAACACCAGGAACGCAACGGCGAGCCCGCGCCAACCCCAGCACTGCCACGCCGCCCACAGCGCGAACGGCGACAGCACCGCCAAAGCGGGGCCCAGCTTGAGATTCTCCGCACCAAAGATGCCCGAGATGCGCACTTCCTCGGCGTGCCCGCGCAAGCTCCACCCCGTCAGCATCTGCATCCATGCATCCAGCGCCCACAGACCGATCACCACGGCAACGGCCATGTAGAGCACATGCAATCGCTCGCAGCGACGAATAGCAAAGCAGGCGTACAGCCCAAGCGGGGCGTAGCGCACTAGCGCCAGTACGGTCGTCCAACTCTTGCCTGGCGCAATCGACTGGAACGCCGAAAGCAACGCCGCTCCCACGTAACAAGCCAGTAGCCACAGCAGTAGTTGCGCGCCGGCATGCTCACGCAGCGCGCCGGGATGCCTCACCAAAAGCATCAGCACGCCGATCGTGCAAAGAATCGTGCCGAGTTCTGCGCTGCGTCCAAACGGAAGCAACGCCACGACCAGCCAAAAGGGCAGCAATGGTGAACGTAGGGCAGCTTTGAGTGCGGCAGAAGCGGTCATGCCATGTCCGGAACTGTTGATGCCCTCATTGTAGGGGGCTCTCACACGAACCGTGGGCGGCTCTGCTACGCGATCACTTCCTCGTACAACGACAGTGTGGCTTGCTGCATATCCGCCAGCCGGTAGTTCTGCAGCAACGGGATCGGAGGCGCCACCCGCAATAACTCAGCGGCCCCCTCGATCAGTCGCTCGCGATCGCCCGGCGGTACACGACCCGCCGGATACAGTTCAGCCAGCAACTCGCCGACACCACCATGGGCGTAACCAAGCACCGGGCGGCATAGCGACAACGCCTCGACCACAGTGCGACCGAAGGATTCGGGCTTGTTCGACAGCTGCAGGATCAACGCCGACACCGCGAAGATGTCACGCACATCGTTGCGCGGCGGCGTCAGTACCACTTGCGATTCCACACCGCGCTCGTTGATCAGCGCGCGCAGCTCATCCACATAGGCTTCGCGATCGGGCTCGATCACGCCCAATAGCAATAGCCGTGTCTGGATGCCGCGACGCTTCAGCTCAGCGACCAACTCGATCGCATCGTGATGCCCCTTCAAACGGGTACCGCGTGCCGGCAGCGTAAGCAACGGTGCGCCGACCAGTGCGGGGTACTCCGCATAGAACGCCTTCTGCCACACCTCGTCCGGACGATGACCGTACGGGAACGCTTCCGGATCGATGCCACGCGGAATCACCCGCACCCGCGAAGGATCAAGCCACCGATAATGGCTGAGCACGTAGTCGCGCAACGTTTGCGAAACCACGATCACCCGCTCGCCACGCAGCAGGATGGCGCTGTAGCGACCAGGCGAGTTCAAACCGTGCACGGTGGTCACAAAATGTGGTCGCGGCTTCAGGCCACGGATGGCCCACCAGCCCAGCCACGCCGGCAACCGCGAACGTGCATGCACGATATCGGGCTTCAACTCGGCCAATAGGCGCCGCAGGGCACCAATACGGGTCAGTGTGCCCAGCGACTTGCGACCGATGTCCAGCGTTATGTGCTCGCTACCCTCGGCCTCGAGCTGTTCGACCAGCCGGCCACCTGCCGAGATCACCACCGAGCGATGCCCAGCCTCCACCAGCGCACGGGCAATCTCCAGCGCGGAACGTTCCGCGCCGCCGGAATGCAGCGATGGGATGAGCTGGACGACCGTCAGCGCTCTGACGGGTGTAACGGCAACGGGCATGGATCCCTCATTGGACACTGGCATTCGTAGAGACATGCAGCAATCGTGCCGCTAAACCTCGCCATAGGGACGCGCGAACCGAAAAATCAGTCGCGCAACACGTAACTCGCGCCACAGTAAGGACACTTCGACTCGCCGCCGTCATCAACGATCGGCAGGTAGACCTTTGGATGCGAGTTCCACAGCGCCATACCCGGCATCGGGCAGGACAGCGGAAGGTCCGCGCGCGTCACTTCATAACGATTTTCGGCATTCGCCAAGATGGGCGTAGCTGCCGTGGCAAGAGGACGCGACATGAGGCGTGACTCCGGGCTGGACATGGGACCGTCAATGGTAGCAGGCTGCAACGCGCTGGCGCTGCCGAGAGGGGCGCAACCAGTAAGCCAAAGTGCCTAGCCCCTGCGATTGATTCAGACTGACACGGTGCATAACCCAGAGTCCGTATGCCGCACAGGCGTCGGGATATCGGTACGACCTAAGGGGAAACACATGGATTTCGGAAAAATCTTCGCGCGCATCAAGTCCATCCTGCTCACCCCGGCCACCGAGTGGCCCAAAGTGGCCGCCGAGCCAGACAGCGTGCCCGGTATTTATACCGGCTACATCCTGATCGTGGCCGCCTTGCCGGTCATCGTGTCCTTCATCAAGAGCAGTCTGATTGGCTTCGACTTGCTTGGTTCAACCATGCGCATACCGGTTGGCATCGGTATCGCATCATTGGTCATTGGCTATCTGCTGAGCCTCGTGCTCACCTATGTATTGGCGTTGATCGTCAATGCGCTGGCCCCCACCTTCGGCGGCCAGAAGGATATGGTGCAGGCACTCAAAACCGTCGCCTATGCGTGGACGGCTAGCTGGATCGCCTATATCGCCCTGCTACTGCCGTGGATTGGTGGCTTGATCGCGCTGGCCGGTACGATTTATGCGATCTACCTGCTCTACCTTGGCCTGCCATACACGATGCGCTGCCCGCAGGAAAAAGCCGGCGGCTATACCGCGCTGAGCGTAGTGCTCGGCATCATCCTGAGCGTGGTGATTGGCATGGTGACGGGCCATCTCAGCGGCACCGCCTCCTTCACCCAATCTGCCGTGACAAGCGGCCTGCACCTCAACGGGACCGATGGCAGCAACGCCAGCCTGGCTACGGGCAAGGTGGAATCACTGCCCGCCGACCAGATCAAGACCTTTCTGCCGGACAGTGTGGCCGGCCTCAAGCGCCACAGCATCGACTCCGAACGCAATGCGATGGGCGTACAGATCAGCACCGCCACCGCCGAATACAGCGACGCTAGCGGCCACGACATCACCCTGACGGTCGCCGACACCGGCAGCATGCGCGGGCTGATGGCGATGGCCGGTGCGATGGCGCCGCAGTCAGATGAGGAAACCGATCACGGTTACAACAAGACCTACACCAAGGACGGCCGACTGACCCATGAGCAATGGGATACGTCCTCCAAGAATGGCGAATACAGCGTCATCGTCGGCCAGCGCTTCACCGTCAAGGCCAACGGTCGAGTCGACAGCATCGACCAACTCAAGCAGGCCGTCGAAGCGGTGGATCTGAGCAAGCTCGAGGCGCTAAAGGATCAAGGCGTATCGAAGAATTGACCATCGATTTCTTCGCTTCTGTTCAATAAAAAGCCCGCGTCATGACGACGCGGGCTTTTTACATCAGCAAGATACCTAGGCTAGGTACTTACTTAGCCTTGGGCACGCCACCCTCGGTGGTGATGCGCAGCTGGATTTCGTCGCTGACCATCGGCACGTAAGCGCCCATACCGAAATCCGAACGCTTCACCGTACCCGTCGCATCGAAGCCGATCGCCTGTGCCTTGGTCATCGGGTGCGGGCCGACCTTATTCAGCGTCGCATCCAGCACCACCGGCTTGGTCACGCCATGCACGGTAAGGTCGCCGGTTACCTTGAACTTGTTGTTACCCAGCGACTCCACGTTGGTGCTCTTGAACGTGATCGTCGGATACTTGACCGCGTCGAAGAAATCCGGCTGTTTCAGGTGCTTGTCCAGCGCCGGCACGTGGGTGTCCAGGGCGCTCAACGGCATGGTCACATCGACAGTGGCCTTGGATGGGTTCTGCTCATCGAACACCAGTGTGCCCTGGCCGATGCCGATATCCGCCGTGGGGTTGGAATAGCCAAAATGGTTCCAGCTAAACAACACCATGGTGTGACCTGGGTCCAACTGGTACGTCACCGGAGCGGCCTGAGCGGACAAAGCAGCACCCAGCAACCCGGCTAACAACACATAACGAAGCTTACGCATGAGTCTTCTCCTGCAGATTTCAGATGGGGGATGCATCGTTACCGATGCAGATTCAACACGGAACCTTGCGCTCAGTCGATCCGGCAAGCTTCATCGAACGTCAACCGCGGACTACGCGGGAACAGATCCCGACTGGCATCACCGTAGCCAATATTAATAAGGAAGTTGGAACGAACCGGTGTACCGGCAAAGAAGGCCGCATCCACGCCCGCATTGTCGAACCCGGACATAGCACCGCAATCCAGCCCCAGCGCCCGCGCCGCAATGATCACGTAGGCACCCTGCAACGTGGCATTCCGGAACGCCGTGGTATCGATCGCCGGCTGATTGCCTGCGAACCAGCTGCGCGCGTCCGCATGCGGAAACAGCTGTGGCAATTTCTCGTAGAACTCATGGTCCTGCGCGATGATCGCCGTGACCGGTGCAGCCATGGTCTTGGCACGGTTGCCCTCGGACAGGAACGGCGCGAGCTTCTCTTTAGCGGCCTTCGACTTCACAAACACCAGACGCATCGGCGAGGAGTTCGCACTGGTCGGGCCAAACTTGGCCAGCTCGTAAAGCTGGTGCAGCTGCGCATCGCTCACCTCTTTCGGCAACCACGCATTGAGCGTGCGGGCCTCGCGGAACAGCTGGTCGAGTGCAGCCTCGGAAAGTATCTCGCGCATGGGTATCCTTCAATGGCTAGTGATGCGCCAGCATGGGCGCGACCTTCCCAGTGTAAAGGCGCGCGGCAACCACAGGGACTGAACCAAACGGAACGTACTGTGCAGATTCCAGCAACAATGCCGCAACCCGCCCCCGCCTTACCGGGTGAATGTTGGGTCATCACCGACCATGCCGCAGGCAACCAGCGGCAAGCACTCGCGCTGGCTGAGCAGCTGGGCATGCCCATACGCCACCTCGTGCTGGACCCACGCGCCCCCTGGTCATGGCTCGCTCCACGCCTTAGCTTTGGCGGTCCTGGGCTGGCATTGCCCTTCTCCCAGCGCGTCGCATTTGCACCACCGTGGCCCAACGTCGCCATCGGCTGCGGTCGCAGCGCCGCACTGTTCACCCGCATGCTGCGCGGCCTGAGCGACGGGCATTGCTACACCGTGCAGATTCTCGATCCACGCATCGATCCCGCGCACTGGGACACCGTTATCGCCCCGCAACACGACCAGCTCAACGGCCCGAACGTCCTGACGCCGCTGGGCTCATTACATAGCGTCGACGATGAGTGGTTAGCAGATGGTCGCGAAGCCTGCCTCACCCTTGCCGATCTGCCGCAACCACGCGTGGGCGTGCTGCTCGGTGGACCACGCAAAGGCATATCGCTGGACACGCGATATGCCAACCAGCTCGCCGAACAACTGCTAGCCAAGCAACGCGTTGAAGGGGGCAGCCTGCTGGTACTTGCTTCGCGCCGTACCCCGCCTGCCGTACTCGATGTGATGCGCACCGCGCTCAAAGGCATCCCAGGCCTGATCTGGGCCGGCCACGATGATGGCAGCAACCCCTATCCTGGCGTACTCGGCTGGGCTGACCGTTTGGTGGTCACCCCTGACTCCGTCAACATGCTGTCGGAAGCTTGTGCCGTGGGTTGCCCGGTGCAGACCTTCGTCACGACACCACTACCCGCCAAGCTGGAACGCTTTCATCAAGCGCTACGCAAAGCCGGCTTGCTACATGACCTCAACGCGCCCACGTCGCTGCAACGCCAGGCACCGCTACGCGAGACCGCAGGCATCGCCGACGCACTGCGTCAGCGAATAGCCACACGTTAGCCCCCTGCTCAGAACGCGAAACCGAGTGCCCGGGTAATCGCCTGTACCTCAGCACACAACTGCTTCAACGCATCATCACGTGGCGAAATACGCGAACGCAGATCGAGTGTGCAAGTCAGTGCGCGCTGCAACAGCTCCGCATGGGCATGCGTGAGCACCCGAGCCTGTTCGACATCCAGCAGGCCCGCTACGTGGCAAGCGTCGATCAACGCCGCATTGGCGGTAACACCGAGCAGAGCCGGATAGTGCTCGGCATGTGCAAGTACCAGCCCTTGCAGCGCGAACTCGATATCGAGCAGTCCACCGTGCCCTTGCTTGAGATCGAGCTGGGTGACGCTCGAGCGATCACGCTCTGCACGCCAACGCTGACGCATATTGCTCACTTCCACGAGTACCGCAGACGATTCGCGCGGCACGGCAAGAATTTCGCGGCGTACATCCGCCAACGCCACGTTGAGTGCGGCATCGCCAGCCACCGGCCGCGCACGCAACAAAGCCTGGTGCTCCCACGTCCACGCTCGGCTCTGCTGATAGGCCACGAAGGCATCCAGACTGCTGACCAGCAAACCCTTGGAGCCATCCGGCCGCAGCCGCGTATCCACTTCGTACAAACGCCCGGCGCGGGTCTGCACGGTGAGCCAGTTCATCACGCGCTGAGCCAGGCGTTGATACCAGCGCGAACCTTCGATCGGTCGCGCACCATCACTCATCGCATGCGCACGCTTGCTGTCGTAGACGAATACCAGATCGAGGTCCGAAGCAAAACCCAATTCCTCGCCACCCAAGCTACCGTAGCCAAGCACCGAGAATCCCGAACCCTCGCCGGGTAGGCGACCGTGTTGCGCGATCAACTCACGCTCGGCCAATGCAGTCACCGCGATCACCACCGATTCCGCCAGCACGGCAAGTCGGCGCGCGGTGGATACCGCGTCGGCGCGGCCATCGTTGAAAGCCAGCCCCAGGCGGAACGCGATGGATGCCTTGAACTCGTTGATGCGATCCAGCTCTGCTTCGGCCTCGCGCTCGTCCAACGTCGCCAGCACGCGTGCGATCTCAGCATTGATATCGACGCGCTTCAGCGGCAGTTGGTCAATCCGTGGATCGAGCACATCATCCAGCAACAACGGCTGCGCAATCACCCGCTCGGCGAGAAAGGCACTTTCGGCGAACAGCCTCACCAGACGCTTGCGCGCAGCTGGCTGCTCTTCCAGCAAAGCAAGATACGACGACCGCCGCGCCACCGCCTGCACCAGCCGGCACAACCGCAG
>JBARCX010000295.1:0-7581 GCA_049794535.1 Rhodanobacter sp.
CTCGAAGACACCGCGCTCAGCCGCGAAGCGCTGGCCGCTGAGTTCGGTGAAACCGTGGCCGAGCTGGTCGATGGTGTTACCAAGCTGGATAAGATGAGCTTCAGTAGCCGTCAGGAGGCGGATGCGGAAAGTTTCCGCAAGATGCTCCTCGCGATGGCGCGCGACCTGCGCGTGATCCTGATCAAGCTGTCTGATCGCCTGCACAACATGCGTACCTTGGGTGCCAAAGATGCGCCTTCACGCCGCCGTATCGCGCGCGAGACGCTGGAGATCTATGCGCCCATCGCGCAGCGCCTGGGTATGAACAAAATCAAGGCCGAGCTGCAGGATCTCGGCTTTCGCGCGCTGTATCCCGATCGCTACCGAGTTATTAGCGAGCGTATTCGCGCTGCGTTGGGTAATCGTCGTGAGGCGATGGGCAAGATCGAGACTGCGTTGACCACGCGATTGGCGGCGGATCATCTGCATGCGCGAGTGGTTGGGCGCATCAAGTCACCTTGGAGCATCTATTCGAAGATGCTTCACGAGCATAAGAGCTTTGCCCAGTTGATGGACGTGTATGGTTTTCGCGTGGTGGTTGATAACGCGATGAGCTGCTACATGGGCTTAGGGTTGGTGCATTCGCTGTATAAGCCGGTCGATCGCCGTTTCAAGGACTTCATTGCGATCCCGAAGGCGAATGGCTACCAGTCACTGCACACGGTGCTGCTGGGGCCGTTCGGCGCGCCGATCGAGGTGCAGCTCCGCACAGTCGAAATGGATTCGGTCGCTGAGCGCGGTGTAGCGGCACACTGGGCGTACAAGACCGACAGCGGCCCTGCCAACAGTGCGCAAGTGCGCGCGCGCGAGTGGTTGTCCGCATTGGCCGACAGTCAGGTCAACACGACCTCGTCAACCGAGTTTATCGAGAACGTCAAGATCGACCTGTTTCCGGATGAGGTCTATCTGTTCACCCCGCGTGGCGACATTCTCTCGTTGCCGCGTAATGCCACCGCCCTCGACTTTGCTTATGCCGTGCATACCGATGTGGGCGACCACGCGGTGGCTGCACGTGTGGACAAGAAGCTATTGCCGTTGCGTGCGCGTCTGGAATCGGGGCAGCTGGTGGAGATCATCACTGCGCCGTCGGCGCTGCCAAACCCGGCATGGCTGGAGTTTGTGGTCACGGGTAAGGCGCGTACGGCGATTCGGCAATATCTCAAGCATCTGCAGCATGAGGATGCGGTGGACTTTGGTCATCGCATGCTCGATCGCGCGCTGGATGCGCTAGGTAGCAGTCTGGATGCGGTGCCGCCCGCAGCGCTGGAGCGTCTCCTGCACGAATCCAAGCTGAAGCGTCTGGAAGAGTTGCTCTCCGACATTGCGTTGGGCAACCGTATGCCAGATCAGGTGGCTGCCCAGCTAGTGGGGGCGCACGGCAAACGCTCGCGCGGTAGCGTGCCTGCTTCGCCGCATGTGGCCGAAAATATCCGCATTACGGGCGCGGAACGCGGTGTGCTGAGCTTCGCCAATTGCTGTCACCCGCTACCGGGCGACGCGATTGTTGGTTATCTCTCGTCGGGTAAGGGCATCGTGGTGCATCGCACCGAATGCCCGAATGTGACCGAGTTGAGCAAGTCGCCCGAGCGCTGTGTCGCGATCGAATGGGATCGCGATGTGCAGGGTGACTATCGCGCCGAGTTGCGCATCGAGGTGTTGAATCGCCCTGGTGTGTTGGCCACGATTGCCGCAGCCATCGCGGCAGCTGATTCCAATATCGAGAACGTGGAGTACGCCGAGCGCGATCTCTCTGCGGCTACCTTGCTGTTCACCATTGAAGTGAAGAGCCGCAAGCATCTGGCCGATGTGATTCGCCGTGTGCGCCGCACTGGTGTGGTGAGTGGCGCGTACCGCTATCCCTTGTAAGTGTTCTTGCCCTCGTAAACACCCTTGGCTGTAAGCGGCGCGATCAGTCGATACACTCTGCTGTATCCATTGCGCAGAGGTTTCTCTTATGTCCCGCAGCATCATCGCCACCGAACAGGCACCGGCCGCGATCGGCCCCTATTCGCAGGCTGTACGCGCTGGCAATACGGTGTATTTCTCCGGCCAGATTCCGCTGGATCCCGCCTCGGGTGTATTGGTCGAGGGTGATATCAGTGCACAGACGCGCCGTGTATTCGACAACCTCAGTGCAGTGGCGCATGCCGCTGGTGGTTCATTGGCGCAGATCGTACGCGTAGGCATTTACGTAACCGACCTGGCCAACTTCGCCGCGGTGAATGCCGTGATGGCCGACTATTTCCAGCAGCCATATCCGGCACGTTCTACCATCGAAGTGTCCGGGCTGCCCAAGGGCGCGCAGGTCGAAGTCGATGCCGTGATGGTATTGGACTGACTACAGGCTGCGGCCGACACTGACAACGAGCGCAGATATTTCGGCTGCGTTCGCGTGACTGAGTCGGCTAGGCTTGACCGATGGTTGTCCGCACTGTCCATGCTGTTGTCGCTTCTGCCGAGCCAGGCCTCACGCCGGTGTCCGCTCTGTCGGGCGTGGGTCCGGCACTGGCCGCGACACTCGCCAAGCTTGGGTTGGTGCGCGTGCAGGATCTGTGGTTTCACCTGCCGCTGCGCTATGAAGACAAGACGCGCATTAGTGCGATCGCCGATCTGCGTCCAGGGGATCGTGCGCAGGTCGTGGGTGTGGTCGAAGCAGTGGATCGTGGTTTTCGCTATCGACCACAATTGAAAGTGGCGATTGGTGACGATTCGCACCAGACGTTGCTGCTGCGCTTCTTCCACTTTCGACGTGAGCAGGCTGAGCAGATGCGAGTGGGTACACGCCTGCTGTGCTATGGCGAAGTACGTTTCGGTGCGCACGGTTTGGAAATGGTGCACCCGCAGTACCAGCGGTTGGCTGACGACGCTGCGGTAACGGTCGATGAGCAGCTCAATCCGGTTTATCCCACTACCGAGGGGCTAGGCCAGAAGCGGCTGGCTGGCGTGATCGCCAAGGCCTTGGCGTTGTTGCCACCTGATCCCCAGTTGGAATTAATTCCGCCGGAGTTGTGCGCCGAGCACGGCCTCACGTCGTTACGTGAGGCGTTGCTTTATGTGCATCGGCCGCCACCGGATGCACCGTTGAGCCAGCTCACGCTTGGCCGGCATCCAACGCAACAACGGTTGGCATTCGAAGAACTACTGACCCAGCATCTGAGTCTGAAACGACTGCGGGCCGCTGTGCGTCATCGGCAGGCGCCGCCATTGGGTGGTGATGGCGTATTGCGCCAGCGTTTGCTTGGCGCACTGCCATTCCAACTGACGACTGCGCAGCAGCGGGTGGCACAGGAAGTCGCGACTGATTTGCACCAGCCGAAGCCAATGCTTCGTCTGGTGCAGGGCGATGTGGGCAGTGGCAAAACAGTGGTTGCCGCATTGGCTGCGCTGGCGGCGTTGGAGGCCGGTCAGCAGGTCGCTTTGATGGCGCCAACCGAACTGCTGGCCGAACAACACCTCCGCAACTTTCGCCATTGGCTTGATCCGCTCGGCATCACGGTCGAATGGCTGGCCGGTAAGGTTCAGGGCAAGGCGCGCAAGCAGGTGTTGCAGCGCGTGGCGGACGGTGCGCCCGTAGTGATCGGTACGCATGCGCTCATGCAGGAGGGTGTGGTGTTTGCGCGACTTGGGCTGGTGATTGTCGATGAGCAGCATCGCTTTGGCGTGCAGCAACGACTTTCATTACGCGACAAAGGGCTGGAGGGTGAGCAGGTGCCGCATCAGTTGGTGCTCACGGCCACGCCCATTCCACGCACGTTGGCGATGAGTGCCTATGCTGATCTGGATGTCTCATCCATCGATGAATTGCCACCCGGACGTACACCGGTACAGACCGTGGCCGTATCGAATGCACGCCGCGCCGAAGTGATCGAAAGGATTCATGCGGCTTGCCAGGACGGTCGGCAGGTCTACTGGGTATGCACGCTGATCGAGGAGTCCGAGCAATTGTTGGCGCAGGCGGCCGAAGTCGCGCATGCAGAACTTTCTACGGCTTTGGTGGGGGTGCGTGTTGGCTTGATTCACGGTCGCATGAAGCCGAAAGAGAAGCAGGCGGTGATGGATGCATTCAAAGCGGGAGAGCTGGCCGTACTGGTGGCTACCACGGTGATCGAGGTGGGCGTGGATGTACCCAATGCCAGTTTGATGGTGATCGAAAACAGCGAGCGTCTGGGCCTGGCTCAGTTGCATCAGTTGCGCGGCCGGGTAGGGCGCGGCGCGATCGCCTCTAACTGTGTGCTGTTGTACCAGCCACCGTTGGGTCAGTTAGCACGTGAGCGGCTGCAAGTCATGCGCGAGACAAACGATGGCTTCCAGATCGCTGAGAAGGATCTGGAATTGCGTGGTCCCGGTGAGGTGCTGGGTACGCGTCAGACGGGTCAGCTTTCGCTGCGCATTGCGGATTTGTCACGTGATGCGGATTTATTGCCGGCAGTGCAGTCCGTGGGCGAGCGGATGCTCGCGCGACACCCCAAACGTGCCGAGCAATTGATCGAACGTTGGATAGGCGGTGCGGCGCGTTACGTGCATGCGTGATTGAGGCCTCAATCGAGCCTCGTTTTTGAGGTCGTCACGTTTTAAGCTAATCCGTTGACCCATGACGAACGCGCCCCTATGAGCAAGCCATTGCTGCTGATCGACACTGACCCTGGCGTAGACGATGCGCTGGCTATCCTGATGGCGCATGCACACGCCGATGTCATCGGCCTCAGCATCGCAGCGGGCAATGTCGGGTTGGCGCATACGACACGCAATGCGCGCACGCTGGTGGATATCCTCGGCGCATCGATGCCCGTGTTCGCTGGGTGTCCCACGCCACTGGTGCGTGCGCCGGAAGAGGACGCTGCGTTCGTGCACGGCGAAGATGGTTTTGGCGACGTGGGATTCCCGGAGCCCAAGGCGACTACTTCTGATGAGTCGGCGGCGTTGGCGTTATTGCGCCTGACGCGCGAGCATCCCGGAGAGCTGACTTTAGTGGCGTTGGCGCCGCTGACGAATCTCGCGTTGGCGTTACGGTTGGATCCCACGTTGCCGCAGCGGGTCAAGCGATTGGTCGTGATGGGTGGTGCGGTGACTGGTCACGGCAATACCGGCAAGATTCCCGCTGAATTCAATGTTGGCTTCGATCCGGAAGCGGCGCACGTGGTATTTGAGTCGTTTCCTGACTTCGAGCTGGTCGATTGGGAGGCTACGCTGCGGCATGCGTTCGACGACGCCGAGTTCGATAGCTGGCTCGACGCTGGCGATCATCGGGCAACATTCTTCGGTCAAGTGTTCCGTACCGCACGTGCGTTCAACGCCAAGCATGATCGGAGTGGCGTGATCGCCGCGGATGCCCTGGCCATGGCGGTGGCGATCGATCCCAGCATCGTCATCCGCAGTGAGACCCGGCATGTCGCCGTTGAGCTCGATGGACGCCTGACGCGTGGCGCCACGGTAGTGGATTGGGCCGGGCGGCTGGGGCAGCGCGCCAATGCGCGGATCGTGCTTGAGGTGGATCAGGCCCGGTTTGCGGCGATGGTGCGACGAGCGCTGGGAGTCGGTTGATGCCTCGACTGTGCTCGTGGATGGGATGCAGGGCCTTATAATTACGCGCCCGAAAAGCCCCAGCTGCAGGGCGGGTTGACTAATGTATTGAACGGTTTGTAAAATGCCGCTCTTTTCACCCACCGCTTTGAGTCCGTCATGAAGCCCGATATCCATCCGAATTACCGCCCGGTGGTGTTCCAGGACCTGTCGTCCGACTTCGCGTTTCTGACGCGTTCGACGATTTCCGCCAAGGACACCGTCAAGTGGGAAGATGGCAATGAGTACCCGCTGATCAAAGTGGATATCTCCAGCCATTCGCATCCGTTCTACACCGGCAAGCAGAAGACGCTTGACGTCGGTGGCCGCGTCGACAAGTTCCGCCGCCGCTACGCGCAGAAGTAATCTGCGCCGGCATCGCCGGCCAGTCTTCAACGCATAAAACATGGACGCGGGGTAAGTGTGAGCTTGCCCCGCGTCTTTTTTGTGGCCGCTTTTCGTAGGGCAATTCGACCATCCGCCAGCGGATGCTGGCTAGGTGATGTGCGATAATGTGGGAATGCCTCGAGCTTGTCGGGGCCGTCGCATCGATGCTCCCCCGGCGCGATGCCAGTCATTCCCTCGCCGGCCGACGCCGCCATGCGGTTGCTGCCGGTAGTGACCCATGTGTAAGGAGGTTTCCGTGTCCGATTCCAAGATCGTCAAGTTGGTGGATGAATCGAGCCAGCGCAGCAGTGAGCTGCCTCTGCTGAGCGGTACTCTCGGCCCGGCGTGCATCGACATTGGCACGTTGTACAAGGACACCGGCCATTTCACCTACGATCCGGGCTACGGCAGCACAGCGAGCACCAAGAGCGCGATTACCTACATCGACGGTGATGAGGGCGTGCTGTTGTATCGCGGCTACCCGATCGAGCAGCTGGCTGAAAAGTCCAGCTTCCTTGAGGTGGCCTATCTGCTGCTCAATGGCGAGCTGCCAAACAAGACCCAATTTTCAGGCTTCGAGAACGACATTACGCATCACACGATGATGCATGAGTCGCAGAAGAACTTTTTTCAGGGCTTCCATCACGACGCGCATCCGATGGCCATGCTGGCCGCTTCGGTTGCCTCCCTGTCGGCGTTCTATCACGACGATCTGGACGTCGAGAATCCGGAAGACCGCAAGCTCGCCGCGATCCGCCTGATCGCCAAGATGCCGACGATCGCGGCTGCCTGTTATCGCTACTCGATCGGCTGGCCGTTGCGTTATCCGCGCAACAATCTCGAGTACGTTGACCGCTTCCTGCACATGATGTTCGAAGTGCCCAGCGAGCCGTTGGAGATGAGTCCGGTGGCTGCCAAGGCGCTGGACCTGCTGTTTATCCTGCATGCCGACCACGAGCAGAATGCTTCCACCTCGACGGTGCGTTTGGTGGGTTCCACTGGTGCCAACCCGTATGCGTCGATTGCTGCCGGCATCACCGCGTTGTGGGGCCCGGCTCATGGTGGTGCGAATGAGGCCGTCCTTAAGCAGCTGAAGGAGATCGGCACGGCGGATAACGTCGAGACGGCCGTCAAGCGTGCCAAGGACAAGAACGACAGCTTCCGCCTGATGGGCTTCGGCCATCGCGTGTATAAGAACTTCGATCCGCGCGCGAAGATCATCCGTGAGATGTGCCATAAGGTGCTGGCTGAGCTGGGCGTCAATGACCCGTTGCTCGATGTGGCCATGAAATTGGAAGAGGCGGCGTTGAAGGACGAGTACTTCGTCGAGCGTAAGCTGTACCCGAACGTCGATTTCTACTCCGGCATCATCTACAAGGCGTTGGGTATTCCGACCGAAATGTTCACCGTCATGTTCGCCATCGCGCGTACCGCTGGCTGGATCGCGCATTGGATCGAGCAGCACGAGACCCCAGGGGCGCGTATCGGTCGTCCGCGCCAGATCTACACCGGTGCCGACGTACGTAACTACATGGCATCCGATAAGCGCTAATCCAGCGAATTGATTGGCTTATAACAACAAAACGCCCCGGCCTT
>JBARCX010000296.1:0-9587 GCA_049794535.1 Rhodanobacter sp.
CAAGCAGGTGATCCCGCCGCCGCAGCCGCCGCCTCCGGCGCCGCCGCCGGCAGTCGAGGAGGCGTCGAACAATGCAGTGGCAGCACAGCCGCCGGCTCCGCCTGCGCCGCCTGCTCCACCGCAGGACATCACCGCCAGCCAGGATCTGAGTTACAACAATCAGATCAAGCCAAGCTATCCGCCGCAGGCATTGCGCCAGCGTCATGAAGGCACGGTTACGTTGCTGGTGTTGGTGGCCATTGACGGCTCGGTTAAGGACGTCAAGGTGGAACAGTCCAGCGGTTACCGCGAGCTGGATCGTGCGGCCATGGATGCTGTTCGCCGGTGGCGTTTCAATGCAGAAACAAAGAACGGTAAAAAGGTTGAAGGCTACGCTCGCGTTCCTGTCAACTTCTCTCTCAATCAGCTGTAATTCCCATTACAGTTACAGTTCACGCTTGACTTCCCAAGGGTAGCGTTTATGTTCCAACAGACCTCTGCTCCGTCCGATGCCGCCCAGGCTCTGGGTGGCAACGCCAACGCCGAAGCCATGAAGCACATGGGTTTTGGTGACCTCGTCCACAACCTCGATTTCCTTGGTTGGACCGTCCTCGTCGTGCTGGTGGTGATGTCCGTATCCTCGTGGTACTTCATCGTTGCCAATGCGATCCGCAACTCGATGGTCCGCAGCCGCGCCGACAAGGTCATCAACGGTTTCTGGAACAACAGTTCCACGCAGGACGCTATCCGTGAGCTGGAAGCTCAGCCCCGCGGCGAACCATTCTCGAAGATCGCACTCGATGCCGCTTCGGCTGTTGCGCATCACCAGCAGGCTTCGTCCGGCGCCGGTCGTCTGGCTGAGTCGCTGAGCCGTTCGGAATTCATCGATCGCGCCCTGCGTCAGGCCGTGGATCGTGAGAGCCTGCGTCTGGAAGGTGGTATGACCCTGCTTGCTACGGTTGGCTCTGCAGCGCCGTTCGTCGGTCTGCTCGGTACCGTGTGGGGCATCTACAACGCGTTGATCGGCATTGCTGCTGCTGGTAACGCGTCGATGGAAGCCGTGGCTGGCCCGGTGGGTGAAGCTCTGATCATGACCGCTTTCGGTCTGTTCACCGCAATCCCGGCCGTGTTCGCGTACAACTTCTACACCCGTTCGAACCGCCTGACCTACGCCCGCTTTGACGAGTTCGCGCATGACCTGCACGACTTCTTCGCCACCGGCGCTCGCGTCGAAGGCGCTGCGCCGGGCAACAAGTGAGGGATTGACCCATGTCGATGAGTACCGGGGGCAGTTCCGGCGGCCCGATGTCAGAGATCAACGTCACGCCGCTGGTCGACGTGATGCTGGTTCTGCTGATCATCTTCATGATTACGGCGCCGCTGATGTCGCACCGGATCACGGTGACGCTGCCCACGGCGAATCCTAAGACCACGGACACAGAGCACGTGGAACCGATGGATCTCGCCGTTAAAGACGATGGCACCATGTACCTCAACGACGCCGAAGTGACCGAGGCCGAGCTCAAGGCAGCTTTCGCAGTGGCGGCTAACAAGTCGCCACAGCCGGAGTTGCAGATCCGCGCAGCCAAGGACACCGAGTACAAGATCGTGCGTAAGGTCCTCGGCAATGCCAAGGATGCAGGCATGGTCCATGTCGGCTTCATGACCACGGGCAAGGAGTAAACACCATGTCCATGAGCACAGGTGGTGGTAAAGGGCCGATGGCTGAAATCAACGTGACGCCGCTCGTCGACGTGATGTTGGTTCTTCTGATCATCTTCATGATCACGGCACCGATCCTGACCCACAAAATCAAGATCGATCTGCCGCAGCCGAACCCGAACGTGGTGCAACCAGATAATCCGCCGGAACCCGTGCGTCTGAAGATCGACGCGTCCGGTGCGTTTTACTGGAATGACACCCCGGTCGATGAGCTTGGCCTCAAAGCCCAGCTCGCGGTGATCGGTAGCCAGAGCGATGCGGCTAAGCAGCCGGAAATCCAGATCGATGCATCTGACAGCGTGGCTTATGAATATGTGGCCCGCGTATTGGCTGATGCCAAGAGCTACAACTTGACCAAGATCGGCTTTACCGACAGCGCCGAAAGCGGCAACTGATAGATAGCGGTCTGTTTCAAAACGGTCTGTTCATAGCGTTACCCACAGAACCCCCGCCTAGTGCGGGGGTTTCTGTTTGTGCCTGCCACTAGTTGAATGACACTTCAAAAGGCAATGGATCAAAAGTGATGCGCAATATGGACGTCTAAACGTCCAGCAGGGTCAACGCAAGATCTGTAGATATTTGCGCACGGTAGTCGACAATCCCTCGTATAACGCTTCGCCGATTAATGCGTGCCCAATCGACACCTCAGCCAGACCAGGGATGGCCACCCGGAATGTTCCCAAGTTGGCTTGACTCAAATCGTGCCCCGCATTTACGGCTAATCCCGCCTGCTGCGCACG
This sequence comes from Rhodanobacter sp., assembly GCA_049794535.1. Classification (GTDB taxonomy): domain Bacteria; phylum Pseudomonadota; class Gammaproteobacteria; order Xanthomonadales; family Rhodanobacteraceae; genus JBARCX01. The sequence goes on from JBARCX010000296.1 coordinate 2,442, forward strand.
GCGCGCGGTATCCGCACATAAGGTGAGTTGCTCCCCGGCATTACCTGCAGAAAAAGCCTCCGCGTAGGGCCCGGTATAGATCTCGATGCGTTGTACACCCATAGCGACAGCGTGCTCGAAGCCGTTGCTATCGGCATCCACAAACAGACTCACCCGGCAACCCAGTTCACGCAGTTCGGCGACTAATGGGCGCAAACGTTCACTATCCCGTTGCAAGTCGAAACCATGATCGGATGTGATTTGGCCATCACCATCAGGTACCAGGGTTACCTGTGTAGGGCGAACTTCACGCGCCAATGCGATCAAACCAGGATAGTCGCCGCGTGCAGCAGCAAACGGATTTCCCTCAATGTTGTATTCCACACGACCACGCAGCATGGCGGCGAGTGCGCGCACATCGTTAGGGCGTACATGGCGCAAATCGGGTCGTGGATGCACGGTGATACCGCCACAACCGGCCTCGATACAAGTTTGTGCAGCGCGGGTGATATCCGGTTCATCGCCACCGCGGGAATTGCGTAATACAGCGATCTTGTTGAGATTGACGCTAAGCAGGGTCATGGCAGTTAACAGATGGCATGTTACGTGGGCCGTTCACAGTGCGCCGTTCAATCCTCGGCGACAAGTGTCCAGTAGCGGATTTGTTGCGGTGCGCCGCGCCATGCCAGCGTTGCAACATGCCCAGCATCAAAGGAGAGGCGATGCACCTGCCATTGAGCGACATCGTCGCCATCCAGCCAGAGTAGATGAGGCTCTGCTGGAGGCACGGAAAACCGTAAGCGCTGCAGTCCAAATGCCAGGCCACGGCCGAGAGCCTTGAGAACCGCTTCCTTGGCCGTCCACAGCTCGAGGAACGCCGCATCGCGTTGTGCTGGCTCAAGCGCGGCCAACGCCGTCGCTTCTTCGGTGCAAAAGAAACGCTCTGCAATTTCGATCGCGCGCGGACGTGCACGTAACCACTCAAGATCAATGCCCGGCACCACGCCACGAGCGATGGCCAGTACAGCCTGGTCGCCACTGTGCGACCAATTGAATGCCAGAACCTCATGCGTTGAGGCCAATGCCGGCCGACCGTGTTCGCCATCGACCAGTACGATGTGCTCTGCTGGCAGGCCCAGGTATGCCCCAAGCAGGTTAAGCAAGGGCGCCCGCCCCTGCTCGCGCTTGTAGCTAAAGCGCCACACGTGAATCTCGTCATCGCGCAGGTGCTCTGCTACTTTCGCAGGAGTCTGGCCGTCCGTTGTCTGCATGTGTGCATGCTGCCGGACGAGTAGTGTTATGCACAAGCCGCCGGGATGCGGAACACCGCTACGGGAGAACATTCGCGTGATCGCCGGCTGGCTACTGCTGCTCGTCTCGCTGCTCTATGTAGGGCTACTATTCGTGGTGGCGTGGGTGGGTGATCGCCGGCCGTTGTATCCCCGTCAACCGCGTCTGCGACCGATCGTGTACGCACTGGCATTGGCCGTGTATTGCTCGTCGTGGACGTTTTACGGTGCCGTAGGCACCGCAGCGCGAGATGGTTTTAGCTACCTGCCGATCTACCTGGGTCCGATACTGCTGTTCGTCTTCGGTTACGGCTTGCTGCAACGTTTGGTACGTGTAGCCGGGCAGCGCAACATCACCTCGATTGCGGATTTCATCGGCGCGCGATTCGGCAAATCACACGGGCTTGCCGCGTTGGTGGCGATCATCGCAGTCACCGCCGTGGTGCCGTACATCGCACTGCAGTTCAAGGCTGTGGCGATGTCGTTCAGCGTGCTCGACGGCAGTGCGATGGACGCGCCATTGCTGATGTCGACGAAGATGTTGTCTACCGACACCGCGCTATGGTGCGCGTTATTGCTGGCGGGATTCGCCATTCTGTTCGGTACGCGCAGCATCGATGCTAGCGAACACCACCACGGCCTGATGCTGGCCATTGCGTTGGAATCGCTCATCAAGTTATTAGTCTTCGTCGTATTGGCCGGTTATGCGTTATGGAAAGGGCCAGGGTTGGCCGCAACATTACAGTTGCCAATCCACTACGCCGCCAATGGCACATCACCAGGTTTCTTCGCACAAACCCTGCTCGCCTTCCTGGCAATGTTCTGCCTACCACGGCAATTCCAGGTGGGCGTAGTGGAATGCGAAGATCCACATGACCTCTCGCGTGCCCGCTGGACCTTCCCGTTGTACATGGTGGTCATCAGCCTCGCGGTGTTACCCATCGTCGCGGCAGGCATGCATCTGCCGCTGGTTCGCGATGGCTCAGCGGATGCATGGCTGCTCAATCTGCCGCTGGCTCATGGCGACCATGGCATAGCGGTACTGGCGTTTATCGGCGGGTTTTCCGCCGCTACCGGCATGGTTATCGTAGCCGCCGTTGCGCTGTCGACGATGATCAGCAACGACCTTGTCATGCCGGCATTGCTGCGCATGCATTGGTTACGGCTGGAACAGCGCAGCGATCTATCGCAGCTGGTGTTGCGCGTGCGCAGAGTGGCCATCGTATTGCTGGCGTTGATGGCCTATGCGTACTACCGCATAGCTGCCGATGTGCAGAATCTCGCGGCAACGGGTCTGCTCGCATTTGCCGCCGTGGCGCAATTCGCACCAGCCATCGTTGCCGCGTTGTACTGGCGTGGTGCAAGCAGGCGCGGCGTGATGATCGGCCTGTCCAGTGGCTTCGCCGTGTGGATCTACACCCTGCTTCTCCCCGCTGTAAGCCGCTCTGGCCAGTGGTTGTCGGAAGGGCCATGGGGCATCAGCTGGTTACGCCCGCAGGCGCTGTTTCACCTCAGTGGCTGGGACCCGGTGATGCACAGCACGTTCTGGTCGCTGCTGGTCAACATCGGCTGCCTGGTGTTCGTCTCGCTGCGTTGGCGGCCGAGCCTGGAAGAGCGCATACATGCAGCGATGTTCATCGATCCATTCGCAGCCAATACACAGGGAATGGGCGACTGGCGCGGCCGCGTATCCGTGGCCGATCTGCACACCATCGCCGAACGCATCGTCGGCGAGCGCAGCACACAGCGCGCATTTGATGACTACAGCCAGCGACGTGGCAAGCCGCTGCAACCCAGTGAAGCGGCCGACCGCGCATTGATCCAACACACCGAACGCCTGCTCGCCGGTGCCGTGGGTGCCGCCAGTGCACGCCGCATCCTGATGGGCATGCTGTCCGGCTCAGGCCTCGATATTGCCGAAGCCATGGCCTTGATGGATGAGGCTTCGCAGGAATTGCGCTTCAACCGTGAACTGCTTTCCACCACGCTCGAAAACGTATCGCAGGGCATCAGCGTGATCGATGCGCAAATGCGCCTGGTCGCCTGGAACCGCCGTTACCTGGAGTTATTTGGCTATCCGGATGGCATGGTTTACGTCGGCGTACCCGTCGCCGATCTGATCCGTTGGAACGCCGAGCATGGCGAATGCGGGCCCGGTGAAGTCGAAGCGCATGTTGCCAAGCGCATCGGCCATATGCGTGCCGGTTCTGCACATCTCTTCCAGCGCATCCGCCCGGATGGAAGCACCATCGAAATGCGCGGTCGTGCGCTGCCCGGCGGTGGCTACGTCACCACCTACTCCGATGTCACCGCCTACAAACACGCCGAGCGCGCGTTGATCGAAGCCAACGAAACGCTCGAACAACGCGTCGATCAACGCACCGCCGAACTCAGCGAAGCATTGGCGGCCACGGCACAAGCACGACGCACCGCCGAGGCAGCCAACGTCTCAAAAACGCGCTTCCTCGCTGCCGCCAGTCACGATCTGCTGCAACCACTCAATGCGGCAAGGCTGTTCACCTCTGCATTGCGACAGCACCCCGGGTTGGATGCCGAAGCGGGTCAACTTGCCGAGCGTATCGATGCCTCGTTCCGCGCTGCTGAAGATCTACTCGATGCACTACTCGATACGTCGCGCCTCGATACCGGCAGCTACCGGCCCGATATCACGCAATTCGCGCTGGCCGATCTATTCGATTCACTGCGCGCGCAATTCGCCGTCGTTGCCGAGCAACGCGGCCTTTGTTTGCGTGTAGTGCCAACCAAGCTCGGCGTACGCAGCGATCCGCAATTACTGCGACGCATCCTGCAGAACTTCCTATCCAATGCCTTGCGCTACACCCGCGCCGGTGGCCTATTACTCGGTGCGCGTCGCGATGGCACGCATGTACGCATCGAAGTATGGGATACCGGCCCGGGCATCGCCGCCGAGCAACAGGCGCGCATCTTCGGCGAGTTCCAGCGACTGGATCGGCCTTCACCGTGGGGCGAGAAAGGTCTCGGCCTGGGCCTGTCGATTTGCGAGCGCATCGCCAACATCCTCGATCACCGACTCAGTCTGCATTCGCGTGAATATCACGGCAGTTGTTTCGCCGTCACCGCACCGCGTGCAGTGGCCGAACCGCGGCCGATGCGCGCCGTACAAAGCAGCGGATCACACGAACAACTACCGCTCACCGTGTTATGTCTCGACGACGATGCCGCCATCCTCGACGGCATGCGTGCACTCCTGCAACGCTGGGGTGTCGATTGCCGCACAGCGCTGGATGTGGAACAGGCGAAAGCCGAATTGCAGCGTGGCCCGATCGATCTGATCCTCGCCGACTATCACCTCACCGACGACGTCGATGGCCTGCAGGCATTGCAACAGCTGCGCGGATTCTTTCCGCAGCTACCACCTGCCGCCATGATCACGGCAGACGGCAGCAGTGAATTGAAACAGCGTGCGCGCGTGCTCGGTTATCCGTTGCTGCACAAACCAGTGAAACCGGCAGCACTACGTGCGCTACTTACCGCATTGCTACGCAAACAGGCGGATAAGAGCGCGAGTGCGTAGTCGTTCCGATGTAAGTACTGCGCATCACCATACGCCACTGCCAATTTAGCCAATACGCACGCATCAATATGCTGGCTGTAAACAGTTCAGCGCAGCCGGAACATCGACATCTAGCTCGCTGGACTTACTGACGAACGCCGACTTTTACGGTAACTGTAGACACCCGATTCGCCAGATCAATAATCTCATCTGCTGACATCCCGGCAATCTTGTCCTTGATTCGAGTAACCGATGGGTGCTGAAGGTTTGGATTGGCTGTCACTTCCATAGCACTCATAACGCCGGCCAGATTGATCTTAAGCACAGCAATAGCCAGCTCTTGTTGACCCTGCGGGCTTAGCTCACGAGTCATACGGCCATAGCTTGCCTCGGTGGTCGCATCAGACGATGCATCAATCCGTAAAGGCTCTATGGCATGCAAGCTGCTGATAGGGATCAGCGCGATAAGGAAAGTAAGTGCTAGCGCGAGGGGATACGTCCTTGTCATGTGCTACTCCATGGGGTGATGAATAAAGCAGGCCTTCTAGCCAGAGAACAGAGATCGCATGGCAAGTAGAACACCATAAGTCTGTTGAAGCGAATCGCTACGCATCGTAGACGACCAGAATGCGTTCGGCTGAGAACCCCCATCGGGACCAACCTAGCGTGTGATTCCCAGCAAAGCTAAGTATCAGACGTGTGTGACTTGGCTTCGCAAATGCTTCGACGATCAAGCGTCCGATAGGCGCACTAAGGTCCGGGTGCACCGCCCAATGATTTGTGTTGGCGTCCCATAGCATTGCCCACTCTGAGCGTGGCCGGGGGAACGTAAAGCGCACTGTTTGAGGTGGCTTATTCTCGATCCTGAGTTGACTTACGAGGAGGCTAATACATACGGAGTCATGCTCGGTGACTTCGAATGGGTTTCCCTGCCATTGAATGGCTCTGAATTCTTCAAGAGATAGTTCCATCGAATGGCCTAACGCTTTACGCGAACCGTGAGCAAAAGGCATCGCGCTATGCGAATCGATCGCACACGGTGCACATGTCCGATGAGACTATTGGACACTGACGGTTTCATCCTGACTGAACTTCGAGAAATGCAGTGCCAGGAGCCAGTAGGTTCCAAGCGCAAAGACCAGCTTCTGTGCAATCGGAAGAAGACCAAAGAGTACGTTCGCGTAATACATCACTGCGCAGGTTACGAGCAAAGCAAGGAGGGCCGTTCCGACAAACAACAATTTTGTTTTGCGCGCGCGATAAAGCATGGATAACATCGCGAGCAGTGCCGCCAAGAAAAACACCAGCGCCACGCTCACAAGCAGATCGTGCATTGGCGTAGTGACGGCGAGGAATGCATACACCATCGCTCCGATGCCACCAATGTTGATGGCTTTGCTCAATACGATGGACCGGCTCTGTATCGAAACGTACCAAAACATAGCCGCCATGCTGGTACAGAAAATAAGCATCGCTGGAACGGCGAAATACCTGGCTGGATTGTCCGCTCCATTCAAAGCCTTCGTCGCAAACAGTGTGGAGATGAAGTGCTTCTTCCAGCTGTAACCGACGAAATCTGCAGAGTCGAGCGTACCGCCGGGATAGTAGGCAGTAGCCATCCCAAAGAGGCATAGGGAAAGCATGATGCCGATCACTGGCAAGTTGCGCTTGTTTACAAGCATAGAATCCCCATTCGCTACTTGCCTAACGCTTGAATTAAGCGTCATGACGACCGCCTCCTTTAACAACTAGTTAGAGGATCCCCTGTTAAGCATGGAGCACCATCCAACCAAGCATAAGCCAAAGACAATTAGGGTCGCGTAGAAGCCTATGGGAAAGTCGTTAACGTGTTTCCCGTCGATGGAGTAGGTGAGCGCCCATTTTCTCTTAATGATCGTCGTTCCAACCGGAAGCTGACGAGGTAGGGCTTTATCTGTCGGGCCAGCGACATAAGTAGTCAGGGATTGATCATGGCCTTCAACGATATAAGTAGTCGCGCACCGGTTGTTATGAGGTTGCACGCAGCTTGTTTGAGATGAGACGACTCGGCCGTTTAGCTCAATGGTGGCACGCTGATAAATCTCGCTACCCGCAAATAGCCAGATGAGGGCTGCGAAAAAGATCAGTCCCCTGTAGTTATTTTCTACCAAAGACTTTCCCATTGATGCCTAAGGTCTGAGCCAAGTCGCGCGTGGTATGCGCGTCCGCTTGGACGAATTGTAAGGAGTAGGCATGATAGCGATGCTCATCGCTTATGCCTTGCCATAACCAGAAGCGATAGGCCCATTGCAGCTCCCATGGCCACGAAGATCCAGCCTATGTAGTCGTTCGGGTACGAGTGAA
>JBARCX010000297.1:0-25378 GCA_049794535.1 Rhodanobacter sp.
GGTTGGCGTAATCCGCTGGCGGCAAGGCGTGTTTCCAGAAGCCGGCGAAGTCACCCGCCTTGATCAAGGCGACCGACTGCTGCATGGCCTCTTCCGGCGTGCTGCCACCCGACTGTGCGGCCTCTTCCTGATGGTGGCAGGCGGCCAGCGCTAGCACGGCGACGAGCGGCAACAAGATGCGGTGGAGTGAGCGGAAGCGCATGGGGAATCTCGCGTTGAGGGCGCAGGGCGCCGGCGGGATGGCGCGCCCGGCGGGCGCGATGAGCGGGCGGGCAGGTTAAGGGCGGCAATGGCAGCGAGACAAGGGTCTCGTGCTCAACGTTGGCCGGCACCTGGTAAAAGAAAACCCCGCAGGCTTAGGGCCTCGCGGGGTTCATGCCGGCAGTGCCGGAAAGGAAATGGCCTTGCCTGCAGCATTTGGAGGTCAGCAGGTGTTGGCGGAGCAGATATTACTTGTCCGTCAAAGTTAAGGCAATACTTTATGTTTGTATTGCTAACTTACTGATTTATATGAATCAACAATCAGTTGTAGCGCAGTGCGTCGATCTTGTCGCGGCGACGCTGCTCGCGCGGTGCGGTCCAGTCATTATTGAACAGGGCCGGCTCCCAAGCACCGTAGGTGGGGTTGGGCAAGACGAACCAGCGTACCCCGATCCACGCCATATAGGGAGCAAGCGCCTGGGTGCGGCCGGCGTCGGTGTTGGCCGGGGTGCTGACGAAATCGCCAAGCTGATCGCCAAACTGCATGAGTACGCGGTATTTGCGGCTGATCAGCTGGCGGCGGCAACTCTTCTCGGTACCTGCCTGCTCGCAATCCGGCACAAAGGTACCAAGGCCGAGGAAGGCTTCAGGGCCGGAGACTGGCATGCCTACCTTGCGCAGGTTGTCGAGTGTCACTGCGTCCAGGTCTTTGGCGCGATTGGAGACGTAGATCACCGCGATACCGTGCTTCGCCGCGAACTGCGTGAACGCGGCGGCGCCGGGTAGCGCGCGTGCGTTTTCTTCTTTGCACCATGCCGCCCAATCCGCCTCATTGAACTCGCCGCCGCTCTTGATCAGGCGCGCCTGATAGGGCGAGTTGTCGAGTACGGTTTCATCGATATCCAGTACGACGGCGGGTTTGAGCCCTTTGATCGGGGCCACGCGATCGTCCGTCGGCAGCGCGTCCCACTTGGGGTCGTGCAGTGCGGTCAGCAGCTTTGATTCGGCGTCGCGGTAGGTCTGCAGATAGATCAAGTCGTGTTCGATGGCCGTCTGCGACCAGGCCACCGCATTGAGATTGTCGTCAGCGGGCGTGGTGACCGCAGGGGCTGGTGCGACAACGGGTGCCGGCGCGGCGGCGCTGGATTCGGCGTGATGTGCCGCGGGAGCGGATGCGCAGCCAGCGAGCAAGAGAACGGTGCCCAGAAGTGCGGGCAAGGACTTGGACATGATCAACCTTAGGTAGGCAAAGTGCGGACAATCAGGATCGCTGAAGTTTACGACAGCTATATGTAGAGGACAGTCTGGTAAGCGGCCAGGGGTGGCGACCGTCATCGGCTGCTGACAGACTGGGTCAGTCCACATCACCAGCCATCCAGCACATGTCATCGACCGAACCTACGCTGCGTATATCTACGCGCGCTATCCAGATGACCAGTTACATACTGGCCGGCATCGCCTTATTACTGACCTTATGGCTGCGCCTGTTGCCGGCGTTACTGGCGGCGCTGCTGGTCTACGAGCTGGTGCGTTCGATCACGCCGTTGCTCGGGCGGCGCATTCCGAGCGATCGCGCACGGGTGTTGGTGGTGGCGGTGCTGGGCGTGGTGGTGGTTGGGCTACTGATTCTTTTGATTCTCGGCGCGATCAGTTTTTTCCGCAGTGAGATTGGCAATCCTGAGTTGCTTTGGCAGCAGCAATTGATGCCACTGGTGGAAAAGGCGCGGCAACAATTGCCGACGGCATTGGTCGGCTGGTTGCCGGATAGCGTCGATGAGCTGCGCGTCATGGCATTGGATCTGACGCGCAAACACGCGGTGAGCTTGCAGCTGGTGGGCAAGGAGACGGCACGTGCGCTTGTGCACATCATCATCGGGTTGGTGCTGGGGGCCATCGTGGCGCTTAGTCGCGCGCGGCCGGCACATCAGGTGGGGCCACTGGCTGCGGCCCTGGGGCAACGCTGCGAGCAACTGGCCGATGCGTTTCACAACATCGTGTTCGCGCAGATCAAGATCTCATTGATCAATACGGCACTCACCGGAATTTTCTTGCTCGGTGTGTTCCCGCTGTGCGGTATCCACGCACCGCTGGCCAAGACGCTGGTAGTGATTACCTTCATCGTGGGTCTGTTGCCGGTGATCGGCAATCTGATCTCCAACACCGCGATCACCATTGCGGGGTTGTCAGTATGACTGTGGGTGGGCGTGGTCGCGCTGGGCTTCCTGATCCTGATCCACAAGCTGGAGTACTTCCTCAATGCGCGCATTGTCGGCACACAAATTCGTGCACGCGCTTGGGAGTTGCTGATCGCCATGCTGGCGATGGAAGCTGCCTTTGGCCTGCCGGGCCTGATCGCCGCGCCGATTTACTACGCCTACCTGAAGAGCGAACTGGAAGCAGAAAAGCTTCTCTGAGCGGGAACTTGCGGTTTAGCCGCTCGCCGCCACCCTCTGAAAATTACGATTGCACATGACAAAAGTCATGTTGCGTTAAGATTTTGTGCATGTTACACATGGAAATGGCATGAATTTACGATTAATTGGATAGATATTTGCGTTTGACGTAAATTCATGCCTTTCACGGTGGCGCGGTCCTGGGAAATTGCGCCGCTTGCATGACATTACGATTTAGGGGAAACACTTAATGATGAAGTCCAAGCTTACGGCTGCCGTTCTGGTGGCCTTGGCGTGCGGTTGTTCGGTTGCCTATGCCGAAAATGCGCCGGTCAATACTTCTGTGTCCATGCAGCAGGACGCACCGGCCACACAAGATGCGAGTCAGAGCCAGCAGGCCGACGGGAAAAACACCAAGAAGCTGGAGACGGTCACAGTCACCGGCTCGCTGATCCCGCAGACGCAGATCGAAACGGCGACACCCACCATCACCATCACCGCGCAAGACATGAAGGCGCGCGGCTTCACGACGGTGGCTGAGGCTTTGCAGCAGTCGTCGTTCGCCACGGGCAGCGTGCAGGGCGCACAGACCTCGGCATCGTTCACCCAGGGCGCGCAGACACTGAGCATGTTCGGCTTGCCGGTCGGCTTCGTGAAGTACTTGATCGATGGCCGCCCGATGGGCAACTTCCCAGGCCTGTACAACGGCAGTGATGCGTTCAATAACTTGAGCGGCATCCCGATGGATATGGTCGACCATATCGACATCTTGCCGGGTGGCCAGTCTTCGCTGTATGGCTCCGACGCCATTGCGGGCGTGATCAACATCGTGCTGAAGAAGCACATCGATGCGCCCACGGTTGATGTGCGCTACGGCTGGCACAAAGATGGTGGTGGTGCCGATCGTCGCGTAAGCGCTGCCGATAGCTTCAGCGCTGGCAAATTCAACGTGCTGGTTGGCGCGCAGTTCGAGAGCACGCAACCGATCTGGGGATTTGACCGGAACCTGACCAAGCAGTATTTCACCCAGGGCACGAGTGCCCCAGTCGCGGGTCGCGACTATCTGGTCAACAGCGGTAGCGGCAAGGGGTATCTCTTCGAGGACCCGAACAACTGCGCCAATGTTTCTGGCCAGTTCGGTGGCACCGAAGCCAAGCAGTACCGGAAAAATTCGGGTTACTACTGCGGCTCGATGTATAGCCCGGGTTACAAAACGATCGCCAATAGCGATAAGACGGCCAACGTGTACACGCACGCCACGTTTGACGTCAACGATAACCTGCAACTTTATGGCGACCTGCTCTACAACTACGAAGAGCAGAAGTACTCACCAGGCTCCAGCTATACCTGGTGGGGTACGGCGACTGACTTTGGCAAAATCTACGATAAGAATTTGGGCGACTACGTAAACCTGCAGCGCGCGTTCTCGCCGGAGGACGTGGGCGGCTACAAGAACATCATGAATAAGCAGTACGAGAATTCGTACATGCTGACCTTGGGTGGTAAGGGTACGTTTGGCCAGTCGAACTGGGATTACGACCTCGGGTTCACCCATTCGGATGATCAGTTGCAGTCGCGTAACTTTCAGCGCTTCGCTGCTCCCATCGATGCTTACTTCGAACAGCATGTGCTGGGGCCGCAATTGGGCATGCACGGCGCATATCCGATTTACGCCCCGAACTATGCGGCGTTCTATTCGCCGATGTCACCGTCGGATTTCGACAGCTTCACCGGATACACGAATACCAACGCTAAGACCTGGGACAACATGCTGCGTGGTCAGCTAACCAATGCCTCGTTGTTCGCACTGCCGGGCGGTGATGCTGGTCTCGCGGTGGTCGTTGAGGGTGGTAATCAAGGCTGGTCTTATGTGCCCGATGCGCGTCTGCTTAATGGCGATGTCTGGGGTATGACCGATGTGCAGGGCGCCGGTCATCGTTCACGCTATGCCGCTACCACGGAAATCCGGTTGCCGCTGCTCAGTCAGCTGACGCTCGATGCTTCTGGTCGCTATGACAGCTACAACGTATCCGGCAAGGACGTTAGCCACGGCACCTATAACCTGGGTATCGAATATCGTCCGTTCGATTCGCTGCTGCTGCGTGGCAAGTACGGCACCGCGTTCAAGGCGCCGACCCTGGCCGACGAGTATCAGGGCCAGAGCGGCTATTACAGTTTTGTACCCGACTATCTCAACTGTGCCCGTATGGGCTTTGGGCCTGACAACGTCGCCAATTGCAAAGCGCCGTACAACAACGCGCAATACTTCGGTGAGCAATCGGGTAACACCGCTTTGAAGCCGATTACCGCCAAGGTGTGGAGCTACGGTGTGGTCTGGGCACCGATTCCGAAGATGTCGGTGAGCGTGGACTACCTGCACTGGAGTATCAGCAACGAGGTCAACATCGAGAGTGCGGACAACTTGTCCAGGACGGAATACCTGTGCTCGGTTGGCACACTCGACATGAACTCGCCGACCTGCCAAAACGCGTATGCCAAGATCGTTCGCGATACGTCGACCACGCCGGGCCTGGTGGGCGATATCCAGACGATCTATACGCCCAAGGTCAACGTGTCTAACGAGCAGGTGAATGCCATCACGGCAAACTTCAGCTACGTGCAGGATATTGGACAGTTCGGTCAGCTGGCTTTTGCAACGTCGTATAGCAATGTGCTCAAGCACACCCAGCAGTTGTACCCGGGCGACCCAGTGGTCGACTTGTTGCGTCACCCGTACTACAGCACTGACTTCAAGACCAAGATGAACGGTTCGCTGACCTGGAGTCTGGACCAGTGGAGCGTCACGGCTTACGCCAATCGCTTTGGTCGTACGCCGAATTATCTCTCGACGCAATACGACAACTATGCCCATGCGGGTACCGGCAAGCTGCCAGCATGGACGCTGTACAACCTTAGCGTGACCTACAACCCGATCAAGGACCTTGCACTGTCGTTCATGGTCAACAACGTGTTCAACAAAATGCCGCCGTTGGATCGCAGCTATCCCGGCACCACCAGTACGCCGTACGACACATCGAACTACAACGTGTTCGGTCGTGCGATGTACCTGGAGGCGAACTACAAGTTCGGTAGCACCAAGTAAGCATCAAGTCTTGATGGCGTAAACCAACGGCCCCGCTTTGGCGGGGCCGTTTTTGTATCAGGGAAAGCACCGAGCTTTGTTCTATAGCGAAGATGGGCGCGTGCGTGCTTGGAATCGACAGATCAATTGCCTGCGAGCATGGCCGCGATCTTCGCCATGTGCGATTCAGCGGTTTCGCGCACCACTTCCTTATCGGCTTCCGGATCTTTACCTTGCCAGTGCAGGTCGTCTTGGGGAAGTTCGTGCAGGAATCGGCTGGGTTGGTTGTTGTGGACTTCGCCGTAACGTTTCGTCTTGGCTGACCACGACAGCGTGAGCAATTCCTTGGCGCGGGTGATACCCACGTACATCAGGCGGCGTTCTTCGTCGATACGGCCTTCGTCGAGTGCGCCTTCGTGTGGCAACGTGCCGTCCTCGCAGCCAACGATGAAGACGAAGCGGAACTCCAGCCCTTTGGCTGCATGCAGAGTCATCATGCGCACCGCGTTGCCGGGTTCGTCGCGGTCGGCATGGCTGAGCAGGGAGAGCTGGGCAGCGAGGTCGCCCGCGCTGTTGTTGCCCTTCTGCATGGCGCGGAACCAGTCGGCGAGTTCGCGCAGGTTACCGAGCTTGCGCTCGCGCACGGCGGCATCGGTGGTGGTAGCGGCGATTTGCGCGGCATAACCGGTGCGCTTGAGAATCAACTCAACCAGATCGGCGGCGCTCTCGTGCAGCGAAGCGCTGCGTAGTTCGTCGAGCAATTCGGAGAACGCTGCCAGCGCAGCGGCCGGGCGCGGCGTGAGCTGGCGTAGCACGCTGTCGCTGCGAATGGCATCGAGTAGTGAGCTGTGTCTGCTCTGCGCGAACTGGCCGAGTTTCTCTAGTGTGGTCGAGCCGATCTCGCGCTTCGGCACATTCACAATGCGCAGAAAGGCGGCGTCATCACTGGGGTTGGTCAGTAGGCGCAGGTAGCACAGCAGATCCTTCACTTCGGCACGATCGAGGAAGCTCAGCGCGCCAGTGAGGTGATAGGGGATGCGTGCCAGGCGCAGCGCTTTCTCCAGCGGGCGTGCCTGAAAGTTGCCGCGATAGAGGATGGCGATATCGTGCCAACGCGCCTTGTGCTTTTCCGCCAGGGTGGTGGTGATTGCCGCTACGCGCTCGGCCTCGTGCTCGGCTTCTTTGCACTCCAGTACGCGGATCGGCGCGCCTTCCGGGTGCTCGCTCCACAGTTTCTTTTCGTGCAGATGTGGATTGTTCGCGATCAGCTTGTTCGCGGCGCGTAGGATGCGCTTACCGCAGCGGTAGTTCTGCTCCAGCTTGATCACACGCAGCTCGGGCCAGTCGCGGCCAAGCTGATCGATGTTTTCCGGGTTCGCGCCACGCCACGCGTAGATCGACTGATCGTCGTCGCCTACGCAGGTGATACGGCCGCGCTCACCGGTCAGTACTTTGAGCAGACGGTACTGCGCGTCGTTCGTATCCTGGTATTCGTCCACCAACAGATAGCGCAGGCGCTCACGCCAGGCATCACGGCACTCTGCGTCGGACTCGAGAATGCGTAGAGGCAGTCGAATCAAGTCGTCGAAATCGACCGCATTGAACGCGGCAAGGCGCTGTTGGTACATGTCATAGATGGTTGCCGCCTCGATCTCGCGCGGGCTGCGTGCAGCGGCTAGGGCCTCCTCTGGCGAAAGGCCTGCATTCTTCGCACGACTCAACAGATTGCGGATACCGAACAGCACATCGGGCTTTATGCCCTTCGGGGCGAGTTCCTTGACGATGACTTCGCTGTCATCCGCATCGAGCACCGAGAAGCCGCGACGCAGGCCGGCACGTGCATGTTCGATCTGCAGAAACTTCAAGCCCAGCGCGTGGAACGTACACACGGTAAGCGCTTTGGCGTCTTCACTACTGATCAGTTTGGCAACACGCTCGCGCATTTCGCGCGCGGCCTTGTTGGTGAAGGTGATCGCGGCAATCTTTGATGCAGCCAGCTTCCGCCGCTCAATCAGATGGGCAATCTTCTGGGTGATGACCGAGGTTTTGCCGGAGCCTGCGCCGGCAAGCACGAGCAGCGGGCCGTCACAGTGTTCGACGGCGGCCAATTGTTGCGGATTGAGCATGCAGCGTGCGGGCAGAGTGGAGGCGCGTTGCGCGGTGCACGATGGTAGCAAATTGGGTGGGCGGGGGTCGGAGGTGTATGCCCCTGCCGCCAGATTTGAGCCTGGTAGCAGGGGATGGTGCTTGGGGGCCAACCGATGCTAAGCGCCCAAATTTTGCGAGGCAGTTGACCAGAACGCGTTTAGTCCAAAGGGGACAACCACTTCAGGTAGCACGCCTGGTCAAGCATGCTTACTTGTTTGCAGCACCTTGCGAGGCGGCCGGCGTGGCATTGAAGTCGGCCCAGTCGTAGCGGACGCTGCCTTCGACTTGCTTAAGGGCCAGGTTTGCTTCGTAGTATTTGCCGACCGACAACAATTCGCTGGCGTTGTTGACTTCGGCAATGGTCGCCGACATGGGTACGACGACAATCGTGTAGGCCAGGTTCACGTCTGCAAGTCGCAGGGTTTCGATGGCCGCATCACGTTCGCCCTTCTTTAGATGTGCATTTGCCTTGGCTACAGCAGCCGATTTGGCGGGATCGCTCGTGTAGTCGTCAGCGATGGTGACATCGCCTCCCACGGGCAGCCATGAAACGCTTTGCGTCGCGTCTGCAGCCGGTGTCGGGTTCTTGTAGGGCGCCTTCGATATCAAGGCAGCTTCAGCCTTGTCGAACGCGGTTCCATCCGTCTGAGCCTTCTTCAGCGATTCCTGTGCTTTCGTGATGAGTTGGGTGGCGACATCCGGGTGGCCATTGAAGATTGCCAGACGGGCGAGTTCGACTTCCTGAAAGGCTTTGCCGCCTTGGTCCGACAGCTTGCGCATGTCTTTGCTAGCGGCGGAGGCAGTGGACTCGGCAGTCATGGCCGATGTCATGCCGACAGTGAGCGCAAAGGCGCAGGCCATGGCAGTGGCAATTCGATACTTCTTCATTGTCTAGTCCTTATGCAATGTAGTCGTGCAGATTCCTGCTCGCACCGCTTTCCAGTGCGGCAAAGGGTAGACAGGAGAATATGTATGGGGTTCCCGCAGAATGCGTCGTACATGACAAAGCGCTTACAAACGCGGGTGCCCGCGTTACCATGCGCAGCGACAGGGGTGGTGACGATCATGGCCAAGCTTTATTTCTATTACTCGGCGATGAATGCCGGTAAGACCACCACGCTGCTGCAGAGCGCGTACAACTATCAAGAGCGTGGCATGCGCACGTTGATCCTCACGCCGGCGTTGGATAACCGCTACGGCGAGGGTGTGGTGGCTTCGCGTATTGGTCTGAAGGCGAACGCGCGACGCTTCGGCGCCGACGAGAATCTGTACACGCTGGTTGAGGCCGACATCGTCACGCATGGTGCGTTGCACTGCGTATTTGTCGACGAAGCGCAGTTCCTGAGCAAGACACAGGTGTGGCAAATCAGTGATGTCGTGGATCGACTCAATATCCCCGTGCTGGCCTACGGGCTGCGTACCGATTTCCGTGGCGAATTGTTCGAGGGCAGCCGTTACTTGTTGGCCTGGGCCGACAACCTGGAAGAGATCAAAACGATTTGCCACACCGGCCGCAAGGCCACGATGGTGGTGCGCGTGGATGAACAGGGGCGCGCCATTACCGAAGGGCCGCAGGTTGAGATTGGTGGTAATGAACGCTATGTCTCGGTGAGTCGCGCCGAGTTCAAGAACATTACTGAAGGCCACGGCCGCATCGAGCTGCAGCAATCGGTGTTGCCGTTGGGTGAAGGACACTGAGCCTGGCGCTCCCCATCACAAGGAAAACCGCATGAGCATGCCGATCATCATCCCCGCCTGGCAGCGTCCACATTGGCAGGCCAGTGATGAGGAGATCCGTCTGCAGTTCTACGTGTTCGGCAAGTTCGAGCCGGTGCGTGTGCCCTCGGCCGGCTACGGTAGCGATGGTTTGCCTGCAGGTATCGAGGTAACCAGCCACCACCATGCCGCCTTGCGTCAGTGGGAGGGTTATCCGCTTAAGGGCTCGATGGGTCGCATGTTCAAGGACGATGCGCCGGAAGCCTACAAGCTGGCAGTCGATGCGCCGGAAGTGCTGGTGGTGCGTGGCACGATCAAGGACAGTGCCGAGACCGGCTACCTGCGCGACACATTCGGCGTGCTCGCTGGCTTGCTGGATATCGGCGGTGTGGCGATCCTCGATCCGCAGATCCTGACGCTACTCGATGCGCCCATGTGGCGTCGGCAATATCTGGTGCGTGAA
Source organism: Rhodanobacter sp. (assembly GCA_049794535.1). GTDB lineage: Bacteria > Pseudomonadota > Gammaproteobacteria > Xanthomonadales > Rhodanobacteraceae > JBARCX01. The sequence goes on from JBARCX010000297.1 coordinate 10,004, forward strand.
GGCGCGCCGATCCGCAACCATTTGCTGATCCTGCGAGACGCCGAGCAGGACGCTGGCCGCAACTGGATTCATACCCGTGGTATGCGCAAGTTCGGTCGCCCGGATGTAAGCATCACCCACGTGCCTGATCGCGACGTGGATCGTGCAGGTATGTTGTGCGAGCGGCTGATCGAACTGCAGGCACTCGGCGCGCACTTCCGCGATGGGCAGCAACTCGATGCCGAAGGTGTACTGGGTGGCCTCACCGCAAAGCTCGGTGGTGGCTACGACGACCCGGAGTTCAACAACACCAGCGTGACGTTCCGCTGGCCGGATTGAGATGAGAAACGAGTAAGGAGGAGTAAGAAATAAGTGGGCAATACGGCGTGCTTTTCACTCGTTTCTCACGCGCCTCAACTCGTTTCTATCGCTGGCACTTCGGGCACCAGAATGTTGATCGCTGCCCCAGCACGACTTGTCGGATCGCCGTGCCGCAGACGTGGCATGGTTCGCCGGCGCGTCCATATACGTTGAGTTCGCGGAAGAAATAGCCGGGTGCGCCATCAGGGTTGAGGAAGTCACGCAGCGTCGTGCCGCCGCGCTCAATCGCCCAAGCAAGGATGCGTTTTACCTCGGCCGCGAGCCGCGCATAACGCACTCGCGAAACGCTGCTTGCTGCACGTCGTGGGTCGATGCCAGCAGCGAACAGCGCCTCGCTGGCGTAGATGTTGCCCACGCCGACCACCACGGCGTTATCCATCAGAAACAATTTCACGGCTGCACTGCGACTTCGCGAGATGTGCCACAGCAAGTCGCCATCGAAGGCGTCGGTGAGTGGCTCGGGACCGAGATTCGCGAGCAGATCGTGCGTTTCTCCGGCGGGTTGCCACAACAGGCAGCCGAAACGGCGCGGATCAGTAAAGCGCAGCACGCGTGGACCTTCGTGGATACCGCGTTCCAGTGCGATATCGAAATGATCGTGCTTGCCCACCAGTGCATCGGGTGACAGCACGCGCAGGACGCCGCTCATGCCCAGGTGTATCAGTGCGCTACCAACCGCGGTATGCAGCAGCAGGTATTTCGCGCGTCGCTCGACGGCATCGATGCGCTGGCCTGGCAGCAGCTCACTGATCTCGGGCGGAATCGGCCAGCGCAGATCGGGTCGACGCAGCGTGACTGCAGTGACGCGTCGTCCGACGACGTGTGGCGCGATACCGCGGCGGGTGGTTTCGACTTCCGGTAATTCAGGCATGTCGCTCAGGCATATCAGTTCGCGCGAATCGTAGCGTTGGCTGGTGAGCGCGGCGTGTATTTCAGCGAAACCAGTGCCACACGTTCACCCACCTGCACGTAGCGTAGTGGCCCGATAGTGGCGATCTCGCCAAAGCTCAGCGTTTGATCGTCCAGGCGCAACACTGCTCGAGGGGGATCGAGGCCAATTTTTGCAAGCTCGAAGTCATTGGCCGGGCGCCATTTCAACACCGGAGCGGCGGCGATGGCGGTCAGATCATCCAGCGAACCATCATCGACAAGCGCGGGCGTGCCGTCGATATGCCACCAATGACCATCGCGTTTCTCGTAATGCATGGCGGCGCTTTTGCCGATGCGCAATTCGATATGGCTGATGGCGGCTGGCGCTATCGTGAGTAGATTGCCGGGAGCGTTCGTAGCATCGCGATGCCATTGCCAGCTCGCAAGCGCAAGTAACGCCACTGCACCGAGCAACAGCCATAAGCGTTGACGCGTTGCTCGTTTCATCCGCGTCGTCGGCGCCATGTGATCAGGCCGCCGATCAAGAGCAACAGCAGCGGCAGCGCGACGACAAAGCCGAGGCTGATCGCATTGAGCTCACCTTGTGAAATCTCCAGTACGCGGTCTGGCGCGCCGCGTGGAGGTAGGTTCACCAGCACGTCATCGCCAAGCAACCAGTTGAAGATACGTTCGCCCAATGCGCGATTGCCGCCGTTGCCGAGAAATGTATTCGAGAGGAAGTCGCCATCGCCAATCACGACGGCGCGCTGCTCGCTCTTGGCGGGGCTGGGCGATAGCCGGGTGAGTGCAAAACCAAAATCCAGTGGGCCCTTCAGCTCGCCTGCGGCGGCGTCATAGTGAATATTGGACGGATGCGTGTTGTCGATCGGATGGAGCGCAGTCCAACTTTGTGGGCCAGAGCGCAGGATGGATTGAACGTTCCAGTCGCTGCGGTTTACTTCTGCCAACGCCGAGACTTGCGGAAATAGCGTGGTTAGCGTGAAGCCATGGGTGATGGCGTGCGGTGGATAGTCGCCGATCGTTACCATGCGTGGATCCTGCAGGCCCAATGCGGCGCCCGAACCATCTACGAGTACGCCGGGCAATACGCGTACGCCGAGCGCATCGGCCAGCGGTCGAAGCCCCAGGTCTTCATTTGCCGGTTCGGTAAGCCACAACAAATTGCCGCCCGCGGCGAGGTAGTCGGTAAGGGCTTTCACTGCGCCGGCGGGCAATGGCATTTCGGGGCTGGCCAGTACGACCAGGTCGGTGTTCTGCGGCACGGCCGTTACTTGCGAAAAATTCATCGGCACCGCGCGCATGCCGCGTTGTTCGAGCTGCGACATGAACGTGTCTACGTCCGCATTTGCCTTGCCGTCGGCACGTCGTTCGCCATCGCCGGTGACGAACGCGACGATGCGATCGCCGCCACTACCGCTGCGGGCAAGACGTTCCAGCGTATTGGTGAGGCTGTTTTCAGACAGCTCATCCAGTTGTTCGTCGTGGCCATGGTAGTGAACGATCATGGCGCCGTTGACGGTAATGCCCAGCTCGCGCATTTTTGCCGGGTCTTTCTCCGGATCAACGAAGCGCAAGCTGATGTCATGCTTCGCCAACTGATAGCGCTCGAGGAATGCGGCCACCGTTTGGCGTAGATCGCCCTGGGACGTGGCGTAGCTAACGATCTCCACTGGGCCGTTGAGTTTGTCGAGTACAGCGCGACTTTGCGCCGACAAGCTGGCGCGACCACCCGCCGTCCAGTCCGCGACGTAGCCGTAATGCGTGCTGAGGAAGCCGAGCGCGCCGGCACCGATGAACAGCAGTAGCGCAAATAGCCAGCCGTCCAGACGTCTGAACAAGTTGCGCATCAGTCGCGCTCCTTTTCAGCAACGACGCGGCGTGTCGCAAGCGCTAGTGCCACTACCGTCAGTAGTACAAACCACAAAAGGTCGACACTGGAGACCAGTCCGTGCATTAACGGTCGCAGATGCGTATTCATGGCCAGCCAATTGATGGCGCCGCCGTTGATGCCCGCCATCTGCGCGCCTTGGTTCAGCGTCCATAGCAACAGGGTTAGCACCAGTGCGGCAGCGGCGGCCAATGCTTGATGCGAGGCAAAGGCGGAGCAGGCGATGCCCAGGGCGGCCAGCGCTGCGAATAGCAGCACCAGGCCCAACGTGGCTGCAGCCAGTTTGCCCCAGTCCAGCCGGATGGCATGTGAGAGTGCTAGTGGCATGGCCAAGGTCAGTGCGAGCCACAGCAGTAGCCACACCAAAATAGCGAGGTATTTGCCGAGCACGATGCGCGAGGCCGGTACGCCTGCGCTGAATAACAGCGGTAGCGTGCCCCCGCGCCGTTCGCCTGCAAGTGCGGACATGGTCAGTAACGGCACGACTAGAAAGGCCAGCTCGACCAGTTGGGCCAGCAGTGGCACGGTAACCATATCGGTAAAGCCCGGGCCGTCCGGTAGCGCGGCCAAGTGGACTTGCTCGGCGAGAAAGCTGCCCAGCAGCAGGGTGTAGCTCCACGCGAGCCAGGCGAGAGTGAGTGCGGCTAGCACCCAGGCAAGCGGCCGCACGAACAGGCGACGTAGCTCCAGCCGTGTCACGGCCATGGTGTCCATCAACGCGCGACTCATGCAGCGTGGGCCTTGTCGGTGATCTCATTGCTGTTCATGGCAATGTTGAAAAAGGTGTGTTCCAGGGCGGCGTGGTCGCCCTCGTGTATCGGGCCGTGATGGCGCAGCACGCCTTCATGCAGGATCGCCACCTGGTCACACACCGCTGTCACCTCACCCAGCAGGTGGGTGGACAGGATGACCGCGGTGCCGGCGGCAGCCTGCTCGCGGATCAGCGTACGCAGCGCGGTGACCTGCACCGGATCGAGCGCATTAGCCGGTTCGTCCAGCACCAGCAGCGAAGGGCGATGCAGCAACGCGCAGGCAAGGCCAAGGCGCTGGCGTTGGCCTTGCGACAACACGCCTGCCAGTCGCCGTGCCAATGGCTGCAATTCCAGTCGATCAATGATTCGGGCGCGCGCCTCATTAAGAACGTTGCCGCGCAGACCTCGCAAACGGCCATGTGCGGTCAGGTGCTCGCTCACCGTCAGTTCTGGCCACAACGGGGCACGTTCCGGTAGCCAGCCGAGCCATTGGGCGGCCAGTTCGGGCTGCTCCAGGAAATCCTCGCCGTTGATGCGGATCGCGCCGCTGTCGGGGCGCAATGCGCCGGCGATCATCGACAGCGTGGTGGACTTGCCAGCGCCATTTACTCCCAGTAAACCAAGCACTTGGCCGTGTTCCAGGGTCAGGCTGAGATCGCGCACGGCCGGGCGCCCTGCGCGGTGGCGAACAAGGTGTTCCAACTGAAGAACGGGAGGTAAAGGGGGCGTCGGCGCGGTCATTGCATGATTGTCACGGCGCCTACACTGTTTAACAACAGTCGACGGTCACACTGTGCGCTTAACGAAAGCGCAAGTACCTGTGACTTACCATGCTGGTGGGTACGGAAACCCTCGATTAGACTGCCATTTCAACTACCTGAGTGTTTCCTGATGCTCGACTCCGTGCTGCATTTCCTGTCCAACGGCCTCACCGGTGCCGGTTGGGTTGCTACGCTGGTCTACATACTAGTGATGACGCAGATCACCATCTTCACGGTGACGCTGTATCTGCATCGCTGCCAGACGCATCGTGGCGTCGATCTGCATCCGCTGATCGCGAATTTCTTCCGCTTCTGGGGCTGGCTCACCACGGGCATGGTCACCAAGGAGTGGGTGGCGGTGCACCGCAAGCATCATGCGAAGGTCGAGACCGAGGAAGATCCGCATAGCCCGCAGATCTACGGCATCAAGAAGGTGTTCTGGGACGGTGTCTCGCTGTATCGCGATGCCAGCGAAGTGAAGGAAGACCTGGAGAAGTACGGCCGCGGCACCCCGGACGATTGGATCGAGCGCAAGCTGTACAGCGCGCATCCGTACTGGGGTCCGGCACTGATGCTGATCATCGACCTCGCATTGTTCGGCGTGATCGGTGCGGCGATCTGGGCACTGCAGATGATCTGGATCCCGTTCTGGGCTGCTGGTTTCGTCAATGGCATTGGTCACTGGTGGGGTTACCGCAACTTCGAAAGCTCCGATACCGCGACCAATCTGATCCCGTGGGGTTTCTGGATCGGCGGCGAAGAGCTGCACAACAACCACCATGCCTTCCCGAGCTCGGCGAAGTTCGCGCTGCGCAAGTGGGAGTTCGATATCGGCTGGGCCGCCATCTGTGCCCTGCGTGCTGTTGGTCTGGCCAAGGTGCTGCGTGTGGCGCCTGCGCTGGACGTGCGCCCGAACGTGCATCTGCCCGACGCCGAGACGCTGAAGGCCGTGCTCACGCATCGCTTCCAAGCAATGACCGATTTCTACCGCAACGTGATCGTGCCGACCCTGCGTGACGAAGCGCAGCACGCGGGTGAAAGCATCAAGTCGGTGCCGCGCCGCATGCGTCGTGCATTGGCCGATGGTGGTCGCTGGCTCGACAACGAAGGCACTGACAAGCTGCAGGCCTTGCTCGCCAAGCGTCCCAACTTGCGTATCGTGTGCGATTTCCGCAATCGCCTTGCGGCACTGATGGAGCAGCGCGGTGCCGACCAGGCATTGAAGGGCTTGCAGCAGTGGATCAGCGAGGCCGAAGAGAGCGGTATTCGCGTGCTGCAGGACTTCGCTGCACGCTTGAAGGGCTACGCGGTGGCTAGTGCCTGAGTTCAGCGCTAAGTGAAATCAAAAAGCCCGCCGCATGGCGGGCTTTTTATGGGTAGCGTGATACTTGGATTTGGATACTTGGTCCTGCGTGTGAGTTAGTGCTGATTGCACTAACGCGGGCCAACCTGATAGTCTTTGGCCCACAAAAAACCCGCCTTGCGGCGGGTTTTTTGTGGAGGCGCGAGATCAATTACTTGATCTTGCCTTCCTTGTAGATCACGTGCTTACGAACAACCGGATCGTACTTCTTGAATTCGAACTTTTCCGGGGTGTTCTTCTTGTTCTTCTGCGTGGTGTAGAAGTGGCCGGTACCGGCCGAAGAGATCAGGCGGATCTTGTCTTGCTTGCTATTAGCCATGGCTTAATCCTCAGACCTTTTCGCCGCGGGCACGCAGCTCGGCAATCACGGCCTCGATGCCTTTCTTGTCGATGGTGCGCAACGCATGATTAGAGACGCGCAGTTTCACCCAGCGGTTCTCGCTGGCGACCCAGAAGCGACGCTCATGCAGGTTCGGCAACCAGCGGCGACGGGTTTTATTGTTTGCGTGCGAGACGTTGTTACCTGTCTGCACACCTTTTCCGGTGACTTGGCATACACGGGCCATGATGACCTCCGTAATGTGGTGTAACGCCCGTTGGCCAGGGCGACATCGGCCCAGCGGCGCTTTGCGCCACGCGATGCTGGAGGGTGCTGCTTTAGACGACTGCCGTAAGGTCCGCATCGCGTCGCGAACGTGCCCGAAGTGTCGGGTCGGTAGGGTCCAGCCGTGCATTATCCCGCAAAAACAGGGCTGTGCGCAATCTCGAGTGTGGCAAAAGCCTATGAGTAGCATGGCGGCTGGCGGGGATGTATGGAACAATCGACCCCTTTCGCATTTTCGCTACGTTTCACGACGAGAGGTTTCCGATGGCCGAAATCATTACCACCGACCAGGCCAATGGCCAGGGAAGTCAGGCACAGCTGGTGCTGCATAAGATCTATGTGAGGGACGTGTCCTTCGAGGCGCCCAACGCGCCGCAGATCTTCCAGGAGATCGGTGAGACCGATCAGCCGCCGCAGGTGCAGCTGAACCTGGGTCAGAAGGCCAGCGACATGGGCAATGACCAGTTCGAAGTGGTGTTGAGCCTGACCCTGACCTGCACCGTGGGCGAGCGCACTGCCTATTTGGCTGAGGTGCATCAGGCCGGTGTGTTCGGTATCAGCGGATTCAATGATGTCGATCATGCAGGCATCGTTGGCAGCTATTGCCCGAACCTGTTGTTCCCCTACGCGCGCCAGATCTTGTCCTCGCTGGTGTTGGAAGGTGGTTTCCCGCCGTTCCTGCTGCAGCCGATCAACTTCGACGCACTGTTTGCTGAGCAGCAGCGCCGCATCATGACCGGCGGTAACGAGGCTCCGACACTCAATAGCTGAAACTGAGCGTTCCACATGGATGAGTCATTGACCCTGGCCGTACTTGGTGCCGGCTCTTGGGGCACCGCCCTAGCTGCGTTGGCCGCTCGCAACGGAACACCGACCCGACTGTGGGGCCGAGACGCGCAAGCGTTGGCGACCATGGCCGAAAGTCGCCGTAACCAGCGCTACTTGCCAGATCTCGAGCTGCCGGCCGAGCTGACCTACGAGAGCGATCTCGGTGCCGCCTTGCGCGGTGCCGATATCGTGCTGATCGTGGTGCCTAGCCACGCGTTCGCCAGCATGCTGGATGAAATTGTGCCGCTGCTCGATGCGGATGCTGCGATTTCCTGGGCGACCAAGGGTTTCGAGCCGGGTACAGGCCGTTTCCTGCATGAACTGGTGGCTGAAAAGCTGCCGGGGCGGCCCGCTGCGGTGGTTACCGGGCCATCCTTCGCCCGCGAAGTGGCGGCAGGATTGCCGAGTGCGGTCACCGTTCATTCGGACGATCAAGCCTTCGCGCAGCAGCTCGCTTCGATGCTGCATGCGCCAAATTTCCGCGCTTACTCTGGCAGCGATGTACTGGGTGCCGAGCTGGGTGGCGCCATGAAGAACGTGCTGGCAGTGGCCACGGGTGTCGCTGATGGCATGTCGCTGGGCCTCAACGCTCGTGCCGGCCTGATTACCCGCGGCATGAACGAGATGCTGCGCCTTGGCGTGGCTCTCGGCGCACGACCGGAAACGTTGATGGGGCTGTCCGGCCTCGGTGACTTGGTGCTTACGTGCACCGGTGACCTTTCACGCAACCGCCGACTTGGCTTGGCGCTGGGGCAGGGCATCGGTATCGATGAGGCGGTACGGCAGATCGGTCAGGTGGTGGAGAGCGTGGTTACCGCCGATGAGGTGATGCGCCTGGCCGAGAAGCATGGGCTGGATCTGCCGATCAGTAGTGGCGTGCGCGCCGTGCTGCATGGCGAGGTCACCCCGGTCGAAGGCTTGAAGATGTTGATGGCGCGCGAGCAGAAGCCCGAATATCCGCAGGGTCTGTTCGGTCAAAACTGAGCGCGCGTTGGCGATTGTCCGACTGTGATTGCGATGGTGCTTGCAGGCAACGCCGCGATGCCTGTTAAGCTCAAGAATTTGATCGCTCCACGGATCGCATACGCATGCAGCCACCGGACGAGAAACAGTACGGCGATCGGCCCTCGCTCCCATCCCGGGGCGAAAGCGGAGACGACGCGTTGCCTGCTGTTTGGCGCAAGCTGCTGGCCGCACCGGGTCATGCCGCGGCGCACGAGCATGGCGTACTCGGTTTCTTTCTAGAGGTGATGCCGGAAGAAGGCATGCCCTACGCGCGTATGGATGCCGCCCCCGTGCTGTTGGCGCTGGGTGAGCAGGGGCGCTTCGCGCGACCTGCGCCGCTGGACAGCAAGCATCTGGTGCATCAGCCATTGCAGCCGCACGAACAGCGGCTTGCTGCCACCGTACTTGGCCTGCCACAAACACTCCGCAAGAGCCGCAGCTACGCACGGCTTACCGGCCATGTTGGTGACGCGCTATTGGCCGAAATACTCGATACCGCGCCGTGCTTTCTGGGAGGCCTGGCTGGGTTGCGCCTATCGCGCGGCAAGTCACATCAACTCAACTGGCACTGGCATCTGGAACAAGACGGTAGCCAGCGGCTATTGCCGGCGTTAGGACACAACCAGCGGCTGCTGCGTCTCGATGGCCTGTGGTATCTCGATGCCGAGCGTGCAGAACTAGGCCATCTCGAGGCGCCGGCCGAGGAGGCGCATTGGCTCGATCTGCCACCGCTGAAGCACGATCACAGCAAGCGCATGCGCAATGTCTTGCCATCCAGCCGCCTGGCTCACCGTGTGCCGTTACCGCAGGTGTTCGATGATTTGCGGCGCGCTGAGTTGGCACCCCAACCCGTGCTCACCCTGCACGCGCTCACGCGTCATGCGCGCCTTGCTGCCGGTACGCCACCACTGGCGTATGCACGACTTGCGTTCGACTACGCCGGTGAGCGATTACCTGGACGCGGCGGCGAGCCGCTAGTACGCCGTGTGCGCAACGGGCACCTGGTCGAGATCATCCGTCGTCGTGCGCAAGAGCTTTCTGCGATGGAGCAGCTTGAGCGCGTGGGCCTCAACCCCGGTGTGGATACCGAAGGTCTGCCATGGGATCTGGCCGATACTTTGCCCGAAGACGCCTGGCTATTTCCGGGCAAGGGATATGCCGGTGCGTTGGAAGTAAACACGCCGGCGCGTTGGCTTGCGCTACGTCCCAAACTCGAGGTGGAAGGCTTCCAGCTTGAATACGCCCCCAGTTTTCCCTTCGAGGTGCTGGATGGCCCCGTCCGCTGGTACGGCAACGCGGTGGAAGATGCCGACGACCATGCGTTCGATCTGGAGATCGGCATCGAGGTTGAGGGCAAACGGCACAACCTGCTGCCCGCTGTGGCGCAAGCCTTAGCCGAGCATCAGCTGAATCTCCGCCCCGCGCCGAACGAGCCGGAAGACGCCGTGTGGTACGCGCCGGTGGATGAGCGCCGCCGCGTGCCAGTGCGGTTGAAGGAGTTGCGAGGTCTGCTCGCGCCGTTAGCCGAATACCTCGAACGCCCGAAAAAGAAGCTGCACCTGCCGCGCGTACAAGCAGGCCGTCTTGAAGAACTGGTCGAAGCACTACCTAGTGGCGGCGAGCTACAAGCGCCCGAACAATTGCGTGGCTTCACCGCACGTCTGCGCGATGCCGCCGAGCGTGCCAGTGATGCGGTACCCGAAGGCCTCACTGTTGAATTACGACCGTATCAACGCGAGGGCCTGCGCTGGTTGAACGCGCTAGCCGAAGCCGGTGTCGGCGGTGTACTTGCCGATGACATGGGCCTTGGCAAGACACTGCAGCTGATCACCCATTTGCTCGCGCTGAAGGAACGCGGCGAGCTCAACCACCCCGCGCTGATCGTGGTGCCGACTAGCCTGATTCCGAACTGGCAGGCTGAGATTGCACGCTTTGCGCCGGCACTGAGCGTGCTTGCGCTGCATGGTCCGCAGCGTGGCGACGATTTCTCGCAGATCGGCACGCAAGACATTCTGTTGACGAGCTACGCACTGTTGCCGCGCGACGTGGTTACGTTGCGCAAACAGTTGTTCGCTTTGATCGTGCTCGACGAAGCGCAGCAGGTGAAGAACCCGCGCACGCAAGCACGCCGCGCGGTGCTGAGCTTGCGTGCGCCACGCTGCGTTTGCCTCACCGGTACGCCGTTGGAAAATCACCTCGGCGAGTTGTGGTCACAGGTCGACCTGGCCGTGCCCGGCCTGCTGGGTGACGAAGGTGCGTTTCGTCGCCACTACCGTGTGCCGATCGAGAAGCAACACGACGACGACTGTCAGCGACGACTCAACCACCGACTTGCGCCGTTTATCCTGCGCCGCACGAAAGCACAGGTCGCGTCTGAGTTGCCACCGAAGACCGAGATCACTCGTCGCGTGGTGCTGGAAGGCCGTCAGCGCGAGCTGTACGAAAGTCTGCGCCTGTCACTTGCCGATGAGTTGCGTGAAGTGATTGCTCAGCGCGGCATTTCGCATAGCGGTATCGTAGTGCTCGATGCGTTGCTCAAGTTGCGCCAGGTGTGCTGCGACCCACGTCTGGTGAAGCTTGAAGCTGCACGCGGCATACGCGATTCGGCCAAGTTCGAGTTGTTGATGGATATGTTGCCAGCCCTGCTCGCCGAAGGGCGCCGGATACTGCTGTTCTCGCAGTTCACCGAAATGCTCAAGCTGATTGCCGGCGAATTGGATCGTCATCGCATCCGTTATGTCACGCTCACCGGTGAAACGCGTGATCGCGCCGAGCCTGTACAGCGTTTCCAGAATGGCGAAGTACCGCTGTTCCTGCTCTCGCTGAAAGCCGGTGGTGTGGGCCTCAACCTCACGGCGGCGGATGTCGTGATCCATTACGACCCGTGGTGGAACCCTGCCGCTGAGGCACAGGCTAGCGACCGCGCGCATCGCATCGGTCAAGACAAGCCCGTCTTTGTGTTCCGTTTGATCACTTCAGGCACGGTGGAAGAGCGCATCGAAGAGCTGAAGGCACGCAAGGCCGAACTCGCCGAAGCCGTACTGGAAGGTGGTGGCACACGCGAGAAGCTCAGCTTCGATCAATCGGATCTGGATGCGCTACTCGCGCCGGGCTGAGTGGTCGACTCAGGCGCTTCATCGTGATCGTCAACATCCGGCGCGAACTTGCCTTCCTCTGCCAGTCGGGCGAACAAGCCGTCTTGACGAATCAGTTCGTCGAAGCGGCCTTGCTCCACCAATCGCCCCTGATCCAGCACCAGGATCAGATCGGCGTTGCGCACGGTCGAAAGCCTGTGCGCGATCACGAAGGTCGTGCGGCCTTTGGTAAGCACATCCAATGCGCGCTGGATGCGTGCCTCGGTCGCGTTGTCGAGCGCGCTGGTGGCCTCGTCGAGCACCAGGATCGGCGCATCTTTCAGCATCGCGCGGGCGATCGCCAGGCGCTGGCGCTCACCGCCAGACAGTGAACGGCCACGCTCAGCGACCAGGGTCTCCAGCCCTTCTGGCTTGCGTGCGATGAAGGCCGCGGCCTCGGCCGCTGCTATAGCCTTCTCGATCTCCGCAAGGTCGGCGTCCGGCTTGCCTACACGCAGATTTTCGAGAATCGAGCGGTAGAGCATGCCTGGATCCTGGAACACTACGCCGATGTTCTGTCGTAGCGAGTCGAGCGTTATCGCGCGGATATCGTGACCGTCGATCGTGATGCGTCCACCCGACGGATCGTAAGCGCGATAGAGCAAGCTAAGCGCGGTGCTCTTGCCGGCACCGGTAGGCCCGACGAGTGCAATGGTGCTTCCTGGTGTAGCGCGGAAACTCAGCTCGTGCAGTGCGGGTTGCACCGGGTCGTAGCCGAAGCTGACGCGATCGAACACCACTTCGCCACGCACGCGTGGCAATGCGATGGCCTCGGGCGTATCGATAATCGCTGGACGTTCGTCGAGTATCGCGAAGTAGTCGTACAAAGACTGCGTCTGGAAGAACAGGCCAGAAATGAACGTAGCGAACTGTTCCAGACGGCCGATCAACATCATCGCGAAGCCGACGAAGCTCACGATACCGCCCACGGTCACCTCGCCACGCTCGTGCAGCGAAGCTCCGAGTGCAAAGATCGCCACGATCGTCAACGTGCTTGCGGCACGGTTTAGCACCGATAGGATCGCCCAGCCGCGCAGCACGGGATACTGCGCGGCCAACACGCGCGTCATCATGTCCTTCAGCGCCATGGCCTCGGCACGAAGGCGGGTAAAGCTCTGCACCACGGTGACGTTGCCGAACACGTCACCAGCGCGCGTGGCGATCTGGTGATGTAGCTCCTCCACTTCACGTTGCGCTTTGTGCGTGCGCTGCACGGCAATCGCATTGGACACGGCGAAGATGATCATCAGCGTGATCATCAACAATGCCAGTTTCCAATTCATCACCAGCGCAATCGTCACCATCACGAAAATCGAAAGCAAGGTGGACAGGTGTTCGCGAAAGAAACTCACCCACAGATTGAACAGGTTGCCGCCACCATTGTTCATGATGCGCGCGAGTCGACCGGTGTGGTACTCGCCATGAAACGCTAGCGGTAGTGCCGCCGCATGTTCGAAGAACGCAGCGATCGCAGCGAGTCGGCGTCGGTGCGCAAGGCGGTCGGCATGCAAGGACACCCATACGCCGGCGATCACACCGCCAAAACCAACCAGTGCCCACAGCCCGATCAAGCGGGGTGCGTTGCCGGAGTGCAGCGCTGCCAGTGCGTCAACCACGCGACCGAACAGAAACGGCTCGAGGAAGTACACACCGGCCAATGCGAGATTGGCTAATGCCAGCGTAATCGCCAGCCGACGTTCGGGAGCAAGCAGCGCGAGCACGCGCAGATAGAGACGTAGAATGGACACGACGACCGAACTCCCTCTCTCGCGTGACTCGACGTGGCCTTGTTGCCACGTAGCCGCTGCAGGTTAGCTAAACTCCAGTGCACTCAGTCGCGAGCGGCAATCTCGTCAATATGTCGCAACATGTCGGCTGGATCGTCGTACACGCGGGACGCGCCGGAGCGTGCCAGCTCGTCTTCGCCGTAGCCGCCAGAGAGCAGGCCTACACCGAGCGCGCGAGCACGCTGCGCAGCAAGCATGTCCCAGATGCTGTCACCGATCACCAGCGACTGATGAATGTCCACGCCCAGCCGCGCAGCAGCGGCGATGAACAAATCCGGATCGGGCTTGGCGTGACGCACCTGATCGCGGGTCACCACCGGTACCTTGTTTGGATCGACGCCGAGCGCATGAAGGTTATGCGCCGCAGTCTCCATGCGTCCGCTGGTGGCGATGGCCCACGGAATCTGCTGCTTGGTGAGATAGGCCAGCAATTCGCGTGCACCCGGCAGTGGCCGAACCGAGCCCTGCGTGGCCTGCCGGTTGTAAGCCGCGGCGTGCCAGTCGCGCAGGCGCGTCAGGCGGTCCTCGGTGATCTCCAGCCCTGTTTCGCGTAGCAGGATGTTCGCGAACAAGCCACCGCTCATGCCGATCTTGCGATGGATGCGCCACACCGACAATTCCACGCCTTCGCGATCCAGCGCCTCTTTCCATGCCAGCACGTGCTGATAGACGCTATCGACGAGGGTGCCGTCGAGGTCGAACAGAAAAGCGGTGTCGTTGCGGGACATGGGTACTTACTCCAACGTTGCCGATGCACCGAGCATCGCTGACTTGCTGTGACGGTCGTGCGACATGCTCGATGCTTTCTTGCGTTAGACCAGCCGCTCAGACGTGCGGCGGCAACAAGGGTTTTCCAGCCTCAAGCAACGCCAGCGCCGCGGCACCGAGCAAGCCTGGCTCAGGGTGGGTGATCGCAATCGTCGGCACGCATTCCATGGTTTCGCGGAAGCGACCTTTCGCCTCGAAGCGCTCGCGGAAACCACCGCGCTGCAACCAGGGCATCAAGATAGCCAGCACACCGCCGGTGAGATACACGCCGTCCCAGCCGCCCAGGCTCAATACCAGGTCGCCAGCGACGCTGCCGAAGATACCGGCCAGCGTTTCCACGGTACGCACGCATAGCGCGTCGCTGCCGTCGGTGGCACGCGAAGTGATGTCTTCGGGCGTGTACTCCTCGGCAGGCTGACCAGCGATATCGGCCAGCGCCAGATAGAGATTTACCAGGCCGTTACCGCAGATCATTCGCTCATTGGAGACGCGGCCGAAGCGTGCGTTGAGTCGATGCAGAATTTCAACGTCTTCCGCTGTATGCGCGGCGAAGCCGGCATGGCCACCCTCGGTCTCAAGCACGATCCACTGATCATTACGTAGCAGCAGACCCGCCACGCCCAGGCCCGTGCCAGGCCCCATGACGACAAACGTTTGCGTTGGGTTATGGCCGTGTTGCGGAGGCAACGGTGGGCCGACCGGCTTCAGCTGGTCGCGTTGCAGCAACGGGATCGACATACCCTGCGCAGCGAAATCGTTGACCAGGCGTACCGCATCGAAACCCATTTCAGCCTGCAATCCATGGGCAGAAACGGCCCACGGGTTGTTGGTAATTTGCACCGTCTCGCCGTTGGCGATGCGGCCAGCCGCGGCGATAACCGCATGCGACGCCGTGTGGCCGGTGTCGATGAAGTACTGGCGGATCGTGTCAGCCAGCGTGTCGAAATCCTTGACCCGATAGCGCCGCACGCTGTCCATCATCAGGGGGGCGGAAGAGCTGGTATCGGCCAGTGCGAAGCGCACATTGGTTCCGCCCAAGTCGGCGAGCAGGGTCGGAGTCGGGGTACTGCCATGAGCCATCATCAGGAGCCTGTCGTATCACTGCGAACGACTAGGGTGCCTTGCGCATCGGCGCACGTCCACTGGACGTTTGCGTACGGTAGGGGATGGCCGGGGTCTCCGTGTTTCCGGATTGGCGTCGACTTTCAGTTGCGCCCCTCTCCCGGGGGAGAGG
>JBARCX010000298.1:0-33209 GCA_049794535.1 Rhodanobacter sp.
GGGCAATCTTCGGCACCAATGGCCAGCTGGTGACCTACGCCTTCCTGTTCATGCTGTTTATCACCGTGTTCTATCCCTTCTTCAGCGAACAGCGCCGACGTGAGCGCACTTTAAAAGCCGGTGTGAAGTCTCTAAGCAACTAACACTGATGTTGTCAGACATCGTGAACACTCCCCCCGCTGACTGACGGAGTTTAGTCATGTATTTCAATTCCCTCGATTACCCCATCGTCATCATCGACGGCGACTACGAGTCGCCACGTATCAACGGCATCCTGATTCGCGCCCTGGCCGACGAGATCCGCGGCTACAACCACCGTGTGCTCAGCGGGCTGAACATGGAAGATGCCGAAGCCGGTGCGCGCACTTACAACGCCGCCTCAGCGGTGCTGATCTCAATCGATGGCAGCGAGGATGGCCCGCACCAGTTCGATCGCCTGTACGCCTTCCTGGACACGCAGCTGGCCTACCGCGAAAACCTGCCGATTTTCCTGTACGGCGAACGTCGCACGGTGGAACAGGTGCCGACAAAGCTGCTCGGCATGGTGCATGGCTTCATCTTTCTCTATGAAGACACCAAGAGCTTTATCGCTCGTCAGATCATGCGTGCTGCGGATGAGTACATGGAGAACCTGCTGCCGCCGTTCTTCAAAGCGCTGGTGCATCACGCCGCGGAATCGAATTACTCCTGGCACACGCCAGGCCATGGTGGCGGCGTTGCCTTTACCAAGTCGGCCACAGGGCGTGCGTTCCATCAGTTTTTTGGTGAAAACACACTACGCAGCGATCTCTCAGTATCAGTGCCGGAGCTTGGTTCGTTGCTCGATCACACCGGCCCGGTCAAAGCCGCTGAGAATGAAGCAGCACGCAACTTCGGTTCGGACCATACCTTCTTCGTCACCAACGGCACCTCGACCGCCAACAAGATCGTGTGGCACGGCACGGTGGCACGCGGCGATGTGGTGTTCGTCGACCGCAACTGTCACAAGTCGCTGCTGCACGCGCTGATCATGACCGGCGCGGTGCCGGTGTATTTCACGCCAAGCCGCAACGCGCACGGCATCATCGGGCCGATCAGCCTCGATCAGTTCCAGCCTAAAGCGATGGCCAAGCGTATCGCCGAGCACCCGCTGGCCAGCAAAGCGATGAAAGCCAAGGGCAAGGATGCCAAGCCACGCATCGCCGTGGTCACCAACTCCACTTATGACGGCCTTTGCTACAACGTGGAGAAGATCGCCAAGGACATCGGCGGCGGTGTGGAGTATCTGCACTTCGACGAAGCCTGGTACGCGTATGCCGCGTTCCACGAGATGTACGAAAACCATTACGCGATGGCCAAGGGTAAGCCGCGCGACCAGGACCCGATCATCTTCGCCACGCATTCCACGCACAAACTGCTCGCCGCGTTCTCGCAAGCCTCGATGATCCACGCGCGCAACAGCCGGACACGCAAGCTGGATGCCGAGCGCTTCAACGAGGCGTACATGATGCACACCTCGACCTCACCGCATTACGGCGTCATCGCCTCCTGCGATGTCGCGTCGCGGATGATGGAAGGTCGCGCCGGTCGCAGCCTGATCGATCAGATGCATAAAGAGGCCATCGCCTTCCGCCGCGCCATGCTGCACGTCGGTGATGAGCTGAAAAAGAACGATTGGTGGTTCCACGTTTGGCAGCCGGATGCGCTGACCGAACGACTCGACGAAGGCGAGCGTGCAGCAGCCCCCGTCACCACCAAACAGGCCGACTGGAGGCTGGTGCCCAAGGCCGCTTGGCATGGCTTCGGCGACTTGCCGAAAGACTACGTGATGATCGACCCGATCAAGGTCACCTTGATGACCCCGGGCCTGAACATGGACGGCAAGACCGAAAAACTTGGTATCCCGGCGGCGATCCTCAGCCGCTTCCTGTGGGGTCGCGGTATCACGGTAGAAAAAACCAACCTCTACTCGTTCCTGATCCTGTTCTCGATGGGCATCACCAAGGGCAAGTGGAGCACGCTGACCACTGAACTGCTCGCGTTCAAAGAGCTGTACGACGCCAATGCACCGCTGGAAAAGGCTTTGCCCTCGCTGACCGAGTCCTATCCAGAGACGTACATCGGCAAGGGGCTGCGTGATTTGTGCAGCGCTCTGCATGCATTCAACACCAAGCACAAGGTGGCGCAAGTGATGCGTGAGATGTACGTGGATCTTCCCGAGCCCGTGATGATCCCCGCTGAAGCCTACGATCGCCTGGTTCGCGGTGAAGTGGAGCGCGTGGAGATCGACAAACTGCATGGTCGTATCGCCGCCACCATGCTCGTGCCCTATCCGCCGGGCATCCCCACCATCATGCCGGGCGAGCGCTACGGCGCACAGGACACGGCCATCTTGGAATCGCTACGCATTGCACGCGCGCAGAACGAGCAATTCCCGGGCTTTGAATCCGATATCCACGGTTTGATTGTGGAACAGGGGCCAAAGGGGCCGCGCTACCTGGTCGAGGTGCTTACCCGCTGAGACGACATTGACGGAGTCATTTCGTGGCTCCGTCAACATCTCCCATGGATACCTCACTCGAACAAGCCCAGCTCCGCCTCTCCATCGCACTGACCTTTGTGCTGGGAGCGGCCTGCGTCATCGTTGGCCTATGGCTGCGCTCACAGTCGATCGCTTTCGACGGCGCCTACTCGCTCGTCGACGTTGTGCTCACGACAGGGTCACTCGCGGTATCCCGCCTACTCGCCAGTGATGGCAGCCGTCGTTTCCAGTTCGGCTACTGGCATCTCGAGCCGCTGGTGGTCGCATTCAATGCGGCCATACTTGCCACCATCTGCGGTTATGCAGCCATCACTGCGGTGTACGACTTGCTCGATGGCGGTCACCGTCTCGCGTTTGGCTTCGGTGCTGCCTGGGCGGCATTGATCGGCGTGCTCAGCATGGCCATGGCGCTCTACATGCGCCATCAAGCACGCAAGCTGCAATCCAATCTACTCGACCTCGACGCCCGCGGCTGGTTCATCGGTGCCAGCATCAGTTTGGCCGTGCTGGCGGGCTTCGGTGTAGCGGCACTAGTTAGCGGCAGCTCACTCGATCACTGGACGCCGTATATCGATTCCAGCACCTTGCTGATACTGACGGTGGCGCTACTGCCATTGCCACTGAGTAGCCTCTGGCGCGCCATGCATGAGGTACTGCAACTAGCGCCGGACACCTTGGACACTGAGGTGAAGTCAGTCATGCGCGAGATCGCGCGTGAGCACGGTTATCTGGATTTCGCCAGTTACGTTGCCAAGATCGGCCGCATGCGTTTCATCGATATCCACATCCTGCTCGAACCGGATGCATCGCCCGGTACGATGGCCGAAGTGGATGCCGTGCGCGCGGACATTGCCAAACGGCTCGGTGGCGATCTACGCATCGAGTGGCTGACGATTGCGTTTACCAGCCGACGCGAATGGATGTAGCACTACGCAAACTGACGCTTGCTTAGCGATGCTCAGGGCGCGCTAGCCCACTCTCGCGCCTGTTCCAACTCGGCATTGGCGAACAGCTTGAATTCGCACGGCACGGCAAAGCCAAACATCTTCGACATCACGCGCACCCAACCGACATCGGTAACGACGGCAATGCGCTCCCAGCCGCTGATATGGCGAAGTCCCAGCTTGGCGTCGTCCCACATCGCACCGGCGTCGTAACCGGTAAAGTCTTCGCCAAGGTGATAGATCATCCGTAATTTACGGTTGAGAGCGAACGCCGCTTCGATATCCGGCACGATCACATTCTCGTAATCCGCTGCGGTGACATGGCCGCGCGCACTGAAGCCCAATACGCCGACGGGCAAGTTAGTCATCTGCTCGATCATGGGGTGATCCTCAGGCAATCCGATGCTTCATCTGACTGCGGATCGCGTCCCGTTTCAAGCGGTTTGGCGTGAAAATCAGATGGTTCGACCCATGGCGCGCTTCTCATGACTCGCCGTCAACCCTGGCTTTGGACTGCCAGGGCCAGCGCCCCTCGACTTCAAGAATAAGTGACCAGCTTAGGAAGGTTCGAACGATCACCAACAACCCAAGTGCAAGCACGCTGGTCAACGTCGAATCCAGCGCCACGGTACGTACGATGTCCGCGGCAACCAGGATTTCCAGGCACAGCAGCAACGAGCGTCCCAACCGCCGCTTATAGGTCTCGTAATGCGCTTGCCCTGCACCAGGGCGCTTTGCCGAATCGTAAAGAAACATGACCGTCGAGCCGGCAATCGCCGAGACGATGAGCGCAATCGCCAGAAACTCGATACCCAGTGCCGACCATTCAACCAGCGTATGCGCCTGGTTCACTTCGTCTCCCTGCATGTCGAATTCCTCGGATCATGGCTGACTAAATTGAAGCTGATAAAGAGCCGCTACCAAAACGTAGCGAGCAGCCGCGAGGTGGGCGTGGGCGGCGCGCGCGAACCGGAGTGTACAGGTGAGTACATGAGGATTCCGAGCACCGACCGCGCCCGCCTCGTGGTTGAGCAGTAGTTTTGTTAGCGGCTCTTATCATCGCCCCGTCTACAGCGGCTCAATATGCCTCAGCAACAAACGCGCACTTTCACGGCCTTGCCAGTCGTTGATGCCCAACTCATAAGCGGCACGCATGTGAACCGGTGGCGGCTCGCCATGGTACGCATTGAACATCACCGCCTCATGCATTGAGCCGTCGCGCGGATCACGCAAATTCAAACGCAAATGGGTTTCCCCCATGACCTTCCAGCTCGCGCATTCGAACAGGTTGTCGAACAGCGGCTCGGGGAAGGCCTGCCCCCATGGCCCGGCGTAACGCAGCTGTCGCGCCAACTCTAGCGAGACAGCACCGGGCGGCAGTTCACCGTCGGTATACAGCACGGCCTGCAATCGTTCGGGCTCGATCAGCTCACGCGCAATCGCATCAAAAGCGGCAGCAAACTGCGGGTAATCGCAGGTTTTGAGACTCAAACCCGCGGCCATCGCGTGACCGCCAAAGCGACCGACGAGGCCGGGATGGCGTGCATCGATAGTCGCCAGCGCATCGCGGATATGGAACCCAGGGATGGAACGCGCCGAACCACGCAACTCATCCAGGTCACTTTCGCCCGCAGGCGCAAATGCGATCACCGGGCGGTGGAGCCGCTCCTTCAACTTGGAGGCCACCAACCCAATCACACCTGCATGCCAGGAAGGTTCGTAGAGCGTTACGCCTACCGCATCGGCATGGGATGCCTCGCGACGAGTGGCTTCCGCCACCATCACTTCGGCCTCGGCAACCATCGAGGTCTGCAAGTCACGGCGCTCTTGATTGATCGCGCTGAGCTGCTCGGCATAACGGCGAGCCTGCGCTACATCGTCGGTAAGCAGGCATTCGACACCAAGCCGCATGTCTTCCAGTCTGCCGGCGGCGTTCAATCGCGGGCCGACGGCATACCCCAGGTCACTCGCGCATAGCGTTGCAAGACTGCGCTTGCCGGATTCAACTAGGGCGGTGATACCCGCACAGCCGCGGCCACTACGGATGCGCTTGAGGCCGGCATCCACCAACACACGATTATTGAAATCCAGCGGTACCAGGTCAGCCACCGTACCTAGCGCCACCAGATCCAGCAATGTCGAGAGGTCCGGTTCACCCTGCGCTAAATCGCCCTGCTCGCGCATCCGCGCCCGCACTGCCAGCAGTAGATAGAACATCACGCCGACGCCAGCCAGCGCCTTGCTGGGAAAATCGTCACCAGCGAGGTTGGGGTTCACCATCGCATCGGCCCCAGGCAACTGTTCGCCGGGTAAGTGATGGTCTGTGACGATCACTCGCATGCCGAGCGACTGTGCCCGCGCTACGCCAGCCACGCTGGCCACGCCGTTATCCACGGTAACGATTAATTGTGGCTTGGGTTGCAGGGAGTCTACGAGTGCGGTCGTGAGGCCATAACCATGCACAAAGCGATTGGGTATGGCATAGCTCACCTGCTTCGCACCCAGCATGCGCAAACCGCGTACGGCAACTACCGTGCCGGTGGCGCCGTCGCAGTCGTAATCGCCAGCGATCAGGATTGACCAGTCACCGCGAATTGCTTCGACCAGCAAATCAACAGCCTGCGCCAAACCACCTAACGTACCCGGCGGTAGTAGTCGCTGCAGGCGGTGCTCAGCCTGCGTCGGCCCAAATACACCACGCGCGGCATAGATACGTTGCAACACCGGATGTACTGACGCGTCCCAGCCCGACGGTTCGCCCTGCACGACACGCCGGCGCAGCTCAAGACGGCTCAACGCCGTGCCCCGCGCCAGAAACGCCAATGATGCCAGGGCTGGCGTAACCAGCGCTCACCGCTGGCGAACGACCATTGCACAGCTTGCCGCTGCGACAGGGTCTGCAGCAGTGGCCACCAATCACGCTCGATTTCGGCGACAGGTAGATCTTGCAGATCGACCAGCCAACCGTTGCGCGCTGTCGCCACGCTGGCGGGTGTACGCGGCTGGTGTAGTGCTTTCGCGCGCTCAGCCAATGCGACGAGCAACAAGTCATCACTCATCACACCACCGAACGTGGTGCGCACCTGCTTCGGCAAACGGCCCGCACCCCACAGCCAAACGCTATTGATCGGCGACAGCCCTTTGGCGCGACGTTCGGCATTCAACGGATGCTGGTGCAACAGCACTTGGACCTCGTTGATCAGCACACGCCAACGACGCCCTTCGGGCCCCTGTGGCAGGTGTAGAAACAAATCCTCGCCGAGTGCCTGCTCCGGCGCAGTGAATTCGGGCAGCGGAGTGTTTGCCGGTAATCGCAGATGCCAGCGATCCGGAGAGGACACTTCCAGCGACATCCCGGCATCGTCGAACACCGGCTTCAACGAGTGAGCCAGTGACTGCGCCTCGTCCATCGTCAGTTGCAGCTGACCACAGGCCAGCAAGCGCGCACCATTCATGTCCGGCTGTACCCAGGCTGGGTCAGCGCTAAGCCACGTGGCATCGGCCGCATCGCCGGCGAGCAGCTCTCGCGTCAGCGCGGCAGCCGGTAGCTGTGGCGCTTTGCAGGGGAAATAGCCTTCCAAACCAGCCAGGTAACCGCGTGGGCCATCCGCCAGTCGATCCGCTTGTGCAAGCCATCGATGCAAGGGGTGCTGTGGCTCGAAGCGACCCAGTGCAGGCAACCACAGCTCCAACGGCGATAGCGATCTTTGAGACGCAGCAGGCTTGCTCATCGTCCGTTGCCGTCAGGCTTCCAGATTCGCATAAAGCTCGAGCCATTCGGCTTCGAGTGTTTCCTTCTCACGACGCAGCTCGGTCTGTCGCTGTCCCAGCTTCATCATTTCAGTGGTGGCGCCGTTGTAGATTTTCGGGTCGGCAAGACTGGCCTCCAACCCTGTCAGCTCGCTATCAATGGCGGCCATACGCGTCTCGACCTTCTTCACGCGCTGGCGTGCGCCCTTCTCGTTTTCGCGCTGAGTGGCCGCATTGCGGCGGCGCTCTTCGGGCGTCTCGATGGGTGCTGCCGGCTTTTCTTCAGCCGCTGCCTTGGCCTTTTTGCCAGCCTTTTTATTGGCGGCACCACGGCTGCGTAGCCATTTTGCATAGTCGTCGAGATCGCCATCGAACGACTCGACTTTGCCATCGGCCACGCGCCAGAAGCTGTCTGAAACCATGCCGAGCAAGTGGCGATCGTGCGATACCAGCACCAACGCGCCGTCGAAATCGGCAAGCGCGTCGGCCAAGGCTTCGCGCATGTCCAAATCCAAATGGTTGGTCGGCTCATCGAGCAGCAACAGATTGGGTTTGTCCCAAGCGATCAGCGCCAGCGCGAGTCGTGCGCGCTCGCCACCGGAGAAGCCACTAACTGATTCAAAAGCGCGATCACCGGCGAAATTCCAGCCGCCAAGGAAATCACGCAACACCTGCGCGGCAACACCCGGCGCCTTGTCTTGCAGATGGTCGAAAGGACTGTAGCCCTCATGCAGGCTCTCCACGGTGTGCTGCGCGAAGTAGCCGATCTTCAGATCCTTATGCGCCTTGCGCTCGCCCAACAGCGGCGTGAGTTCACCCACCATCGTTTTGACCAGGGTGGATTTACCGGCACCGTTCGGGCCCAACAAGCCAATGCGCTCGCCTGCTTCGAGCCGGAAGCGCACGTCCTCCAGAATGATGTGTGCTTCGCCAGTGGGAGACGCCACGACTTTATCGTCGGCATGCTGGGGAGCTGCATCTTCATCACTGTCGACAGAACCGACCGGATAGCCTGCGGTGATCTCCTCCAACTGCAGCATCGAATCGGGCAACCGATCAGGCTTGGCAAACTGGAAATGGAATGGACGCTCTGCACGCACCGCCTCGGTGCCGGCCATCTTCTCCAGGCGTTTGACGCGTGACTGCGCCTGCTTGGCCTTGCTGGCCTTGGCCTTGAAGCGGTCGACGAAGGATTGCAGGTGCGCGCGCTCGGCCTGCTCGCGCTCGTGCGCAATCTGCTGCTGACGCAATTGCTCGGCGCGCAGACGTTCGAACGCGCTGTAGTTACCGGTGTAGAGCTTGCCGCCGCCATCGTTGAGATGCAGCGTATGCGTGATCACGCCGTCGAGGAATTCGCGGTCATGCGAGATCACCAGCATGGTGCCCTGGTAGCGGCGCAACCATTCTTCGAGCCACAGCACGGCATCCAGATCCAAATGGTTGGTGGGCTCATCGAGCAGCAGCAGCTCGGACGGAGCCATCAACGCGCGGGCTAGGTTCAAACGCACGCGCCAACCACCGGAGAACTCCTTCACGGCGCGTTCGTGGGTATCTGGGGTAAACCCGAGACCATGCAACAGTCGCCCGGCGCGGGCGCGGGCGTCGTAGCCATTCAGCTCTTCGATGCGGTGATGCGCACGCGCCATCGCTTCGGTATCGCCGCGCTCCTGGGCATCGGCTTCGTCACGTAATGCGATGGCCAGTTCCACATCGCCACCCATCACGTAATCGATGGCAGGGTCTGGCAGCGCCGGGGTTTCCTGCTCCACCGAGGCCAGTCGCAGCTTGGACGGCAGGTCCAAATCGCCGGCATCGGCCTCGATCTTGCCCTGCAAAGCCGCAAACAGACTGGATTTTCCACAGCCATTGCGGCCGACCACGCCCAGGCGCCAGCCCGTCTGGATCACCAGGTCGATATCGGAAAGCAGCAAACGGCTGCCGCGGCGCAGAGCAAAGTGGCGGAACGCAATCATGAGGGAGTCATACTCGATCCGGGCGACCAATCACCCGCAGCCGCACATGATAACGGCTCTGTACGTCACATCTGTCGCAACTGCTCGTGGATTAGCGTAAACAGTTCTGATACAAACACGCCGCAACGCCTTGAGCGGAGAGGGGACCATGTTCAAGTACAGATTCAGCCTGCCTTTGATGGCATTGGTAGCTTTGGGCGCAAGCATGGCCGTGCCGGGGACAGCACGCGCCGAGTCCTTGCTGGTAAACCGCGTGCAACAGGAAAACGGCATGAACATGCCGACGCGCGGCATGAGCATGGATCAGGTCGCCAAGCAGTACGGCGCGCCGCTGCGCAAGCTCACGCCACGCGGTGGCGATACGGCGAAGCATCCCGTGATCAACCGCTGGGAATACTCGAATTTCATCGTGTACTTCCAGGGCAGCCATGTGATCCACGCCGTGCTCAACACGCCGGCAGGCAACAACGCCAACCCGACTGCCGCAAACTGACGCAAACCGCTTTTGAAGCGGCCCGGAGCATTCCGGGTCGCTTCGTCGTGTGCGGGTAACGCAAGCCATCGTACAATTTCCCGCTTCTACCTATTGTGTTGCGCACGCCGCCCGTCCGGCACGCAGCCTCCATGGCACGGGAGCCGCCACGATGACCGATACCACCCTGCGCCTGCCGGCGGAATGGGAACCCCAGGCTGCGGTGTTGATTGCCTGGCCACACGCCTACACCGATTGGGCCGAGCGGCTGGCTGAGGTGGAAACCACCTATGTGGCACTGGCTGCCGCGGTCGTGCGCTTCGAGAAACTCATCATTGTGGTGGCCGATAGCTTCGTGCGTGCGCACGCCGAAAACCTGCTGCGCCAAGCCGGCGTGGACTTCAGCCGTATTCGCTTCGTCGAACTGCCCTACGACGACACCTGGCTGCGCGACTCGGGCCCGATCACGCTCAAGGCTGGCGACGACCGCTTTCAGCTCACCGATTTCCACTTCACCGGCTGGGGTGGCAAGTTCGGCGCCGAGCAGGATGACGTGCTGATCGCCGGCCTGGTCGAATCCGGTGTCTTCGGCAACGCCTCGCACAAGCGCATCGACTGGGCACTGGAAGGTGGCGGCATCGAGAGCGATGGCAACGGCACCGTGCTGACCACCTGGCGCTGCCTTGTACAGCGTCACCCGGAGCAGAGTCGCGAAGAGATGAGCGCCATCCTGCGTGACAGCCTGCATGCCGCACGCGTGCTGTGGCTGGACTACGGCTACCTCGAAGGTGACGACACCGACGCACACATCGACACGCTGGCCCGCTTCGCACCGGGTGAGCGCATCGTGTTCCAGGCTTGCGATGATGTCAGCGATCCGCATCACGACGAGCTGCAGCGCATGGGTGCCGAGCTGGCTGCACTGCGCACCACCGATGGTCGCCCCTATGCCTTGCATCCATTGCCGTGGGCACAACCCATCGTGGATGAGGGGCGCCGTCTTGCCGCGTCGTATGCGAACTACCTGATCGTCAACGGCGCGGTACTGGTGCCCGCCTACGGCGATAAAGCCGACGATGAAGCAGCACGCATCATTGGCACCGCCCATCCCGGTCGCGAGGTCGTGCAGGTACCCTGCCGCCCGCTGATCTGGCAGAACGGCAGCCTGCACTGCATCACCATGCAGTTACCGGCAGGCCTGATTGATTCCAACCAGCCCGGCTGAGTAGCACCGCTTGCCGATCGCACGGATTGAGATTTTCGCGCGGCGCCATCAGCGCATTGTCGCGGCGCCGTTTGCCGAATATTCGGTGATCCAGGTGCGTGCTGGACGCAAACGTATTACCGATAGCGCCGGCGTCACTGAGATAGACGCCGGCGGCTATTTCGCAGTAGCCCCCGGCAGCTTGCTGCATGTGGAAAACCTGCCTGCGGACGACGGCCCTTATCGTGCCGTTTGTCTGTGCATCACACGCGATCAACTCGGCGAGCACACCCGCGCCACCGACGAAGCTAGCCGTTCGTGGGCCGTACTGCCGCCGCAGACCTCCCTCGCCCAAGCCTTCGCACACGCCGAACAAGGTCTCACCGAGGGCCTAGCCGAGCCCTTGCTGCGACACCGTGTTGCAGAATTGCTCACCGCCGTCGCGCTGGCTGGCTTTCGGCCTCAGCTCGAACACAGCCAACGCATCAGCGAACGTGTACGTCTGCTGTTGAACACGCGCCCCGACTACGAATGGCGTACCGATGAAGTGGCTCGCCAGCTGGCAGTCAGCCCCGCCACGTTGCGGCGCCGGCTCGCGGAGGAGCAAAGCGGCTTTCGTGAAGTGCTGGAAGAGGTACGGCTTACGCATGGCTTGGCCCTGGTGCAAGGAACGACCAAGCCCATGAAGCGAGTTGCAGCCGAATGCGGCTACGCCTCGCCCTCACGTTTTACGGCACGCTTTCGCGAACGCTTCGGCAGTACGCCTTCGGAACTGCGAGGCTGAGCCCGCCCCACAGGGCCGCCTCAATAGAGCCTGCTTTAATTGAGCCCGCCTCATTTGAGCCCTCTCTGTGAGCCCGCTCTAAATTGAGCAAATCGAGCCAGCATTCGCGCGTTTGGGGACAATCAGCAACGGCATACCGCCGCATCATGCAGCCTCATCCCCCGCTGGAGCTCCATGTCATGTTGCGTAGTCTCGCCCTCATCGCTGCCCTCGCCTTTTCCGTGAATGCAGCGGCGACCGATTTCCAAGTACAAGTGGACGGCGACGGTAGCCGGCTGCCACAGCGCACCAGCTTCAACGGCTTCGGCTGCACCGGCCAGAATCTCGCACCTGCCGTCCATTGGCAGGGTGCCCCCGCCAACACGCACAGCTTCGTACTCACCGTTTACGATCCCGACGCACCAACCGGCAGCGGCTGGTGGCATTGGGTAGTGATCAACTTGCCGGCTACCACGCATGAGTTGCCTGCCGGCGGCAACCTGCCCACTGGCGCCCACGCCGTACGCAATGACTACGGCCAAGCAGCCTGGGGCGGCCCCTGCCCGCCAGTTGGCGATGCGCCACATCATTATGTGTTTACGGTCTACGCCCTCGATGTGCCAGCTCTGGATATTCCTGCTGACGCATCGGCAGCCCTGGCCGGGTTTGCCATGCATGGCCATGTACTTGGCAAGGCACAAAGCGTGCTTACTTTCGGGCGTTGATCTACTTCATGCGGGTCGCGTTACTGATGCCTTCGCTACACTATGGCCTTTCGCCATAAGCGTTAGGCCTCACTTATGACCCGCAAGACTCTTAAGGTCGCGCTGCTGCAGGAAACTGACCGCGGCAGCCGCGATGCCAACCTCGACGCCATCGAAGCCGGCCTGCGTGAAGCTGCCGCTGCCGGCGTCGAACTGGTGGTGCTGCAGGAGCTACACAACGGCCCGTACTTTTGCCAACACGAGTCGGTGGATCTGTTTGACCTCGCCGAGACAATTCCCGGCCCCAGCACCGCACGTATCGGTAAGCTGGCTGAAGAATTGAAGCTGGTGGTGGTCGCCTCGCTGTTCGAGAAGCGTGCCGCCGGGCTGTACCACAACACGGCCGTGGTGTTCGATCGCTCGGCAGTGATCGCCGGCAAGTACCGCAAGATGCATATCCCGGACGATCCAGCGTTCTATGAGAAGTTCTACTTCACACCGGGCGACCTTGGCTTTGATCCCATTGATACATCTGTCGGCCGACTGGGCGTGCTGGTGTGCTGGGACCAGTGGTACCCGGAAGCTGCACGCTTGATGGCGCTGGCCGGTGCTGAATTGCTGCTCTATCCCACCGCCATCGGTTGGGACCCGAACGATGCGCAAGCCGAGAAGGATCGCCAACGCGAGGCATGGGTCACCGTGCAGCGCGGTCACGCGGTCGCCAATGGCCTGCCGTTGTTGTCGTGCAATCGCACCGGTTACGAGGCTGACCCGTCAGGCGTTGGCGCAGGCATCCAATTCTGGGGTACCAGTTTCGTCGCCGGGCCGCAGGGTGAATTCCTCGCCAAGGCCGGTACCGAGCAACGCGAACTGCTGGTGACCGAGATTGATATGCAGCGCAGCGAGCACGTGCGACGCATTTGGCCGTTTTTGCGCGATCGCCGCATCGACGCTTACGCTGACCTACTCAAGCGCTTCCGAGATTGAGACCCCGCTTGCGACATATTGAATACTTGCCCTTGCCACGCTTGTACGGCGGCGCGGCCATCCCCATGCAGGGACTTCACCTTGAACGGCACGCTTGACGCATGAGTCTGGAAACTGACCTCCCTTTGCCGCCTGCTCTGCAGGATCAACCGATCGAACGCGTGCAGCGCGACGGCGTGGAATATGTCGTGCTGGGCACCGCACACGTTTCGCGCAGCAGCATGGAGGCGGTCGAGGCGATATTGGCGCTGGAGCACTTTGATGCCGTGGCCGTTGAGCTGTGCGAGAGCCGCGCGCAGGGCATGCGCGATCCCGAAGCGTTCAAGCAGATGGATCTGTTTCAGGTGATCCGCCAGGGCAAGGCCGGCATGGTAGCGGCCAGTCTGGTGTTGTCGTCGTTCCAAAAGCGACTGGCCGACCAATACGGTATCCAGCCCGGTGCTGAAATGAAGGCGGCGATGGATGGTGCCGAGCAGCGCGGCCTGCCGCTATGGCTGGTGGATCGCGAGGTAGGCACCACACTGAAGCGTGCTTGGCACAGTGTGGGCTTCTGGCAGCGCTTTGGTCTACTCGGCGGACTGCTCGCCAGCGTGTTCGAGCGTGAGAACATCGACGAGCAGGAGATCGAAAAACTCAAGCAAGGCGACATGCTAGAGAGCGCCTTCAGCGAATTCGCCAGCGAATCGGAACCGCTCTATCGCAGCCTGATTGCCGAACGCGATGCGTTCATGACGGCACGCTTGCGCGAAGAAGCGGCACGCTCGCACACATCCGAGCCACGGCGCGTATTGGTAGTGATTGGTGCCGGCCATCTGAAAGGCCTGTGCGAACTGCTGCACACGCAACAGGATGATCCTGCCACCAAGGTCGCTGAGCTCGCACAGACACCACCCAAAGCGCAGTGGCCTAAGTGGCTGGCTGTCGGCTTGGTGCTGCTGGTGTTCGCTGCGATTGGCTACGCCTTTCATCGCAATGCGGCATTAGGTGCTCAAGCGCTGCGTGACTGGGTGCTGTTCACCGGTGGTTTCGCGGCACTAGGCGCGGTGGCTGCCCGCGCGCATCCGGTGAGCATTCTCGCGGCGTTTATCGCAGCGCCGATCAAACCGTTCCGCCCCGGCATACCGGCAGGCGGCATCAGTGCCATGGCAGAAGCATGGGTGCGCCGCCCGCGCGTCGCCGATTTCGAATCGCTGCGCGACGATATCGTGCACTGGAGCGGCTGGTGGAAGAACCGTGTGGCGCGCACGCTACTCAACTTCTTCCTGGTCAGCCTGGGCACCATCATTGGCGAATACAGTGCTGGCATCCACATCTTCAGAAGCCTGTTTTGATGCCACCTGAGGCCCACATGAGGCCCTGTTGTTACGGCTCGCGCGCAACGTCTATACTCCGGAGAATATCAATCCTGTAGCCGTCGGAACCGTGGGGAATCCTATCGATGTCACGATTGCAATTGCTCGGCCTGGCTTCTATCGCTGCTTTTCTCGTTGTCGGTAATGCTTACGCTACAGGGGACAAGGCCAACGGGCGCAAGCTCGTCTATACCTGCAATGGTTGCCACGGCATCCCTGGTACGTCGAACGCCTACCCGCAGTATCCGGTTCCCATGATTGCTGGGCAGAACGAGCAGTTCATCATCAGCGCGCTGCACGAGTATCAGAGCGGTGATCGCACCCATCCGACCATGATGGCGCAGGCGCAGAGTTTGTCCGAGCAGAATATCGAGGACATCGCTGCCTACCTTTCCAGCATCACGCCCATCAAGTAATTCCGGACCTCAAGGATCCTGCATGAACCGTGCGCTCACTTTGCTTTCGATCGGCGCTGTCCTGGCGTTTGCTTCCGCTCCACTACTAGCTAGCGGCGACGCAGCGAACGGCAAGACCAAGGCCGCCTCCTGCTTTGCCTGCCATGGCGCCGACGGCAATGCCGTTGATCCGCAGTACCCACGCCTTGCCGGCCAGTACAACGAGTACATCCAGCAGGCACTGCACGAATATAAGGATGGTCGCCGCAACAACCCGATCATGAAGGGGTTTGTCGCCACGCTGTCCGATCAGGATATTGAAGACGTCGCTGCTTACTTCTCCAGCATGCCGACCAAGTTGGATACGCTCAAAGGGCATGTCCAGGGCGATTGATAGCTGATGTAATCCCTCGACATGAAAAAGCCCGCTCCGGCGGGCTTTTTCGTTGATCCAATACTTACGCTTTGATTGACGAGCACTCAGCCCAGCGCGGACTGACCTTCCTTTTTGCTGTAATACGGATTGCTACCTCCTGCGTGATCGGTGGCATCACGCACTTCGGTAATTTCCGGCACGCGTTCGCGCAAGGTCTTCTCCACACCCTGCTTCAAGGTCACATCGACCATCCCGCAACCATGGCAACCGCCGCCGAACTGCAGCACCACTACACCTTCCGCGCTCACCTCAAGTAAGGTGATGCGCCCGCCGTGCGCAGCAATTCGCGGATTCACCTCGGCTTCCAGCACGTAGCGCACGCGTTCAACTAAGCCAGCTTCGGCACCCGGTAGCTCGCCTTTGATTTTCGGCGCACGAATATTGAGCTGGCCACCCGTCTTGTTCGGCTCGTAGTCGATGGTCGCGCCATCGATCCAGCTGGCACTGTCGCCATCGATGTGGAAATCGAAACCGGTGCATTCCACGGTCCATTCGCGCCCGGTCAGTTCATCGGGTTCGCAGAATTCCAGCTCGCAATCGGCGGCCGGCGTACCGGGCGCAGTCACGCGCAAGCGGATACTCAGCTTGTCGATGCCCTGCTGTGCAAGAAGGCGCTGAAAATGTTGCTGCGCGCGTTCGGAAATATCGATCATGCCTGCTCCGGAAACACTTAATACGATGCCCAGGACCTGCTTGGGCGATACAGCACCATTTTAGTCCTGTTTCATTGCGAATGTCCGGCTTTGACTTTTCCGTGCGTAACTTCGACGCTTTGCGCCCTCGCCTCATTCCCTTGGAGATCCGCATGGCTGCCACCCCACTCGCCACCCAGCATTGCCAGCCGCGCAAAGGTAAGGAGCACGCATTGGATGCAGCCACCATCACATCAATGCTATCGCAACTGTCAGGCTGGCAGCTGAGCGAGGATGGCAAGGCACTGGTCAAAGACTTCCGCTTCAACAACTTTCACCAGACATTGGGCTTCATCAACGCCGTCGGCTTCATGGCCAACCATGAGGACCACCACCCCGATATCGAGGCTGGATACGGCCACTGCCACCTGTTGTGGTCCACCCACGATGTAGGCGGTCTCTCGCTCAACGACTTTATTTGCGCTGCACGCGTCGAAGCCCTGCTCGCACGTTGAATGCCACGCGCCGCTTGCGTGCCATAGCGAATGCCATCGGCTTCGCGCTCGGCACCCTACTCCTGCTGCTAGCGCTGCCTATGCTGGCAGCACGGATTGCGGCCACCCATCTACTCGACGATGCACAGCAGGAACTGGCGACACTCCAATCGGGCCAACCGTTGTGGAAGTGGTCATTACGAAAGCCACGCGATTTGGTCGCGGGCCGTGCATTCGGCCATGCCCAGGTCATCCGTGCTGACGATAGCCTGCAAATCACCAGCGGCGATGGCGCGCCCTTCGAACTCGGCCTACCGATTGCCTGGGCCGTGGACTTGGCGCACTGGCCCATTCTTCAACTGCAGTTGCAGAGCAGTGCCGCCGGATCGTTGGGGCTGATCTGGCAAGGTGGTGCTGATACGCCCCCGTGCCTTGCAACGTCAGCAAACACGCTCTCTACGACTACCCGCGAACTACGACTCAATCTGCGCCAACTCGACTGGCGCACGCCACAAGGCACACCCTGTCTGACACTTGGCAATGCATGGATGCTGCGTCTACGTGTGCAGCTTCCGGCAGGGGCCACGCTTCAATGGCGCACGGCGGCACTGCTGGCCGATCAAATACTACCGCCCCCTACTGACACTGCCTTGCCACCAGACGTGGCGGCTAGTAATCCAGCATCGTCTGCCACACCCGTGTTCCGGCTGCCTTCGAATATGTCGGCAGAGAGCATGCTCAACCTACGCGACCAGCTAAGACTGAAACGGCCGGCTGCACTGGTTGTTCCAGCCAACGCCACATTACAAGCCCCAGCACGTGAGATACGGCCAGAGTGGATCGGCTGGGCAATGTGCCTGTCTTACCTTCTAGCGCTGCTGGGTTTGAGCCTACGCAGGTCACAAAAGCCTGGCCGCTTATGGCTCGATATCGTGGCCTACATGGCCGGCCCACTTTGGCTAATCGCAGGCCTGCAGTGGGGTATGCAGCCATCACGGCCCGGTGTGGCGGCATTCGTCGGTGCCGTACTTTATGCCGCCAGTATCGAGTGGCGGCAACGACCACGCAGCTGGCATTGGGTTGGAAAAGTCTGGCAAGACTGGACATGGCCGCTAGCCTTGCTACCCATAACCGCTCTTCTGCTGGCCTGCTGCAGTCAAAGTTTTAAGCCCCCCGTCCCCAGCCATGCTCTGGCTTATCTGGCTTGGGCAGCACTTCAACAATGGCTCATGTTGGCGGTGGTCATGTGCCGGCTGGAACGCTTAGTGAAACAACCGGCATGGATCATTTTGATGACCGCCGCCTTGTTCGCCTTGCTGCACACGCCGAACGGGCGACTGATGCAGCTCTGCCTATTGGCCGAACTATGGTGGGCTTGGTGCTTCCTGCGATCGCGCTCTCTGTTACCAATCGCGCTGGCGCATGCTGCTTGTGCCCTGCTGGTCGAAGCAGGGCTGGTCGGCAGCGTATTGCGCTCTTTAGAAGTCAGTGCGCGATTTATCTCTTGAGTAGACCAGTCTTTTCCCTTTAACAACAAGGGTATCCAGAAAGTCTTTCAAGTCATCTGGCATCGGCGCGGAGAAGCTATAGGAACGCCCATCCAGATCAAAGCTCATATGTGAGGCGTGCAGAAATAAGCGCTGCAAACCGTACTCACGAAACCGCTTGTTCATCTCACGGTCGCCGTATTTCGGGTCACCAGCCAAAGGATGGCCGATGTGCGCGGCATGTACGCGGATCTGATGCGTGCGCCCCGTACCCAGTGTTGCCTGCATCAAACGGGCGCCCGGGTATTGCTCCATCTCGCGGAAAAAAGTGAGCGAGGGCTTGCCGTTATCAGCAACTCTTACCATCCGCTCGCCACCTTGCAGCACCGATTTCATTAGAGGCGCATTGACGTCGAACTTGGCCTTGGCGGGATGACCCAGCATCAGACACAGATACTGCTTGGTCACCTGTCCGGCACGGATCTCCGCCTGTAGCCCAATCAGCCCGGCACGGGTCTTGGCGAACACCAGGACACCGCTGGTATCGCGGTCCAGTCGGTGCACCAGTTCCAGATGCTCGGTCGGCCGGGCAGCACGCAACAACTCGATAGCTCCGTGGCTGACCCCGCTACCGCCATGACTGGCGATACCAGAAGGTTTGTCGATCACGAGGAAGTGCTTGTCCTCGAAGATCACCGCCTCAGCGACTTGAGCTGTCAGGCCCGGTGCTGGCCCTTGATCGATCGGCTTCTCAGCCACCCGTACGGGCGGAATACGCAGCATATCACCCGCTACGAGACGGGTATCGGGCTTGGCCCGCTTGCCGTTAACACGCACCTGTCCTGTTCGCAGGATGCGATAAATCATGCTCTTGGGCACACCTTTGAGTAGGGTCATCAGCGCATTATCGATACGCTGACCGTCCCGCTCGGGGCCAATCTCGACTTGACGCACACCTTGAGGTGAGCTGGGGGAAGTTGCCGTTTGCATTGATAAAAACCTGGCGAAATAGGATACTCGGCCGGCGCTGGGCCCTGCCTGTCGGAGTTTCGATGGTGCTGGGCGCCCGCCCGTGACGTCGGCGAGGATTGCGCCGGTCGCCTTCCCCGGCAGCCGGTCGCTGCTCCCTTTCATCGTAACGGTTTGGGTTGCTGTTTGTCCGCTGCCACAGGGCAACGGGACAGCTCGCGTAATGCCACGAATCACACCGGAACCGTTAACGGTGCCGTTTTATTTGCCGCTTTACCGCAGCGGCGCGATCCCCGGCAGGCCGCCCTGAAGGCGCCACCGAGGCACGCGACGCGCGGCGATGCCGAGGAAAACTACAATGAAGCGTATGCTGATCAACGCAACTCAGCGTGAAGAGTTGCGTGTGGCCATCGTCGATGGCCAGACTCTTTACGATCTTGATATCGAAATCCCGTCTCGCGAACAGAAAAAGGCCAATATTTACAAAGGCCGCATCACTCGCGTCGAACAATCCCTTGAAGCCTGTTTCATCGACTACGGCGCCGAACGCCACGGCTTTCTGCCGCTGAAAGAAATTGCCCGCGAGTACTTCACGCAGGGCCTCGATCCGCACAAGGCGAACATCCGAGAGCTGCTGAAGGAAGGCCAGGAAGTTGTTGTCCAGGTCGAGAAGGAGGAGCGCGGCAATAAAGGCGCTGCGCTGACCACGTTCATCAGCCTCGCCGGTCGCTACATGGTGCTGATGCCGAACAACCCGAAAGCCGGCGGTGTGTCGCGCCGTATCGAGGGCGAAGACCGACAAGCACTGAAAGAAGCGCTGGACCACCTGACCGTTCCCGACGACGTGGGTCTGATCGTGCGTACTGCCGGCATGGGCCGCGACGCCGAAGAACTGCAGTGGGATCTCGATTATCTGTTGCAGCTGTGGCGCTCGATCTCCGAGGCCGCCAACAAGCAGAAGGCTCCCTTCCTGATCTATCAGGAATCAAAGCTGTTCATCCGCGCCCTGCGCGACTACCTGCGCAATGACATCGGCGAGATCCTGATCGACGAGGAGTCGCTGTTCAACGACGCGCGCGACTTCATGCAGCAAGTGATGCCGAACGCGCTGCGCAAGCTCAAGCTGTACAAGGACGACACGCCGCTGTTCTCGCGCTACCAGATCGAGACACAGATCGAGAGCGCGTTCGACCGTCAGGTCCGCCTGCCGTCGGGCGGCTCGATCGTGATCGACCAGACCGAAGCGCTGACCGCCGTCGACGTCAACTCGTCGAAGGCCACCAAGGGCGGCGATATCGAAGAAACCGCGTTCAACACGAACTGCGAAGCCGCTGTCGAGTTGGCTCGCCAGTTGCGCATCCGCGATGCCGGCGGCCTGATCGTGATCGATTTCATCGACATGGACAGCCCGCGCCATCAGCGTGAAGTGGAAGAAAAGCTCAAGGATGCACTGAAACTCGATCGCGCCCGCGTGCAGATCGGCCGCATCTCGCGCTTCGGTTTGCTGGAAATGTCTCGCCAACGCCTGCGCCCGTCGCTGGGCGAGGCCACTCAGATCGTCTGCCCGCGCTGCGAAGGCCATGGCCACATACGTGGTGTTGAATCGCTGGCACTGTCGACGTTGCGTTTGATCGAAGAACACGCGATGAAGGACAACA
This sequence comes from Rhodanobacter sp., assembly GCA_049794535.1. Taxonomy (GTDB): domain Bacteria; phylum Pseudomonadota; class Gammaproteobacteria; order Xanthomonadales; family Rhodanobacteraceae; genus JBARCX01. Next base: position 20,742 of record JBARCX010000298.1, read on the forward strand.
CCGGCCAAGTGCTGGTGCAGGTGCCGCCAACCGTCGCCAACTTCATGCTCAATGAGAAGCGTGCCAGCGTGGTCGAGATCGAACTGCGCAACAAAGTGCACGTAGTAATCGTTGCCGACGACAAGCTCGAAACACCGCATATCGAGATCCAGCGGATCAAAGAAGCGGACATGGGCGAGCACAGCAAGCCCAGCTACGAGCGCCTTACTGCCGTGGAAGCGTCGGCTACTCCGAAGATGGGTCAGACCCTTGGCAGCAGCGAACAGCCGGCTGTCAGCGGTATCGTGCCGGCCTCGCCTGCACCGATCCGCGAAGAAGTGTCCGTCGCCGCTCCCACTCAAACAGCACCGGCACGCCGACACCAGCCGGCAGCAGCACCCGCCCCGGGCGGCGTGATCTCGCGCCTGCTTGGCTGGTTCCGCGGTGGCGCCGAACCGGCTGCCGCACCGGCACCCGCTGCGCCGTCTCAGGAAAACCGCGCCAAGTCGCGTGATGGCCGTCGTGATGAGCGCGGTCGCTCGGGTGGTCAGTCATCCGGTAATCCGCAGGCTCAGACTTCCCGTCAGCAGCAGCCGCGTCGCGAGCAGGCCCAGCAAGGTTCGCAGCAGGGCTCGCAGAAAGCCGCGGCCCAGCAGAACAAGAACCAGCAACGCCAGCGCAATGAACAGGCAGCACAGCCGCGCCAGGCAGGCCAAGGCCAGAAGCAGGAGCGCCAGCCGAAGCCCGTTCAAGCCGCAGCTAGTAGCGACGCCGCACAAACCGAGCGCAAGGCAGCTGCACCCGCCAAGCAGGAACAGCGTCAGCCTCGTCCCGCTCAGAGCGAACGGCCAGCCGCAGTCACCATCGCCGACAGCGCCACAGAGGCCGAACTGATCAAACCGATCGGCGAAGCCGTTGCGCCCGAGCAGGCCGATACAACGCTTGATACCGATGGCAGCCAGTCCCGTCGCCGTCGTGGCCGTCGCGGTGGCCGTCGCCGTCGTCGCCATGACGACGCTGCCGTAGCAGGTACATCCGCCGACGCCGATCAGGTCGCCGCGCTCGACGACGAGGATCGCGAAGATTCCGTCGCCGCACCTGCCAAGCCGAAAGCCGAACGTGAAGCTTCGGCAGGCTCCGCTGCTGTCGTTGCAGCCACGGTTGCCACATCAGCCGCGGCTTCCGTTGCCAGCTCGACAGATGCGGTTGCTACGCCTGCCAAACAGGCCGTCACTGCGCCGATCAGTATGGATACACCGCCGGACAACCGCCCGGCTGCATCCTCTGCTCCGGCAACACCCGTAGTGACACCGGCACCGGTACCGACGGCGTTCCATCTGCCGGTACTGCCGCCGATCCCCGCACAGGAAGCATCGTCACTCCCTGAGACAACCTCGACAGTTTCCGCTCCAGTTGTCGCCCCGGCGCCAGCTCCAGTCGCTGCTCCGGCGCCAGCTCCGGTTGTCGTCGCAGCTCCGGCGGTGACCCCAGCTCCGGTTGTGGCTCCAGCACCAACTCCACTGGTGGTTGCAGCTCCGGCGCCGACCCCAGTTGTTGTCGCGACTCCGGCTCCAGCAGAAACTCCGGTTGCAGTTCCAGTGTCCGTGCCCGTTGCGAAACCTGTTGTCGCTCCTGCAGAGACAACGGCACCGGCCATCACCACGCCACCTAAGGCAACAGAAGTCGCCCCGCCAGTCGCAGCTCCCGCTCCTGTAAAGCAGGAGACGGCGCCAGCACCGACACCAGTGCGTGATTCGTCACCCGTCGTCTCAGCTCCGGTTGCGCCAGTTTCTCAACCCGCACCACCAGTCGCCTCACCCGCGCCTGTTGTTGAGATAAGTCCGCAGCCCGAGGCCTCACCCGTGCCACATCCGCGGCAAGGTGACCTGTTAGGTGCTCCAGCAGCACCCATCAAGCCGCTGCTGCAGCCCTCCGTCAAAGCCGACAAGCCTTCAACCGACGAAGGCAAGGATCAGGAAGCGGGAACACCGCACCACTGATTCATTGGCACTCGCCCAGAACACAAAAAAGCCGGACATCGTCCGGCTTTTTTGTGTGTGCACTTCACGTGCGATCATTGAGCATATGGAGTCACCAGAACGACAAGCGCTAACTCTTAGCCACCTACCTGATGATTATGCGTATCCAGCAGCCCATGGATGGTCATCAGATGCGCCAGGCTGATCACGTGGTCAACCTGCAGCTTCTCCATCAAACGTTGCTTGTAGGTAGATACCGTCTTCGGGCTCAGGCTGAGCTGCTCACCAATCGTCGTCAGCGCCTTACCGCGTACGAGCATCATGGCCACCTCGAGCTCACGGCTTGAGAGCACATCAAACGGTGAGCTCTCACCATCCAGCGTAGCCAAGGCCAACTGCTGTGCCACAGCGGGCGCGAGATAACGGCGCCCGCCAGCTACCTGGCGAACCGCATTCAACAACTCCTCAGCGGAGCACCCCTTGGTCAGGTACCCCAGCGCGCCAGCATCCAGCAATCGCTTGGGGAAACGCGCGTCATCGACCACGGTCACCACAACGATATGTGTAGGCAAGTTCGCCCGCGACACGCGCTCGGTCAATTCGATGCCACTCATGCCCGGCATATGCACGTCGACCAGCGCAAGCTGTGGAGACAACGAGCGGATCAGCTTCAGCCCCTCTTCCGCGGTACCCGCCTCGCCACATACACGGATGTCCGGTTGCTGCTGCAGGATCATCCTGAAGCCTGTACGCACCAGTTCGTGATCGTCCACTAATACTACGTCGATCATCTCTTGCCCTCCCTGGGTAGGCCTTGGAAAAGTAGGCGGGACCACGCGCTAATGCAAGCTATTCGGCATAAATACTGCATAAAAGCCTGTACGCGCACCATTAACGCAGGCAAACCGCTGACCCATGTCGTAGGCAATCGCTGACATACCAGCATCCGCATCGATGGCAATCTACAAGTGTCAAAAAACTGACGCCTGCTTCCCCGTATGCTCAGGCAGGCAGCCCCCCAAGCTCGGATGGAGTCCCCATGGTGATCTATTCGCTCAGGCAGTCCGATGATGGTCATTGGCGCATCTGTCGCGCCGATACCGCCCTTTTCAGTCAGCTACGGCTAGGCCCGGCTATCCAGCTGGCACGCGAAGTGGCTCGCGACGAACACCAGCGCACCGGACGTAGCGTTTGCGTGGAAATGCCCGGTCCCATCTCCACGATCCGGCTCGCACAATACGCACGTCATGCCATCGAGCCCGAAAGCGCTGTCGCGTAATTCTTCTCTAGAATATTCGGGTTAGCCAAAACACATAGCGGCGCATGTTACGATGCGCCGCTTCGCATTGCCTTCACCAGGCAACGCAGACATCGCGCACCAGCCCGGATGGCGAAACTGGTAGACGCAAGAGACTTAAAATCTCTCAGCCGCAAGGCTATCCCGGTTCGATTCCGGGTCCGGGCACCAAGCGCATCAACGTATTCCATGCCATGTGCTTTCGTAACATGGTCTGCAATCCTAAATAGTTCGCCATATGCGAGCTTGATTGCGCGGGATACAACTAGCGTAGACGCCGCATTAACTGCCGCTAGTTCAAAACACCCCCTCCGATATATGGCTGTTCAACGCCGCCGCGATAAATAGCAGTTGCATGCATTCCTAGGCGGCAGCCGACAAAAAAGCGGCGGACAAAGTCCGCCGCTCGCGTTCCGACGAGCAACTGCAAGCAGCACTATGCCGCTTGTGGCCGCCCCTCCACGCGCAAATGAAGCTCACGCCAGTCGACCACTAGCTCGCAACCTCGTGCGGCCGCATTGCGCCCCCAATCGCTAAGCAACTCGAGAGACGCCTGATCGATGTGGTGCAAACGCTCCAAGGCCAGATGCAGTCGCGTGTTCGGTGGCACTCGCTCCAGCGTCCGAGCCATGGCCGGCACCTTGAGGAAAGTTGCTGAGCCCTCGAGCTTCAAACGGGCGGCAGACGGACCATCCTCGTGTTTCTCCAGGCCAATACGTAACCGCGACGAATGTAGCGCCAGACGTAGTAGTGACAGACCAAAGCCGATAAGCACGCCAGCAAGCAGATCAGTCGCGACAATAGCCAGAGCTGTCGCCACACAAATCGCGGCAGTACCGCGGCCGTAGATGGCCAGCTCCTTAAGCTGTTTTGGATTGATCATTTTGATGCCGGTGTAGACGAGGATACCGGCCAGGCAGGCCACCGGCGTCATACGCAGTAACCATGGCAACAGCAGTGCAAATACCAGCAGCCACGCACCGTGCATCACGGTCGACATGCGCGTTGCAGCACCGCCCTGTACGTTGGCCGCACTACGGACGATCACGCCGGTCATCGGCAGTGCACCGAACAAGCCACACAGCATGTTGCCGACACCTTGCGCCGTCAGTTCGCGGTCGTACTGTGTTCGTGCTCCCTGGTGCATGCGATCGACTGCCGCGGCAGACAGTAGCGTTTCAGCGCTGGCGACAAAAGCGAACGTCAGCGCAGATATCAGCACGGCTGAGTTGAAGCTACCGAACAGCTCACTGATGTTGGGCAACGACACGCTTGCAAACAAATTGCTCGGCACATCCACCTTATTGATGCCCAGCCCCATCCATTGCACGGTGGCGGTCATTGCCACCACGGCGAGCAACGCTCCAGGCAAAAAACGCAACTTTGCCGGACGCAGCTTCTCCCAACCCAGCATGATGGCGATGGTGCCAAGGCCCACCAACAGCGCGTTCATCCCTTGTCCACTACCGGTAATCGCCTGCCATAACGCAGCGGGTAGCGCCGCAAAGTTCTCCAGACCACCCGCCTTCGGTATCGCATCGAGCATCACATGCGACTGTGATGCCACGATGAGAATGCCGATGCCCGCAAGCATGCCAGCGACCACTGCTGGCGACGTCATGCGGAACCAGACACCAAGGCGACACAACCCGGCGAGTACCTGGATCAAGCCGGCTAACAGCACAACCGGCCCCAGTGCTGCGATACCGTGTTCGCGCACCAGTTCGAACACCAGCACGGCAAGCCCTGCAGCTGGGCCGCTGACTTGCAGCGGTGACCCCGCAATGACACCGACGACAAGACCACCGATGATGCCCGTGATCAGCCCGGCTGCTGGAGGCATTCCCGAGGCAATGGCGATACCCAGACATAAAGGTAACGCCACCAGGAAAACCACGATCGAGCTCAACAGGTCGCGCCCGAACAGTCCTTTGGAAAAATAGGCTTGCATGATGATGATCTCCTTAGGCTACTGTCGCGACCGTTGGCGCGAAGCGGGCCATGGGGGTTGCATCAGGCAATGACGTGCTGCTGCTCGCCGTAATCGGCATGAATCGACCGGTAGACAAGTCGAACGCGTACAAATCTGCGTGTTCGATGTCGTAGATCCAGCCATGAACGCGCAAGGTGCCATTCGAGAGCGCCGCCGCCACCGCTGGCAATGTACGTAGGTTCTGAAGCTGGCTGACGACATTTTCCTCAGTCAGGCAACGTAGCCCTTCCTCGCCTTCTAGCCCGGATTCGTGTTCGGCAGCGACATGGAGTGCTACATCGGCATGTTTTAGCCAATCCCGGACCGAGGGTTTATCCGCGAGCACATGCGGATGCCGCAAGGCTTTCATGGCCCCGCAATCGGAGTGACCACAGATCACGATGTGTTCCACCTTGAGCACTTTGACGGCGTACTCGATGGCTGCAACGACACCACTGACGTGCTGTGCGTACGGCGGCACGATATTGCCGACGTTGCGATAGACGAACAGCTCACCGGGTTGGGTCGAAAACATCATCTCCGGCATCACCCGCGAGTCGGCGCAAGTAATGAACATGGTGCTTGGGCTCTGCCCACTCGCGAGCTTCTTGAACAAAGCTCGCTGCTGCGGGAAAACCTCACGGCGGAAATACTGGAAACCTTCGAGTAGACGTTTCATGGATGGATCACTCAAGCCAAGGGGGAGTAACGGCGGGTCTAGGCCCACCGCAAAATGCGAGATTGCACAGTCACAGCGCAGACCATTGATGCGGCAGCGCAAGGCCCCTCACGGAGACAAGGTCGTCACAGACGCAGTGGCGTCATACGGATCAGATGGTGCTGGCAAGCCAGGAGAGCGCGTCGCCGAGCAGCGAGACGCTAGCTCCGCATCAGATGGCGGAGGGAGGGCGAAGAATCTGCTTGAGATCGTTACTGAAAAAGCGGGTTACCGCACCGCGTGGCGGTGTCGATCTGGGAGAGGCGAAGACAAAGCTTCTGTAACCCACCAGCGCGAGAGGGTCATCAAGATCACTATGATCATCTGACACATCAAGACAGACGCCACAGGCATCATCACCACCCTGATCACCCACAGGCGTACTCGCGCTGAAATACGCTTCGCCGTCGTATGCGGAGGCCGCATGCTGCACGTATGACACCTGGCCAATGCTATGTAGCACTGGCTTGCTGTTAGACCTGTATGCACAGGTGCTCGCCATCACCAACATGGCGATGAAGCACGAAGCAATCAGGAAAAAAGCGCGGTAGGTGTGACGGGAAGTCATACGCGGAAACTTAGCGGATCTATACAATAATTCGCAAGAATTTTCGTACATCCTTCTCTCGCGAAACTGAAGATCTCTACGCTAGATATTCATGTTCGTTGGACACATCCACTGCTGTCCTAGCGTTGCCACGGGTCGCACGGCAAAGAGCCGCAATCGCTGTGGCATGGGTACCTAATCATCTACCGATAAAACAAACTCCGCGTGAGCAGATGGATACGCACGGAGTGAGATGCGGTGACCCAGGTCACCGCATCTGTCGACAGACCTATCAGGCTGCCGCGTCCTTGAGCTTTTTCAGCGGACGCACTTTGATCTTCACCGAAGCCGGCTTAGCAGCAAACGTCTGCTCTTCCTTGGTGAATGGGTTGATGCCCTTACGCTTCGGCTTAGCCGGCACGTTGATGACTGCAACCTTGAACAGACCCGGCAGCGTGAAGGAGCCAGCACCCTTCTTATGAACGGAGCCAGCAATTGCGCCCTCAAGTGCAGCCAGCACAGCGCGCACGTCTTTGGCCACCACACCACTAGCCTCGGTGAGATGCGCTACCAACCCGGACTTGTTCAAAGCCTCCTTGATGGGCTTGTGAGCAACCGGTGCTTTGGCGGCACTCTTGGGGGCAGCCTTCTTCCCAGCTTTCTGCGTCTTCGCCATATATTCCCCGCATTGATGGATGAATTGCCTGAGTATCTCTCGGCAAGTGGAATGTATGGCATGTTTGCCATACTGCCAACCAGTTTTAGCAATATCAGTTAAGGTCCAGCAGCCTATTTTTACGGGTTCTAGGCCTTATCGTGAGACTCCGGCAACGCCAGAGTCGGTGTGCGCTGCGGTCTTTTCACCAAATGACACAGCGATTTTGCTTGATCATGGGGCTTGGCGGAGTCACGCCAAACGCCTGTGCGAACTCTGGCATATTCGCCAAAACACCATTGGTACGGTAGATCTCCGGCGGATGCGGATCGGAGGTTACTTGTAACCGCTCTTGCTCTGGGCGCGTGGAACTGGCCCAGGAATGCCCATAAGCGATGAAGAACTGCTGATCCGGCGTAAAGCCATCGATCGACGTTGCCTGTGCAAAAGTCGGCTCGGCATGAAACGCCCGCAAAGCGAGAATCAGGCCGCCGAGATCGGCAATCGCCTCGCCAGTTACCAGCTTGCCCTGGACGTGCACGCCACCGTCGACGGTGTACTGGGAGTATTGATTGGCGATGCACTGCGTCGCGACCTGGAATTTCTTCAGGTCTGAGGGTGCCCACCAATTCTTCAGGTTGCCATGTCCATCGAACTGGGCCCCTTGGTCATCGAACCCATGTGTCATCTCATGACCGATGGTGGCGCCGGTATTACCGAAATTCACCGCGGCCGGCCACGACGGGTCGTACAACGGCGGCTGCAGCACACCGGCTGGAATGTTGAGGCTGTTCATGGAGGGGTCGTAGTAGGCGTTCACCGTTTGCGGGGTCATACCCCACTCGTTGCGATCTACCGGCTTGCCAATCTTGGCGAGCTCACGCTTCTGCTCGAATTCGTTGGCGCGCAGCACATTGAGCACATACGGGCCACGGTCAATCTGTAGCGCAGAGTAGTCCCGCCATTGGTCCGGGTACCCCACCCGCAGCTCCATCATGTCGAGCTTCTTGATCGCGGCCTCACGCGTTGCTGGGGTCATCCAGGCCAGGTTCTTGAGGTCTTCGCGAAGCGCATCGCGGATGTCCTGCACCATCTTGATCGCCGCCAGCTTGGTCGCCGCCGGAAATTTTTGCTCGACATAGATCTTGCCGATGGCAAACCCAAGCGCGTCATCCTCCGTCCTGAGCACACGCTGCCAACGGGGGCGCAACTGCTTCGCACCACTCAGCACGGCAGTCAGGCGGAAATTTTCGTCGACAAACGGCTGGGAGAGATAGGGCGCATAGCTATGCGCCAACTGCCAGCGCAGATACGTCTTCCAGTTCGCCAGCGAGGTATGCGTCAGCTCACCGTTCAGTGCCTTGAAAAAATCGGGGGTCGCCACGTTGAGGCTGACAATTTCCGGGTGTCCGACGGCCGCCATCACCTCTTTCCAGTGCAGGGCTGGCATCAGTGCATCAAAGCTCGCAACACCCATCGGGTGGTAAATCGCGTGTGGATCACGCATGTCGATGTCCGACATGGAAGCCGTGGCCAGGCGCGTCTCCAGCGTCATGACGGTTTTCGCTTCGACCGCTGCATTCGCTGGGCTGTCGCCGAGCAGTTGGAACATGCGTACCACGTGCTGCACATACGCTGCGCGGGTTTTCTTGCTGTCGTCATCGCTCTTCAAGTAGTAATCGCGATCGGGCAAACCAAGGCCCGCCTGCATGACCACGGCGGTGACCTGCGTGCTGTCCTTGTAGTCCTGCATCTGCCCTAGCTGCAACGGCGCGGCTACGCCAATCATCTGCAGATGAGCCAACTCGGCCTGCAGTTGTTCGATCGAGCCAACCGCAGCGAGGCGATCAAACTCCGGCTGCAACGGCTTAAGGCCAGCGGCGTTGATGGCGTTTTCGTCCATACCGCTGGCATAGAAATCGCCCACCTTTTGCGCATCACTACCTGCCACCGCAGAGGTGTCCTTGCTCGCCTTTTCCACCAGATCATGGATAAACCGCTGGTTCTGCTGATCCAACGCAGTGTATGCACCCCACTCGGACCGATCCGCCGGAATCGGGTTGGCCTTGATCCAGCCGCCATTGGCAAAATGGAAGAAATCGACACCTGGCTTCACGCTGCGATCAAGCCAATCCAGGTACTGCCCATCATGACTGTCGAAATTAGGCGCCTTATCGCTGGCCATAGCACCCCATGGGCACAAGCTCAGCGCGACGAGAAGTGCGGTGCGAATCGGTGTCATTGACAACCCCTACAACAGATACGAGCCATGCTCTGAATGCGAGATGGTAGCCCGATTTATGCCGCCATCCCCCTGCCGTTCGGCATGGGGAAATACAGCGCCACGGGCACAGGATGGGAGCACCCAATGGGGCTAGCGATAGCACCCTATGCAGGAAGCACGCCCCCAAACGGACTCGAAAAAATCGACCGCACCAGGGTATGTTGACCTTTCGCTTCACATACACTGTGGGGAATAAGCACTTGGATGACGTCAACTTGCCCATGCTGCCCCTATGAATGACGACGCGCCATTGAGCCTTGGCAATGCTTTTGCCGCCCTCGCCCAGACAAAGTGCGAGGCCATCCTCGGCGCCCTTAATCATGCCAGCGATCGGCATCGGTCGGTCCATCAGGCACGTAAAGCGATTCGAGGCCTTCGCAGCATGCTTGCCTTGGTCAAAGGTGCCTTCGGCGCAGACATTGCACCGATTGACCATGCTCTGAAAAAGCTGGCAACAAGCCTCTCCCCATTACGCGATGCACACGTTGTTGTTCTAACCGCGGAAAAATTGGCAACGGGTGACGAAACATCTTTGTGGTGCGGTGTCATGCATACGCTGGAAGTGCGACGTGACAATCTGCTGTTGCAAGCGCTAACGAAGGATCCCTCGTTCTCACGCCGCCGCGACAAAGTACTCGCTATCTCCAACGCTATCGATAAGCTGCCATGGGGCCAGCACAAGCTCAAAGCCATAATCCGTCAAGGCTTGGAGCGCAGTGAACGCCGTATTGCAAAAGCCAAGGAAGATGCCCGCCATGCGAAATCACCGGCGAGTGTTCACCGCTGGCGTCGACGTGTTCGACGATTAAGACTCCAGCTTGAAGCCCTGCAGCAACTCAACGATCAAACGGGGCTGACCGCTCAGCCGCTGGCGCATCGCCACAAAGCCATCAAGACACTAAGCCATCTAACCGATCAACTCGGCTGGAACCAGGACTTAAGGGTGTTGCGCTTGCTTTTAAACAAGCTTACTGACGCATCTGTAGCGCCAATGATCGCCGCCCTGCGCGGGCGTTTACGTCACGAGATACGCCTCGCTGGCCAAAAGTATCAATCTTCCGATACATAGCGATGGATCCGGCGAGCACACCGTGTGCGACCGCACAGTGCCCCACTGCTGACAGATAACCAGACGTAAAAAAGGCCCGGACGCTTTAAAGCATCCGGGCCAAACCGCAGCCGAATGACAGAGGAAAACGCACTCGACTGCGGGCTCGCCGCACTTCAAATCTCAGTCAGCTGGCAGAGATTCCCGCGCTCAACACAATCCCCAGTGCATGCTAAGAAACCCACGTAAGGCCATCCATAGAAGAGTTCGGAAACATTTGACGAGCCCGATGTGATTCGGGGGCCTTTAGAGATGGATCAAACATCGACCTCTACCGCAATCTGGCCCATCGCTTCGCAGGCATAAAAAAGCCCGGTGCTGTCGCACCGGGCCGTGGCCTACCTTTGCCACCAGACGTTGAACCAAGTAGGTGATTCACCGTCGTCCAACCGATCGTTGTACCAAGGGGGGTGGCATCATCGTGGACGGTAAACTGCATATCTACACATCACTACATACGGAATGTCGAGCCAACATGTGCGCTCACCAGCCGTTGTGGAAAGAGATACTAAGCGCGTCGATACAGGCGATCCATGCAACAAGTTGTAAAAAAGCGCACGACCAAAACATGCGATCACGTATGGTCGTCATACGTACTCTTGGTGCCAAATTGCTATAGCAAACGTGCGTCTGAAAAAACGTGGAACGGATCGCAGCTCGCACCCGTTTCACAATCCATCAAGCCTCTGCATTGCGCAATGATGCTCGACTACTGACCCTCTCGCGGAGGCGCTACCGTGCCAGCCGGAGCAACATCAGGGCCGTGCATTGCTGGCAATACTTCGAAAGTCCAACCCGGCTCGGCTTCGGTCAATGCCACCTGAAGCCTGTGCACTTCCAGCTCATCTAGCGCTGCAGCAGTAGTGAGGTGCACAGTCACTTTGCGGTCTTGCACATCGATGGCGGTTTCACCGAAGCGGTACGCAAGCAGATCGTGTATGCGTGATGCAATACCCGTCTCTGATTGCAATTGCATATCGGTCACTTGCTGATTGAGGCTATCAACATGTGCACGTAACTCATCCAGATCGGCACGATCGCGCAATAGGCTGTCGTTGGCCTCCAGCGTCTGACGAACTTGCACCACTGTCTCCCGCTTGTAACGGCGTTCGAGGCGCGCCTGCAGGCTCTCCGATGCATTCTGGAGATACTTAGGCACCATGGTCAGCACACTCACATAGACCCGGTCATCGCGTCGTTCGACCTTGAGGTGCTCAATGCTGCCGCCAAGCGGATCCAGATAGCTCTGAATCTCGACACGAGCCTGCTTGGTGATCCAAGACGATTCGGCGATACGCTGCAAAGCCACGCCCAGCGGTATGGCAAGCAAGATGAAGGTTCCTGCGATAACACCCGCCTGCCATGCGGTGTTCTTCGGCGAGTTGCCTACACCAAAGCCATACCACTTGGCGATCAACGTCATGCTGAAGGCAATCGCCAACAGGTTGGTCATGAACAAGAAAAAGGCACCGCCAGCAATGCCCATATCGCGCACGGCAAGCCCGTAGCCTACAACGGCAAGCGGTGGCATCAAGGCGGTGGCAATGGCTACGCCGACAATCGCCTCGCCCTTGCGGGTGATTACGGCATAGCCACCGGCCAGGCCTGAGAATACGGCTACCATCAGGTCAAATAGCGTGGGCTGAGTTCGAGCGAGGATCTCACTAGTGGGTTCGCGCAAAGGCGAAACCCACACGACACAAACCGCCACAGCGAGTGCCAGTGCCACACCCACGATCAACGCGGTCAATGCACGGCGCATCATGCGGAAGTCCACTACACACAACGAAAAGCCCAACTGTGCGATGGGCCCCATCAGTGGTGAGATGAGCATGGCGCCGATCACCACGGCCGCCGACGACTGCAGCAAACCAAGGATGGCGATACCACAGGACATGATGACCATGAAGGCGTAGCGCGGCGTGAATA
>JBARCX010000299.1:0-6431 GCA_049794535.1 Rhodanobacter sp.
GAGCAGGGCAAGCTGGATATGAACGACCGGGTGATCGATCACCTGCCGTGGTTTCGTATGTCCGATCCGTATGTGACCAAGGAGATGCGCATTCGCGATCTGCTGGCGCATCGCAGTGGCCTGGGGCCGCATGCGGGTGACTTGCTGTATTTCCCGGCGACGTCTTACACAACGAAGCAGGTGGTTGAGCATTTGCGCTACGTGCCGCTGATGCACAGCTTCCGTGGTGCCTACGATTACGACAATATTTTGTTTGCGGTTGCTACCTTGGTGATCGAGCAGGCTTCTGGTCAAAGCTATGCCGACTTCGTGCGCGAGCACATTTTCCAACCCGTCGGCATGGACGAGTCATTGATCGACGGCACGTTCCTCAAGCCCGGTGCCAATGCCGCTATCGGCCAGGAAATGGTTCGTGGGAAGCTTACGGCAGTACCGATGTTGGCCTGGGTGAACAACCGTGGCGCTGCGGGTATCTACTCGAACGTGCACGACATGGCCAAATGGCTGAATGTGCAATTGGCCGATGGCGCGTTGCCGGCGAGCCAGGGCGATACATCACAGCGGCTGTTCTCCGAGGATAGCCAGCGGCAGATGTGGTCGACCATTACACCGATCGATATTGATCCGCCTGCCGTGCCGGCACTCGCCGCCACCACGCCGAATTCCTTGGGCTATGGCGAAGGCTGGTATCTATCCGATTACCGCGGTCAGCGACTGGTATGGCACACCGGCGGATGGCCGGGCATGGCCTCGGAAGTGATGCTGGTTCCTGGGCTAAAGCTGGGTGTGGTGATACTCACTAATCAGGAGTCGGAAGAGCCATTCAAGGCGGTGATCTATCACGTGCTGGATGCGTATCTCGGCGCACCGAAAACCGATTGGATAGCCGCTTATGCGGAGGCCATGAAGCAGGGCAACTCCAGTGGCGATATGAGCTGGCATGCACATGTGGCAGCACGCGATCCCAATAGTCATCCTTCGCTGCCCCTGGCCAACTACGCGGGTGATTATCGCGATGCCTGGTATGGCGATGTCAGCCTGCGCGTGGAAGGCGGCAAACTGAGCCTGCACTTTTCCAAGACGCCGCAATTAGTGGGCACGCTGGAGCCGTGGCAGCACGACACCTTTCTTGTGCACTGGGACGATAGTGCGTTGAACGCGAGTGCGTTCATCAGCTTTACGCTCGATGCCGATGGCAAGGTCAGCGAAGCGCGCATGCAGCGGGCCTCGTCGTCGGTGGCTTCGGCCTATGACTTCCAGGATCTTCGGCTGGAGCCGGTAGCGCCGGTTAAGGGCGACAACTAACGGCTCGCGCAGGTATTTAATTCAGCCCCACTCGTCGTCCCTGCGCAAGCAGGGACCCAGTGGCGTTGTCATTGGAGGGGGCGATATCGCTGAATGCCCGCTGTTTCTTTTGACTCAGTTCAGAACACGCTCGACCACGCGACAATCAAACCATAAGGCCACTGGATTCCGGCCTGCGCCGGAATGACGAGCATGAGGCTGGGTGACTTCCGGCGCTGGCGCTTACAGGGGCAGGCCGGATAGTGTGCCGGTTTGCAATCAGCGGAGCCGATGCATGTCACAGCGATTCCTCTCCACACGTCTGGCGGCCTGTTGCGCGTTGGCGGTGTTTGCCACCGGCGCTTTGGCGCAGGGTCAGAACACACCGATGCTCACTGCGCCGGCGGTAGCAACATCGTCGGCCACGGCTCACGATATCGCGCAGCCGGCCTTGCCGCCGATGCTGCAGGATTTCGGCAGCTATGTGGATAGCGCACGCAAGACATTCAATGTGCCAGGTATCGCGGTCGCCATCGTCAAAGACGGCAAGGTGGTGATGGAGCAGGGCTTTGGCCTGCGCGAGAACGGCAAGCCGGAACAAGTCGATGCGCATACGCTGTTTGCCATCGCATCGAACACCAAAGCCTTCACGGCGGCCGCACTACAGATGCTGGCCGAGCAGGGCAAACTGGATATGGACGGCCGGGTGATCGACTACCTGCCGTGGTTCCAGATGTCGGACCCCTACGTCACGCGTGAGATGCGGGTGCGCGATCTGCTCGCTCATCGCAGCGGTCTTAGCCTTGGCGCGGGTGATTTACTGTATTGGCCGCCGACCAGCTACACCACCAAGGATGTGGTTGAGCACCTTCGCGATGTGCCGCTGGCACACGGATTCCGCAGCCATTACGCCTACGACAACATTCTGTTTGCCGTAGCCACTTTGGTGATCGAAAAGGTCTCCGGCCAGAGCTACGCTGACTACGTGCGGCAGCACATTTTTCAGCCGGTGGGTATGGACGAATCACTGATCGACATGACCTACCTGAAGCCAGGTATGGACTATGCGATGGGCCATGCCTTGTACGACTTCAAGGATCTCAAGCCAGTGCCGCCGATGGCGTGGCTCAACGATCCCGGTGCGGGTGGCATTTATGCCAGCGTGCACGATCTCGCCAAGTGGATGAACATGCAGTTGGCGGGTGGTGAGTTGCCGACGACAGGCGCGGATGGCAAATCGCAGCGCCTGTTTTCACAAGATAGCCAGAACCAGATGTGGTCGATGCTGACGCCGATTCCGATCGGCAAGCCGCCGATTCCCGAATTGGCGCCGCTCGTACCCAATTTCTCTGGCTACGGCGAAGGTTGGTTTTTGAGCGATTACCACGGCCAGAAACTGGTATGGCACACCGGCGGCTGGCCGGGCATGGTGTCACGGGTGACCTTGGTGCCAGGGCTTCACCTCGGTGTGGTCGTGCTGACCAATCAGGAGTCGGGTGCTGCATTTAACGCAGTGACTTACCGCGCGCTTGATGCTTATCTCAATCCGCAAAACAAGACCGATTGGGTTGCCGTGTATGACAAGGCCGTGAAGCAGTCCGAGGCGAAGTCCGACGACAGCTGGTCGAAGCACGAAGCTGCGCGCGACAAGAACGGCAAGCCGTCGCTGCCGCTGGCGAAATACGCAGGCACTTATCGCGACCCGTGGTATGGCGACATCGTTATCAGTAGCGAGGGTGGCAAGCTGCGTCTGCGCTTCAGCAAGACCGCGCAGCTGATCGGCACGATGACACCGTGGCAACACGATACTTTCATCGTGCGCTGGGACGATCGTGCGTTGAATGCCGATGCGTTCGTCAGCTTCGCGTTAGATGAAGACGGCAACATTCGCGAGATGCGGATGAATCCCGTCTCGCCGCTGACCGACTTCAGCTTCGACTTCCAGGATTTGCGATTGAGTCCCGTCAAGCCGGACGAGAAGAAAGAGCACTGACAAAGGGCGGCAGTGTGTTGGGGTGTGCGTAGTCATGAAAGGAATGCGTAGGGTGCAGGCCTGAGTGTGAGTGTCGGTGCTTCACCTACGTGCTTTTGAGTATTCAATGGTCGAAGGATTGCTAATGCGCTATCGCCATCATGTTGCTGCCGTGCTGTTGTGCTGGGGCCTGTCTGTGGGTGCGGCTTACGCACGACCCGACGCAAGCACCATTCCCGTACATCGCTTCTTCCATGTGCAGCTGGGAGCGAGCGAGGCGCAAGCGGAGTCCGGTCGATTGCTGCTGTTCGCGATAGACGAAAAGACCGCCGAAGCTGCCGCGAAAGGGGGCAAGGTTGAGCAAGTCGATAGCGATTTGCTCAACCCGCTGCAGACCTTCGTCGCCGCGCGCGAAGTAAGCCGGTTGGCGCCAGGGCAGACGATCGATATCGATACCGACGAGATGGCATTCCCCGCCAACTGGTCCACGCTGCCACCCGGTGATTATCTGGTGCAAGCCGTGCTCGACGTGAATCACAGCTACAACTACACCGGACGTGGTGCGGGTGATCTGATCAGTGCGGTGGTGAAGGTGCACCTGCCCATCGCATCGATTCCGACCTTGAGTCTGGATAAGACCGTACCGGCGAATGATCCGTGGGCCGTGCCGCCCTCAGCACCGGCGACGGTACGCGACGGGGTAGCGGCAGTGCATGAGCATGCAAAATCCATTGATTTCGTAAGCCCTTCATTGAGCGCGTTTTGGGGCCGGCCGATCCATATGCGTGGTCGCGTGCTATTGCCACCGGGTTATGACGCGAAGGACAGCACACGCTATCCCACGGTCTATTACACCCACGGTTTCGGCGGCAACAACGATCGCCTGATCGGCCCGATGACCTATGTCTACACCGCGATGGCCAAGGGCGAAATGCCGCCCATGATCTGGGTGTTCCTGGATGAATCCAGCGCCACCGGTACGCACGAGTTCGCCGATTCGGTGAACAATGGCCCCTGGGGACAGGCGCTCACCACCGAGTTGATTCCAAAGCTGGAATCAACGTACCGGATGGATGCCAATGTGCGCGGCCGTTTCCTCAACGGTCACTCATCCGGCGGTTGGGCGACGCTGTGGTTGCAGACGCGCTATCCGAAAATCTTCGGCGGTACCTGGTCTACTTCGCCCGACTCTAGTGATTTCCACGATTTCACCGGGCCGGATCTGTATGCGTCGCATGCCAATGTCTACCGCAGGGCGGATGGTTCGGCGTATCCGTTGGTGCGCGACAAAGGCAAGGTGCTGGCTACGCTCGAGCAGTTTGTGAAACTCGAGCGCGTGTATGGCCCTTATGGTGGCCAGTTCGCTTCGTTCGAATGGGTGTTTTCGCCACGTGGCCAAGACGGCCGGCCTGAGCCGATGTTCAATCGTGATACCGGTGATGTCGACCCGATGGTGGTCGCGTATTGGGGAGAGCACTACGACATCGCTCGCCGGCTGCAGGCCAACTGGCCGGAGCTGAAGACCGATCTGGACGGCAAGATCCACCTGTACGTGGGCACCGCCGATACGTTCTACCTCGACGGTGCGGCGCATCGCCTGAAAGCGGTATTGGATGGCCTGCATGCGACATCCGATTTCCACTTCCTGCCCGGCAGGACGCACTTTGACCTTTACATGCAGGGCAAGGACTCCCACGCGCTGTTGAAGCAGATCAGCTGGGAGATGTACGCGCTCGCACGGCCCCATGCCACGCTGAAGGCCGTGGCAACGGTGCCTTGATCGCCGGTCTGAACGCCTTTGCGTCGCATTGGCGTTCGGTTAAACCCCTCGTGACTCGTCGCTCGCCCCTATTCACCGTTTTCAGGCATAGTTACTGTCGCAAGCTCTGTTGAAACAGGCGCTTGGGGTGTCGGGTAGCGGCATAGCCGTGACCGCACAGCGGGAACACCGTTTGTCATGAACGGGCGCGCTTCCTGTAATCGGTACACGAATTCATCCTGGAGGGAGTCGAAATGAAATCGTTTGGATTTATGGCAGTACTGGCGGCCACGTTGATGGCTGCCCCGGTTGTATATGCACAGCAGGCTGCGACACCGACGGCAGCACCGGCCTCGGCACCGGCAGGTTCCACTGGCCTGTGCAAAGACAGTACCTACACCAGTCAGGCCAGCAAGAAGGGCGCGTGCAAAGGCCATAAGGGCGTAGAGGCCTGGTACGGCGCCAGCTCGTCCGCTGCGCCAGCCGCGGCAGCCGCTCCTGCGGCAGCCGCAGCCCCAGCAGCAGGTGCCGCCGCGGCAACAACACCTGCAGCGGCTACCAAGGCTTCGAAGAAGTCAGCGGCCAATACGCCGTCCGCCACAGTCGCTCCTGGCGGTGGTCCTGGCATGGTCTGGGTCAATGACAAGAGCAAGGCTTACCACTGTCAGGGTAGCAAGTGGTATGGCACGACCAAGCACGGCAAATACATGAGCAAGGCCGATGCTGATGCCGCGGGCAACCACCTCGCAAAGGGTGAAACCTGCACGCCGTAATGTGTTGATGTTTGAATCAAAAAAAGCAGGGCCGGCATGCATGCCGGCCCTGCTTTTTTTCGATCGCTGAATGTCATCTTCAGTCGACTATTCAGTCGACCTTGCCGCCGACGATGTGGGTGAGCTTGTAGTGCCGCATTTCCTCGATCTGCGATACGTAGGGTCGAATCGCTGCTAGAAACGGTGGAAACTGTGCGCTGTGCCGGAAGCCCTGCATGTGGTCGTCGGCTGAGGTCCAGCGGATGCGCAGCACGTAAACCCCCGGTTCGTCGCTGCAATGGCTCAGCTCGTAACCGATGCAATACGGGCTCTCCGCGAGAGAGTGAGCGGCACGTGCATAGTCGCTCTCAAACGTTGCACAGTTTTCGACAGGTAACTTGTAACGGATGTACTCCACGATCATAGATGTCCTCCGTGATGGTTCGGGGTGAAACCCGGTGCATCATGGCGCGTCATGTAGCGGAGTGAAACGCACCATCCGGTAACCTTGAGCAGTGTTGCCTTAACAGGTGTGTTAGCGATGCTTTCGATAGAACAGATGCCCTACATTTGCCCCGTGGAAATCACCTTGAAGGCGATAGCCGGCAAGTGGAAGCCCGCGATTCTTTGGGCACTCTCGACCGGGCCGAAACGCTTCAGCGAA
>JBARCX010000300.1:0-4764 GCA_049794535.1 Rhodanobacter sp.
CCGTAGCTAAATGCCCGTTCAATCACGTCGCCGGCGAAGGCGCAACCATCAAGGACTGGTGGCCAAACCAGTTGCGTTTGGATCTCCTGCATCAACACTCCGCCAAGTCCGATCCTCTCGGCAAGAAGTTCAACTACGCCGAGGAATTCAAGAAGCTGGACTTTGAAGCGCTGAAGAAAGATCTGCGCGCGCTGATGACCGATTCACAGGAATGGTGGCCGGCCGACTTCGGTCACTATGGCCCGCAGTTCATCCGCATGTCGTGGCATGCTGCCGGTACTTACCGTATCGCCGATGGCCGTGGCGGCGCCGGTCGTGGTCAGCAGCGTTTCGCGCCGCTCAACAGTTGGCCGGATAACGTCAACATCGACAAGTCGCGTCGCCTGCTGTGGCCGATCAAGCAGAAGTACGGCCAAAAGATTTCCTGGGCAGACTTGCTGGTCCTCACCGGCAACGTCGCACTGGAGACGATGGGGTTCCGCACCTTTGGTTTTGGCGGCGGCCGCGCGGATACCTGGGAGCCGGATCAGGATATCAACTGGGGCGACCCACAGAAAAAATGGCTGGGCGACCGCCGCGATCCCAAGACCAACGAACTCCCTCAACCCTACGGTGCCAACGAGCAGGGTCTGATCTACGTCAATCCGGAAGGTCCGGGCGGCAAGCCGGATCCGATCGCCGCGGCCAAAGAGATCCGCACGACCTTCGGCCGCATGGCGATGAACGATGAGGAAACCGTCGCACTCATCGCAGGCGGTCACACCTTCGGCAAGACCCACGGCGCCGCGCCGGAGTCGCACAAGGGCCCGGAACCCGAAGCGGCTCCGCTTGAGCAACAAGGCCTTGGCTGGAAGAGCAACTTCGGCAGTGGCGTGGCTGGCGATGCCGTCGGCAGCGGCCTGGAAGTGACCTGGACCACGACACCTGCCCAATGGGGCAACAACTTCCTCGAAAACCTGTTCAAGTACGAGTGGGAACTGACCAAGTCGCCGGGCGGCGCCCACCAGTGGGTGGCCAAGGACGCCGAGGCCATCATCCCGGACGCGCACGACAAGTCGAAGAAAAAGCTGCCGATGATGCTGACCACCGACCTCTCGCTGCGCTTCGATCCCGCCTACGAAAAGATTTCGCGCCGCTTTCTGGATAATCCGCAGGCATTCGCCGAAGCCTTCGCCCGCGCGTGGTTCAAACTCACACACCGCGACATGGGGCCGCGCGTACGCTACCTCGGCCCGGAAGTACCTAAGGAAGAGCTGATCTGGCAGGACCCGGTTCCGGCGGTCCATGACAAGCTGATCGACGACGCGGATGTCGCCGCGCTGAAGGCCAAAGTGCTGGCGTCGGGCCTTAGCGTTCCCGAATTGGTCAGCACGGCCTGGGCCTCGGCCTCCACCTTCCGTGGTTCCGATAAGCGTGGTGGTGCCAATGGTGCGCGCATCCGCCTCGCCCCGCAGAAGGACTGGGAAGTCAACGAGCCGACGCAACTGGCCAAGGTCCTCAAGACCCTCGAAGGCATCCAGGCCGAGTTCAATGCAACGGCTACTGGCGGCAAGAAAGTATCGTTGGCCGATCTGATTGTGGTGGCCGGCAATGCGGGCGTCGAGAAAGCAGCCAAGGATGCCGGCATCAATGTGACGGTGCCATTCAGCCCGGGACGCAACGATGCCACCCAGGAACAGACCGACGTGGAGTCGTTCGAGGCGCTCGAGCCATTCGCCGATGGCTTCCGCAGTTACCAGAAGAGCGGGTACACCGTGCCGGCCGAAGTCCTGCTGGTCGACAAGGCGCAGTTGCTCACGCTCACAGCACCCGAACTGACGGCACTGGTGGGTGGTCTGCGCGTTCTGGGCGCCAACCATAAGCAATCCAAACATGGTGTCTTTACCAGGCACCCCGGAACGCTGACCAACGACTTCTTCGTCAACCTGCTGGACATGGGTACAGAGTGGAAAGCCACCTCTGACGCGCAGGATGTGTTCGAAGGACACGATCGCAAGACAGGCAAACCCAAGTGGACGGGCACCCGCGTGGATCTCGTCTTCGGTTCAAACTCGCAGCTTCGTGCCCTGGCTGAGGTCTATGGAAGTGCGGATGCGAAGGAGCGATTTGTGCATGACTTTGTTGCGGCCTGGAACAAAGTGATGAACCTTGATCGCTTCGACCTTGCGTGATCAGAAGATAGCCCTGCTCTCATAAAGAGCCGCAAAAAAAACGCCGCAGCGACCCCACGCTGCGGCGTTTCCGTCTGAAGTCAGGTGATTGTTTCGGGTCTAATCCAACTGGGCTTTAGGCTGCAATGCTTGGCAGCGCATCAACGCCAACAACATCCGCTACAGCAGGTATCAGTGGCGCCTCACGTACAGCACTACGCGCAGGCAGTCGCCCCGAACGCACCAGTTGCTGGATACAGGCAGAGACTTCGGCTCGCCCAAACGGCTTCTTGATGAAATCGTCGGCACCAAAACGCTGCACGTAGAACTGCTCCGTCGCCTGCTGATTACCACTGATCATCACAATCGGAATGTGCTGCGTCAGCGGATCGTGGCGCAGCGCACGCAGCACGGCAAACCCGTTGATGCCCGGCAGCACGATGTCGAGAAAGATCAGATCAGGCTGTTCGGTACGTGCCAGCTCGATGGCACTCTCGCCATCGGCCGCCTTCTGCACCGCATAACCATCTTGATCGAGCATGCGCCCCAACACCGCGCGAATCGTGGCCGAATCATCGACAACCAACATCCGCGCACCCAACGGTGCCTGGGGGGACGGCTCCTCATGATGCTCATTCGCACCTACCCCCCCGAGCAGGCGCTTGAAGAATCCGATACCGGTCATTGGAGACCCCCCATAAAGAAACACCGAGTCCAAACTTGAATGGCGCTATCGCGCCATTCGTTCTTATGGAGGGATGTTCCCGCAGATTTACGCCGTAATCTGCGATGCACTGCTCATACAGAATCCTTCAAACGCCGCAGTTCACGTCGCGCATGCTTATCCGGACGCTTCAGCGGGCCGCTTGCGCCAGTTAATTGACGCTGCTGGCGTGCGGCTTCACGCATCGCACTACTGGCCTCGGTCTCTCGATAAAGCATTTGTGCCTGACTCGCCGGACCACGCTTATCGGAAAGCACCAGCACATCGACCTCAAGACGCTCCTCGCCACGACTGATCTTCACCCGATCACCGACATGCAAAGCCTTAGCCGGCTTGCAGCCACCACCATTCACATCGATCTTGCCGCCCTCGATGGCCTGCTTGGCAAGGCTGCGTGTTTTGAAGAATCGTGCCGCCCATAACCACACGTCGGCGCGCACTTCAGGGGTGTCGTTGATATGTGAGTGGTTCATTGCTGGCATTATCGCGCTATCCACCGCTTCGCAGAGGATGCTGCTCATGGATATCAGCACTCACCCGTATCTCTTCGCTGCCCTGGCTTTTTGCATAGGCTTCGAACTGGCACGCAACCTCTACTCCAAGCAGCGAGCCACGGCTCCCGTGCGGCCAGCAGAGAGCATCAGCGATGCCGAGATCGAAGCCGCAGTTCATCAGGGGCATTACATCGAAGCGATTAAGCTCTATCGCCAGCGCCACAACTGCGGCCTGAAAGACGCAAAACAAGCGATTGATACCCTCGTCAAACGCAGCCCTGTCCAACGCTGATTACTGCCTATGGCGATCCCGCCGACAGCCATAGATTACCCAGCGGTATCGTGATCAACGAAAGCACGATGCCAGCACCGAGTACGGTATTCGCCAGCGTCGATTCCAAACCGTATTCATCGGCCAGGATCGCTGCGGAGATCATCGGCGCCATCGCCGCTTGCAGCACGCCGACCGTCAACACCAGTCCGCCCACACCCGTGACCATGCCCAGGCCCCAGCACAGCAGCGGTGCGAGCAGCAGCTTCCAGCCTAGACCCCACCCTGCCGCGGCAACCTGCTGATTGCCGAGATGGAACTTGAACTGCAGGCCCACTGAAAACAACGCCAGCGGCGTTAGCGTGGCGCCCAACGATGTGAGTACGTCGTCCAGTGGCGATGGCCAGCCACCCAGCGCGCCAGCGATAGCACCGACCATCAGTGCGACGAAGGCAGGAAACGTCAGGATGCGATGGATGATCTGCCTCGGCGCCGGCGCACGCCCGGCATACAAGCAAGCCACCAGCACACCGGCTGAAGCCAGCAGTGGAAAGCAGCCCAGCTGATCGGCCACCACCGCCATGGTCAGCCCGGGCTGACCATGCATCGCCTGCATCATGGGGTAACCCATGAACGAGGTGTTGCCCAGGCCACAGACCAGGATCAAAGCGCCGGTACGCTGCCGCGACCAACCCAGTCGCGGCCCCAGTAAACCGAACAGCAGCCACGCGCCACCGAAGGTGATCCACATCGCCGCCACCGGAAACCACAGCTGCGAATCCAGCTTCACCCGCGGAATCAACGCCAGCACCAACGCCGGCAACGCTACGTTGATCACCCACCAGTTGAGCCCATGCACGATGCCCGCGGGTGGTTTCGCAAAGCGTGCGACCAGCACGCCTAGAACCAAACAGACGAACAACAGCAGCAAAGCGCTCATAGGGCTGACATGGAACGCAGATGAGATGCCGACAGCGTAACCCGACACGCCTGTCACGGCGCGTCAAGCCGACATTGATCTCAAAGCGTATGAAACAAAGCCCTCTCCGCCACCGAATAGCGTAGAGAGGGCTTAGAGCCTGTTCAAAATCGCTTCGTTAATTCGTGCGTCACGCACCATAACTC
>JBARCX010000301.1:0-24293 GCA_049794535.1 Rhodanobacter sp.
GAGCCAGCCTTTCACTCGATCGGAATGCATCGATGATTCGCATCTATCACAACAACCGCTGCTCCAAGTCGCGCGCCACGCTCGCGCTACTTGAGCAGCGTGGCGCACTGTTCGAGGTTGTCAATTATCTCGACCTCCCACCTAGCACCACAGAGTTGACGATCTTACTCAAGCAGCTAGGCATGACGGCCCGTCAGCTACTGCGTACCGGCGAAGACGATTACAAGACACTGAAGTTGGATGACACCACGCTCACCGACGAGGCACTTATCTCGGCAATGGTGACTCATCCGAAACTGATCGAGCGGCCGATTGTGGTCGTCGACGGCAAGGCAGCACTTGGCCGCCCACCCGAAGCGATCCTGGCCATCCTCTAGATTCTGATCTTCAGATACTGATTGCACAGCCGTGATCGTGCATAAACAAAAGCCGCCCTTAGGGCGGCTTTTGTTTTTAGTACGCTTTAAGACTGGATCAAACGCGGCTTTGTGTTGCCGGGTCGCCAACCTTTGCACTGGCGTCTCCACGCGGTGGTGGCGGCGGTGGTGTGGAACCAGAGGATTGGCTGGTCTTGGACCAGTCGGCCGGCGGGCCCGGCTCGCGGCCGGCCATGATGTCGTCAATCATGTGCGCGTCGATGGTCTCGTACTGCAACAAGGCCTCGGCCATCACATGTAATTTATCGATGTTGTCGGTAAGCAGTTGCTTGCTGCGTGCATAGGCACGATCAAGGATGCCGCGCACCACCTCGTCAATCTTACGCGCCGTTTCGTTGGAAACGTTCTTGTGCTGAGTGACCGAACGACCGAGGAACACCTCATCCTCGTCCTCACCGTAAGTGACCGGACCCAGCTCATCTGACAGGCCCCACTTGGTCGCCATATTGCGAGCCATCTTGGTAGCCCGCTCGATGTCATTCGAGGCACCGGTGGTGACCTTGTCTTCGCCGAAAATCAGTTCTTCGGCAACACGGCCGCCATACAACGAGCACAGCTGAGACTGGATCGCCACTCGGTTGATGCTGTACTTGTCGCCTTCCGGCAAGTACATGGTCACACCAAGCGCGCGACCACGCGGAATGATCGTCACCTTGTAGACCGGGTCATGCTCCGGTACGAGGCGACCGACGATGGCATGACCGGCCTCGTGATAAGCGGTCAGCTTTTTCTCATCCTCGCTCATTGCCATCGAGCGACGCTCGGTGCCCATCAGGATTTTGTCGCGCGCCTTGTCCAAGTGGATCATGCGCACTTCTCGGGCGTTCTCACGTGCGGCGAACAACGCAGCCTCGTTGACCAGATTGGCCAGGTCAGCGCCGGAGAAACCCGGAGTGCCACGCGCAATCGTCATCGCATTGACGTCGCTGGCGACCGGCACCTTGCGCATGTGCACCTTGAGGATCTGTTCGCGGCCCTTCACGTCAGGCAGACCCACCACCACCTGACGATCGAAACGACCTGGCCGCAGTAGCGCTGGATCCAGTACGTCGGGACGGTTGGTAGCAGCAATGACGATCACGCCTTCCGTGCCTTCAAAGCCATCCATTTCAACCAGCAACTGGTTCAACGTCTGCTCGCGCTCGTCATGACCACCACCGAGACCGGCGCCACGATGACGGCCGACAGCGTCAATTTCGTCGATGAAGATAATGCACGGCGCGTGCTTCTTGGCCTGCTCGAACATGTCACGGACGCGGCTCGCACCCACGCCCACGAACATCTCGACGAAGTCCGAACCGGAAATCGCGAAGAACGGCACCTTGGCTTCGCCGGCAATCGCCTTGGCCAGCAGTGTCTTACCAGTGCCAGGCGGGCCAACCATCAGCACGCCACGCGGAATTTTGCCACCCAGCTTTTGGAACTTGCCTGGATCACGCAAGAACTCGACTAGCTCGCCAACCTCTTCCTTCGCCTCATCACAGCCGGCGACATCGCTGAAGTTGACCTTGATCTGATCCTCGCCCTGCAGCTTTGCTCGCGAACGGCCGAAGCTCATCGCGCCGCGTCCACCGCCACCCTGCTGCATCTGGCGCATAAACCAGATGAATACACCGACGATCAGGATGACCGGCAGCCAGTTCACCAGCAGGGACAGCAGCGAGAAGCCGTTGCCCGAATCCTGGCTCACGGTGACGCCCTTGTCCTGCATCTGCTTGACCACGCCGTTGGTGGAGAAACCCAACACCGGGGCGATCGTGCGATAGGCGCTACCATCCTTCAGCTTGCCGCTGATGGTGGCAGGGTTCTCCGCGCTGATCGTGGCAGTGGCGACATTACCGTTGTCGACACTCTGCACAAAGCTGCTGTACGGCAGGTCCGAGGAGGAGCCACCGTGCGGATTGAAGCTCTGGAACACCGTGATCAATACGATCGCGATGACCAACCAGAGCAACAGAGTTTTTACCGTTTCGTTCATGCGCGGTTCTCGCCGGTTTGCGCGCCCGAAGCCTTTCGCCCCGTAGCCAGCGCATATACCTCACGCGAACGTGCGCGGGAGGCTTTGGGTTTACGCATAGTTACGCGCGTGAACTCCACGCGCAAGCTACGCAAGTAGTCATCGAAGCCAGCACCCTGAAACAGCTTGATCAGGAACGCGCCGCCCGGCTTGAGCCAGTGCCGGGAAAAATCCAGCGCCAACTCGGCTAAATCCATTGCCCGGATCTGGTCGGCCAGCGCCACACCACTCATATTGGGGGCCATGTCGGAGAGCACAAGATCGACCTTGTTACCTTCAAGCCGACTTTCAAGCTCACGCAACACGGATTCTTCACGGAAATCGCCCTGCAGGAAATCCACCCCGCCAATACCCTGCATCGGCAGAATGTCCAGTGCTATGACAGTGCCGGTGTCGCCTAGCCGCTGGCGCGCCAGCTGTGACCAACTGCCGGGAGCCGCGCCAAGATCCACCACGCGCATCCCTGGCTTCAGCAGACGATCACGGTCGACCAGCTCTTCGAGCTTATATACGGCACGCGAACGCTGCCCTTCGGCCTGCGCCTTTTTAACGTAGACATCGTCGAAGTGCTCTCGCAGCCAACGTGAACTACTTTTGCTGCGGGACGGCATGGTCGGCAATGGCCTGGATACGGGGAATACGGCCTGCATGATACCCTTAGCAGTCCCCTGTCCGCGAATCCGAGACTGAACGTATGGCACTTTCCCCTTCGCAGCGCCGTTACTTGCGCAGCCTCGCCCACGATCTTAGCCCGGTAATCCTGCTTGGAAACAAAGGGGCTACCGATGCCGTGCTGAAGGAACTGGATGGCGCGCTCTCCCATCACGAGCTGGTGAAGGTCAAGCTGTCTGGTGGTGACAAGGAAGAGCGCGATGCGCAGATCGCCTTCCTGGCAGGCGGCACCAGCGCCGAAAACGTGCAGCAAATAGGCCACGTTGTGGTGCTGTTCCGCCGTAACGAAGACGAGCCGAAGCTCGCCCTGCCGCGTTAAGGGATCGGCCCCGATGGACCTCTCGCTCGACCGCCCTGGCGATTTTCTGTTTGTCCGCCGTGTAGGCCCTCGCAGCATCACCGTGGTCGATCGTGAGATCACGGCCAGCCTTCTCCTGGCCCCCGACCGCGCCATTGAACAGTGGCCGGTGAACGACGTACAAATCTTGGACGCGGACCACGTCGAGGCCATTCTTGCCCTACAGCCGGAACTGGTATTACTCGGTACCGGCGAGCGCCAGCGTTTTCCCGCAGCCGCCTTCATAGCGGGCTTCCTGCGTCGCGGCATCGGCATCGAGGTCATGGACAACGCCGCAGCGGCACGCACCTATGACCTACTCGCCAGTGAAGGCCGACGTGTGGTGGCAGCGTTTATCCTGCCTGCTGAGTAGTAAGCAGCGGCCCGGTCAGGGCCTCAATGCGAAGGCGGTAAATAATCGAGCGGATCGACCGGGTTGCCATCCTTACGGATCTGGAACCCCAGCTCATTACGTGACGCGCCGGTGGAACCCATTTCCGCAATCTGTTGGCCCGCTTTTACGCGCTGCCCCTCGGTGACCATCCGCTTGCGATTATGGCCGTAGGCGGACAACAAGCTGTCGTTATGCTTGATGATAACCAGCTCGCCATAGCCAACCAGGCCATCGCCGCTATACACCACTACGCCGTCGGCTGCCGCACGTACCGGATCACCCGCATTACCGGCGATATCGATACCAGGAATGGCATCGCCACGCTGGAAACGCTTAAGCAACGCACCCGAAGCCGGCCATTGCCAGCTCACGCCTGCCATAGAGCGGCTACCACCTGCTGTAGCTATCGGCGCCGATGGCGGTGGTGGTAGCGCAGCTGACGCGGTCGGTGCAGCGGTGCTCGCACCAGCCACCGGAACAACGGTGGAGGCCGCATGCGCCGGTGCCGAAGCCACTGGGGTTGATGTCACTGCAGCGGTAGCCGTAGCGGCCGTCGCAGCTGCCGACGATGCTGCAGGCACCGTTTCGAATACTGGCGCAGCAGGCGCTGACGCCACCGGCTGCGCAGGCGCAGGATGCGTCGCGACTACAACCGGCGTAGCGCTTTGGCCGCCCGAATTCGCAGGCCCCGTAGACGTCGGCGATAGGCGCAACACCTGCCCCGGCCAAATCGTATAGGGTGCAGCTACGCCGTTCCAACCTGCTAAGTCGCGAAAATCCACACCATTACGGAATGCGATGGAATAGAGCGTGTCGCCTTTCACCACTTGATAACTACCACCAGGAACTCTGGTGTGCGGCGGCGGTGCGCCACCACCGGATGCCGGCTCAACCACTACCGTGCTGCGCATCGTGCCGCAGCCAGCCAGGAGAAGTGCGGTGCAAGCCACCGCTAGCAGTCGCGAAATTCCATTCATGCGCGCCAGCATACTGGGGTCATCCTTTGTTTTCATGCGGGCATCAATGCCAGACCAGCCACCACACCAGCAGCGCAGCTAACGCCACCAGCGCAGCCCAACCGATCCACTCAATGTGCTTGTGCAGGATGCGCTCCGCGCGCTCACCGAATAAACGGATTAACAGCGCCAACAGCCATACCCGCTTGCCGCGGCCCAGTGCAATGCACAGCATGAACGGTATGAGCGGCACACCGACAATGCCCGAAGCCCAAGTAACAAACTTCATCGGCACGACGGGCTGTAATGCAGCCAGCATTAGCACCATCAGCATGCTCAGCCAATGCTCGTTCATCTGAGTGCGCAAGCTCTCCACACCATGCTCGATCGGTGCCAGCAAATGCAGCGAGCCGAGCAAGGGACGCAGCAGGTCAAACGCCCAATGCCCCAGCGCATAGCCAACCAGCGAACCGAGTATGGAGAAAAGCAGACTGATGTTGGCGTAACGAAACGCCTTGTGCCGTTTGCCCAGCATCATCGGAGCCAGCATCACCTCCGGCATGACCGGAAAGATGAAGGCCTCCACGAAACTCAGGCCGCACAGGTAATAAACAGCGCGAGGATCGCGCGCCCAGGTCAATGCGCGGGCGTAGAGGCTACCGAAGAGACGCATCAGCCAATGCCACCAAGTAGGGGCACGAAGCTCACCGCGCCGAGTTCTTCCTGGATGAAATCGCCCTTCCCATCGCCACGCATGCGGATCAATGTCTGGCTACTGGGCGAGCCCACCGGTGCTACGAGTACACCCGTAGGGCTCAATTGGCTAAGCACCTGATTCGGGATCGCATCACCCGCGGCGGTAAGGATGATGGCGTCAAACGGCGCCTCATCCGGCCAGCCAAGCTTGCCGTCGTCATGACGCGAACGCACGTTGGTCAGGCCAAGCTGACGGAAGCGCCGGCGTGCCTGCCGCAGTAACTCTTCGATCCGCTCCACGGTGAAAACCTGCGGTACCAACGCGGCCAGCACCACCGCCTGGTACCCCGAGCCAGTACCGATCTCCAGCACCTTCTGTGGCATACCCTGCTTCGGATCGAAATATTCCAGCAGCGCCTCGGTCATGCGGGCAACTACCCACGGTTGCGAGATGGTCTGACCGTGACCAATCGGCAAGGCGGTATTTTCGTAAGCGCGTGAATGCAGCGCTTGGTCAATGAAGTGATGGCGCGGTATGTTGCGGAGCACATCGATCACTCGCCGATCACGGATTCCGTTCTCGGTGAGCTGTGCCGCGAGCCGGTCGCGTGCGCGCTGCGAGGTCATGCCCTCGCCTTTCAATGCCGATGGTGGCAGCGGGTGCACGTTCATCCCTCAAGCTGCCTTGTGGCCGTTGTCGGCCATGTGATCGGAAAGCGTCTGCATCCAGCTGCTGACCTTGTCCAACGCCTGAAAGCGGGTCAGGTCGACATGGATCGGCGTGACTGAGATAAAGCCGCGCTGCACGGCGTTGAAATCGGTTCCAGGACCCGCGTCATCGACATCGCCTGCGGGGCCGATCCACCAGATCGGTCGGCCGCGCGGATCCGTCTGTGCAATGCACGGTGCCGAGCGATGCCGCCGGCCAAGCCGGGTCACTTCGAAACCCTGGATATCGCCCCAGGCCAGGTCCGGCACATTCACATTGAGAATGGTGTCGGCTGGAAGCGGATCGACCAACAGGCGCTGCATCAGCAGTAAAACCGCTTGCGCCGCCGAATCGTAATGCTCGCCTTTGTGATCGCGCGTCACCAGAGATACGGCAATCGCTGGCAGGCCGAGGAAACGCCCTTCCATAGCCGCCGACACGGTACCGGAATAGATAACGTCGTCACCCAGGTTCGCCGAGTTGTTGATACCGGAAACAACGATTTCCGGCTCCTCGTCGAGTAACCCAGACAACGCCAGATGCACACAATCAGTGGGTGTACCAGCAACGCGATAGCGACCATCGTCCATGCGCAGCGCGCGGATGGGTGCATCGAGGGTGAGAGAATTACTGGCGCCAGAACGGTCACGATCGGGAGCTACCACTGTTACCTGTCCGACCGCACCAAGGCGCTCGGCGAGCACGCGAATGCCCATTGCATCCACACCGTCGTCGTTGCTTACAAGTACTCGCATGTTGATCCGTAGAAGGCTGTCTGCAGCGCACCGCCGTCATCCTTGGCAGGCGCCCCCTTGAAGCTCCGAGTCTACCGGAGCGGGCCACTGGTTTCACGAACCTGCGCACAACATGCCCGGACATGCGGCGCATTGCCGTGCAGTTTGGTTAGCATGTCCCTATGAAGCGCAAAGCGCCTAACCCGATTAGTGAGGACGACACCCGCCTGTTCCTTGAGGCGATTGGTGAAGTGCGCCGAATCGATGCTGTCGCACCACCGCCAGCCATGCCAAAACCCGAGCCACTCCCGCGCATGTTCGAAGCCGATGAGGCAGCGGTACCCGGTGAACTTCTGGATATGGCATTCGATCCAGGTCTGATGGAAGTCGGTGAGGAGCTGAGCTATCTACGTGATGGCTATCCGCCCAAGCTGCTACGGCAACTCAAGCGCGGTCAGTTCAGCGTGCAGGACGAGATTGACCTGCATCAGATGAACGCCGCCGCGGCACAGGCCACCATCGCCGATTTTCTCGCTGAAGCACGACATCATGGTTTTCGCTGCGTGCGCATCGTGCACGGTAAGGGCCTGCGCTCCAAAGCTGCCGGACCGGTATTAAAGGTGCTCACTGATCGTCTACTACGCCGGCGCGACGATGTGATCGCATTTGCCTCGGCAAGGCCGATGCAAGGCGGCACCGGCGCAGTCGTGGTGTTGCTGAAAGGCTAATGGGTAGAAACGAGTGTGTAGAAGTGAGAAACGAGTGAAGCACAGAGCTATACCCGCTCTTCGGCGATTACTTGCTTCTCACTGCTCAACACTCACTTCTGCTGCACTGACTTCTTTTGCAGTAGCCAGCTCGCGGACCACCACGGTGGCATAGGCACCCGCCGGCAGCTCGAACGACAGCTCCAGGGCATCATCAGCCAACCAACGCCACTTCAGCTCTTTCGGCAGCAACCGCAATGGACGACGCTCCTGATCCATGCGTGCAGCGATCAAGCCATCGACAAGATCGGTATGCATTGCGGCGATCTCACGCTCCAGCGCACCAACTTCACCGCTGGTTGGCGGCTCCCCCTGCCCCCATAGCGGACCGGATGGATGAATGTCACCGCTGGCTAACCGATCAGCCAACGTAGCATCGAATAACTCCGGACCAAACCATGAGCGGGAGCCCGCTAGTGACCAGATCTCTCCGTCCATCGGTGCATCCCATGCACTGCGCTCCACCCGTGTAGCCAACACGCTATTGAAAATATGGGAGCGTGCAGCAGACAGCAGGAACGAACGCTTGTCTCGATCAACTCTGCGGCCAGCGAACATCGCCCGTGCCTGAACAAGGTTGCCGCCCTCGCGACCGAAGCGCTGCTCGCCGAAATAGTTCGGTACACCTCGCGCAGCGATCTCGCCAAGCACCTGCTCCGCGCGCGTGCGATCACCCTGTATTTCACGCAAAACCAGCACAAAGCGGTTACCACGCAATGCTCCGCGCTTCAATTTGCGTGAATGCCGCGTCGCCGCCAGCACCTTGATGTCGGCATGCGGAAATGCCGACCAATCAGGATCAGGCTTACCCGCAAGCTGCACGGTAAATGCCTGCCGCGTCACCGCATGACGATCTTTAAGACCGGCATAACCCACATTCAGCGGCGGCACGCCTGCGAAACGTGCCAGTTCGCGCGCCACCCAGTCGGTATTTGCGCCGCGCTTCTCCACCCACAACAGTGCGTGCTCGCCTTGACCATCGGCGTCGTAACCAAGAATTTCCTCCACGCGGAAATCATCTGGCGTACTGCGCAAACGCGCAGCCAGCGGTGGCGCGCCATACGCGCAAGGCAGTTCAAGTTCGGAAGAAGACATCATGCTCCGCCGGTCATCCCGGCTTTTGAATCGAATCTTTAATCGGAATGCCGTACCTACCTAGCACCGCTTACTTAGCCCCGCTCCAGCAGCACACAAGCCTGCGCTGCGATGCCTTCGCCACGCCCTGTGAAACCAAGCTTCTCAGTGGTGGTGGCCTTGATACTGACGCGGCCGATCTCGCATTCAAGATCGGCCGCAAGGTTCTCGCGCATCGCTTGCGCGTGAGGGCCAACCTTTGGCAATTCACAAATCACAGTGACATCGGCGTTGCCGAGCTTGTATCCATGCTGCGCCATCAACAGCGCTGCATGCTGTAAGAAACGGCGGCTGTCAGCGCCGCGCCAACGCTCATCCGAGGGCGGAAAGTGCTGACCGATATCCCCCAGCGCCAACGCACCGAAGATCGCATCGCACAGCGCGTGAATCACCACGTCGCCGTCGGAGTGCGCGATGACGCCGCGACTATGCGGTACGCGTACGCCACCGAGTGTTACAAAATCGCCGGTGCCGAACGAATGAACGTCAAAACCCGTGCCAATACGCATCACACCGTCCTCGCCAACAGGAACTCAGCCAACGCAAAATCCGCCGCTGTGGTCACCTTAATGTTGTCCTCAGCGCCCTCGACAAGCAACGGTGTAAATCCAGCCTGCTCCATCGCCATCGCCTCATCGCTGACCTTCTCACCGCGCTCTGCGGTATCGCGCAGCGCTGCAGCAAGTTGACCACGACGGAACAGCTGCGGAGTGAATGCGCGCCAGCGCAAATCACGCGACTCTGTCCGTTCGCTATGGCCCTGTGCATTGGCACGCTTCAGCGTATCGCGCAGCGGCGCACCAAGCAGACCACCATCCTGCTCTGTTGCCAGCTCAATCAGCTTGCTGATATCCGCCAACCTTACACAGGGGCGTGCGGCATCGTGCACCAGCACGAAATCGCGGGCGGTCACTTCGGCAGGCAACGCGTCGAGCCCAGCCAGCACCGAATCACATCGCTCGGCACCGCCGATAGCCGTATGCACCGGCTTGCCATTAAGTGTGTCGATACCCGGCCAATGCGCATCGTGTGCCCCGAGCACCACCAGCAAGCCACAGATCTGCGGGTGTGCGGCAAGCCGCTCCAGCGTGTGCTGGATCAATGGCCTACCTGCCAGGGGGAGGTATTGCTTGGGGCAATCACCACCGACACGTGTCCCGCGCCCAGCCGCCGGCACTACGCACCACAAACCATGGTGGGTCATTGTGTGCCAGCGTTAGCAGGCGGAGCCGTCGTACCGGCCGGAGCCGGCGCGCGCGCAACCACCTGGTAAAAGACCTCGCCCGGCTTGATCAAGCCCAGCTCGGAACGTGCCCGCGCCTCGACGGCCTGCTCGCCATGCTTAAGGTCGCTGACATCGGCCTCCAGCGCCTGATTACGCTGGATCAATTTATCGTTTTCGTCGCCCTGCTTCTTCACCGCGACACGTAACGCGTCCACTTCGTGCATACCGCCATGATCGGACCACAGTTTGAACTGCAGTCCGACCAGCAATAGCAATAAGATCAGGGCAATCCAACGCAACATGGGCGCGCGCTTACCTCGATCAACCCGGCAGGTGGCTTAGATTTGGGAACGCATTGCGACCAGCGTAACGGGCCGAAGCACCCAAGGCCTCTTCAATGCGCAGCAACTGGTTGTACTTGGCCACGCGATCGCTGCGGCTCAGTGAACCGGTCTTGATCTGAGTTGCCGTGGTTGCCACCGCGATATCGGCGATGGTGGTGTCCTCGGTTTCACCCGAACGATGCGAGATCACAGCTGCGTACTTTGCTGCGTCTGCCATCGCGATGGTTTCCAGCGTCTCGGACAACGTGCCGATCTGGTTCACCTTGATCAGGATCGCATTGGCGATGCCAGCATCAATGCCTTTGCGGAAGATCGCCGGGTTGGTGACAAAATTGTCATCGCCCACCAGCTGTATCTGCTTGCCAAGACGCTCGGTCAACAGCTTCCAGCCCGCCGAGTCGCCCTCGGACATACCGTCTTCGATAGTGATGATCGGGTATTGCTTGGCCCAACCAGCCAGCACATCGACGAACTGCTCGGAGGTGTATAGCTTGCCTTCGCCAGCCAGATCGTACTTGCCGTCCTTATAGAACTCCGAGCTGGCCGCATCAAGGCCGAGCAGGATTTCGCTACCAATCTTGTACCCTGTCTTGGTCACCGCCTCGAGGATGGTATCCAGCGCTTCAACATTCGAGCGCAGATCCGGTGCAAAGCCGCCTTCGTCACCCACGGCGGTATTCAGGCCCTTACCCTTCAATACGCTCTTCAGCGCATGGAAAATCTCAGCGCCAGCACGCAGCGCCTCGGCGAAGTTCGGCACGCCGACCGGCAGTATCATGAACTCCTGCACGTCGACGTTGTTGTCGGCATGTGCGCCGCCGTTGATGATGTTCATCATCGGCACCGGCAACGCGCCCGGCTTACCGTGTGACAGATACTTCCACAGCGGTTCACCACGCGATGCAGCCACGGCATGTGCCGCCGCCATCGAAACACCGAGCAGCGCATTCGCACCCAGCTTGCCCTTGTTCGGCGTGCCATCCAGCGCGATCAGCTTGGCGTCGAGCCCTTTCTGGTCTGCGGCATCGAAACCCTTAAGAGCGTCAGAGATGGCGCCGTTGACGTTGGCGACCGCGTTCTTCACACCCTTGCCGCCATAACGCGACTTGTCGCCATCGCGAAGTTCGACAGCTTCGCGCGAGCCCGTGGATGCACCGCTCGGCACGGCGGCACGACCGAAACCGCCGTTGGCCAGGGTTACTTCGGCTTCCAGCGTGGGGTTGCCGCGGGAATCGAGGATTTCACGGGCGTGGATGCGGGTGATTTCGGTGCTCATGTAGATCCCATGCAATGAAGTGGCGGAACGAAAGATACGCAAAACTGGCGTGGCGGACGAATCCGCACACAGGGCAGAAACTGCTTAGATCGATTGCTCAAGGAAACCGTGGCGCTTGGTCACAGCGTCCAGCTCCATCAGAGTTTCCAGTAACGCTTCCATCTTGCCCAGCGGCCAGGCGTTCGGGCCATCGCTGAGGGCTTTGCTCGGATCCGGATGGGTCTCGGCAAACAGGCCGGCTATACCGACGGCAACTGCCGCACGCGCCAGTACCGGCACAAACTCGCGCTGACCACCTGAGGTGGCGCCCTGCCCACCTGGCAGCTGCACCGAATGCGTTGCGTCGAATACCACCGGGCAATCGGTCTCGCGCATCACGCTGAGCGAACGCATGTCCGACACCAAGTTGTTGTAGCCGAAACTAGCGCCGCGCTCGCACACCATGATGTTGTCGTTGCCGACGTCCTTGGCCTTGGCGACCACATGCTTCATGTCCCACGGTGCAAGGAACTGGCCCTTCTTGATGTTCACCGGCTTGCCGGCACGCGCCACGTTCTGAATGAAATTGGTCTGGCGACACAGGAAGGCAGGGGTCTGCAGCACGTCGACGACAGCGGCGACCTCGTTCATCGGCGTGTATTCGTGCACGTCGGTGAGTACCGGCACGCCAAGCTGCCGCTTCACTTCGGACAGGATGCGCAGCCCCTCCTCCATGCCCGGCCCGCGGAAGCTGGTGCCGGAGGAACGATTTGCCTTGTCGAAGCTCGACTTGAAAATGAAGTTCACACCGAGCCTGCCGGTGATCTCCTTCAACGTGCCGGCGGTGTCGATCTGCAATTGCTCGGACTCGACCACGCAAGGGCCGGCAATCAGGAACAGCGGCTGGTTCAGCCCTACCTCGAAACCGCAGAGCCTCATGCGACCGACTCCTTCGCCAGGCGCTCGCCTTCGCGCACTGCCTTGAACTCGCGCGCCGCGTGAACGAAGCCGATGAACAGCGGGTGGCCGTCGCGCGGGGTGGAGGTGAATTCCGGATGTGCCTGGCAGCCCAGGAACCACGGATGCTTCTGCTGCGGCAGCTCGACGATCTCCACCAGCAGATCGTCCATCGACTTGCCCGAAATCACCATGCCGAGGTCCTCAAAGGACTGGCGGTAACGGTTGTTGAACTCATAGCGATGGCGATGACGCTCACGCACCACCTCTTGACCGTACATTTCGCGCGCCAGCGTACCAGCCTTGAGGCGGCATTCCTGCGCACCGAGACGCATGGTGCCGCCCAGATCGGAACGCTCTGTGCGCTGCTCGACTTCGCCGGTGGCGGTGGTCCACTCGGTGATCAACGCGATCACAGGGTTGGCGGTATTGCGATCGTTTTCGCTGGAATCAGCGTCGGTCAAGCCGGCAACACTGCGGGCAAAGTCCACCACGGCCGCGTGCATGCCATAGCAGATGCCGAAGTAAGGCACGCCATGTTCACGCGCATACCTGGCCGCCAATACCTTGCCTTCGAAGCCGCGCTTGCCGAAGCCGCCCGGCACCAGGATCGCATCGGCACTGCCGAGCACCTTGGCAGCACCATCGGCCTCGATCTGCTCGGAATCGACCCACTGCAGGTTGACTCGGGTCAACTGCTTGATACCACCGTGGCGCAAGGCTTCGCCCAGCGATTTGTAGGCATCCTTGTGCTCGACGTACTTGCCCACGATGGCGACAGTGATCTCATCCTTCGGATGCTCCACCGCCTCTACCGTGCGCTGCCAGCCGGAAAGATCGGCCGGCTTGGCATCAAGACCAAGTCGCTTCACCACGATCTCGTCCAGGCCTTGCTGGTGCAGCCACAACGGTTGCTTATAGATGATGTCCACGTCGGCGGCACTGATCACCGCGTGCTCGGGCACATTGGTGAACAGCGCAATCTTGCGCCGCTCGCCGTCTGGCAGCTGTTGCTCGCAGCGGCATAGCAGCACATCGGGCTGGATACCGATCGAACGCAGCTCTTTCACCGAATGCTGGGTTGGTTTGGTTTTGATCTCGCCGGCGGCCTTGATGTACGGCACCAGCGTCAGGTGCATGAACAGCACCTTCTCGGGACCATGCTCGATACGGAGTTGGCGGATCGCCTCAAGGAACGGCAGCGATTCGATATCGCCCACCGTGCCGCCGATCTCGACCAGCGCCACGTCAAAACCACGGGTAGCCTCGTGGATGCAGTGCTTGATCTCGTCGGTGATATGCGGAATCACCTGCACGGTAGCGCCGAGATAATCGCCACGGCGCTCCTTGCGGATCACCGACTCGTAGATCTTGCCAGTGGTGATGGAGTTCTTGCCGGTCAGGCGGGTATGAACGAAACGCTCATAGTGACCCAGGTCGAGGTCGGTCTCCGCACCGTCGTCGGTCACATAGACCTCGCCGTGCTGGAAGGGGCTCATGGTGCCCGGATCCACATTGATATAGGGATCGAGCTTCATCATGGTGACCGAGAGACCACGCGCTTCCAGAATGGAAGCAAGCGACGCCGCGGCGATGCCCTTGCCTAAAGAGGACACCACACCGCCGGTGACGAAAATCAGGGGGGTCATGGAATTCAGCCGTGCTGGAAATCGGCATTTTAGCGGCAGAACGCCTCTGCTGCGAGATCTCATCACGCATGTCGCCCAAATAATTCAGTTGAAGGGCCAAATCCCGGGGACAAACCATGGTGAGCGGCTCGCCTTTCAGCCATTTCGAACACCTGGCGGACCTCGTTGCTCTCGCCCGCGATGCCTAGGCAGTGACTTCGCCGCGGGAGCTGACATCGATCATCCAGTAACCACCGGCCACTTCATTAGGTCTCGGCGAAGGAGCCGTCGACAACTTTTACCTTGCCATCGACGGATGTGAAACGCGCATCGGCCGGCGCAGCGCTAAGTGTTATTGCTGCGGAATGATGACCATCCAGTTCACGCCGAAGCGATCGGCCACCATGCCGAAGTACGGTGAGAAAAACGTCTTGCTCAGCGGGGCGTGGACCTGGCCGCCATCGGAGAGCGCTGCGAATACGCGCTCAGCCTCGGCCGTGCTGCTTACGGAGAGCGACAGTGAAAAGCCCTGGAACGTAACGTTCGCATTCACGCAGTCGTCGCAGGCCATCACCACCGAATCGCCGAGGGTGACGTTGCAATACATGATTTTCTCGCCGTCGTACTTCGCGCCGGGGCCGTCTGCGGGAGGTGCTTCCTTGTAGCGCATCTGCATGTTGACCTTGGCACCGAGGTGCTTCTGGTAATACTGAATGGCTTCTTCGCAACGACCATTGAAGAACAGGTAGGGCTGAACGTACATGGTGGCTCCTCCGCGACGTGGGTTGTATGAGTATCCCAGTATGCAGCAGTGGTCTTTCGGGACTTTGGTAGTGCGACGAACGAGGCACATGGAAGTGACACCTGGACCGCCATCTGAACGGCATCACGCTGCCGATTGCCGTGGCTCTCGGAGCCGGTCCTTATAGTCCGCCCGAACACCCCAAACTCAAGCCGATCCCTAGCTCCAGAAACGACAACGCCCCGCCGGTGTGAACAGGCGGGGCGCGTTCGAGTACCTAGTCGAGAAGCTTAGTCGCTGCTGTTCATGGAGGGCATCGAAGACATCGGGTGCATCATATTCACGTTCATGTTGTGCAGCACCCATAGGGAGCCGACCACCACGATCGCGATGATGAGCAGCGTGAACACCATGATGGTGAAGTTTTCGCGCTGCTCGGGCGAGGTACCGATGTGCATGAAGAACGCCAGCTGCACAAGAACCTGCGCAATACAGAACACCACAATGCCCGGCACGATCCACTCATGGGGCACCGCGCCCGACATGACGCAGCCGAAAGACAGCAGCGTGAGTACGATCGAGAGCGCGAAACCAACAAGGTAGGACTTCAGGCTGCCGTGGGCCGAGGAATGGCTATTCGACGCATGAGCAGAATGATCGTGATGGCTCGACATCAGAGCACTCCCATCAGATAGACAAAGCTGAAAACGCAGATCCAGATGATATCCAGGAAGTGCCAGAACAAACTCAGGCAGGAAAGCCGACGCTGAGTCACGCCATCGAGGCCAGAGCGGCGCACCATGTCGATCATCACGGCGATCCAGATCAGGCCACAGGTAACGTGCAGACCGTGGGTACCCACCAGGAAGAAGTACGAAGACAGGAACGCACTACGGTCCGGGCCTGCACCGATATGGATCAGATGCGCAAACTCGTGGATTTCCATGCCGACGAAGCCAGCACCAACCAGGAAGGTCACCACCAACCAGGCGATCACCTGGTTACGGCGACCCGCATGCATGCTCAACATCGCCATACCGAAGGTGAAGCTACTGACCAGCAGCAGCATCGTCTCGGTCAATACATAAGGCAGCTCGAAAATCGCCCTGCCGTCCGGGCCACCCGCCGTAGCGTGGGACAACACAGCAAAGGTGGCGAACAGCGCTGAAAAGATCAGGCAGTCGCTCATCAGGTAGATCCAGAACCCGAGCAGGGTCTTGGATCCATCGTCGTGCTCGTGATGAGCACCGACATCGTGGCTGGCGCCGCCGTGGATGGCGGCTCCGTGGTTAGCGGTAATGACGGAACTGCTCATGATTAGGCAACCTTCTGTCCGGCCGATGCCGGTCCAACGCGTTCGACCATCTTGTCCAACCGCACCAGGCGTGCACGCTCGATCTTCTCGACCTCGGCAGCCGGCACGTAGTAGTCCACGTCACGATCGTAGGCGCGAGCAATGAACGACCCAATCATGCCCACCAAACCAAGCGCGGCCAGTGCCCAGATATGCCAGATCAAGCCGAAACCCAGGGCGACACTGAAGGCACCCATGATGACGCCCACGCCGGTGTTACGCGGCATATGGATGTCTTCGTAATGCGCAGGCCGCTGATAGGCACGACCGGTTTCTTTGTCCTCCCAGAACTGATCCAACACCTCGACCTTCGGCACGATGGCAAAGTTGTAGAACGGCGGCGGCGAACTCGTCTCCCATTCCAGGGTACGACCGCCCCACGGATCGCCGGTCAGATCACGATTCAATTCACGATTGCGAATGCTCACGTAGAGCTGCAGCAGCGTGAAGAAGATGCCGGCCGCAATGATCACCGCACCGATCAACGCCACGATCAGGTAGGGCTGCCACTCAGGGTTGGCGTAATGGTTCATACGACGCGTCATGCCCTTCAAGCCGAGGATGTACAGCGGCACGAAGGCAACGTAGAAACCAACCAGCCAGCACCAGAACGAAGCCTTGCCCCAGCGCTCTTCCAGCTTGAAACCGAAGGCCTTCGGGAACCAGTAGTTCATCGCCGCCAGGCAGCCAAACACCACGCCGCCGATGATCACGTTATGGAAGTGAGCAATCAGGAACAGGCTGTTATGCAGTACGAAGTCCGCACCCGGCACAGCCAGCAGCACACCGGTCATGCCGCCAATGGTGAACGTGACCATAAAGCCGATTGTCCACAACACGGGCACCGTAAGGCGCACACGGCCGCGATACATGGTGAACAGCCAGTTGAACAACTTCACGCCGGTAGGCACCGAAATGATCATCGTCATGATGCCGAAGAAGGCATTGACGTTGGCGCCCGAACCCATGGTGAAGAAGTGGTGCAACCATACGAGGAACGACAGCACGCCGATCGCACAGGT
Source organism: Rhodanobacter sp. (assembly GCA_049794535.1). Lineage (GTDB taxonomy): Bacteria > Pseudomonadota > Gammaproteobacteria > Xanthomonadales > Rhodanobacteraceae > JBARCX01. The sequence continues at coordinate 17,381 of JBARCX010000301.1, forward strand.
CGCATAGACCATCGACTTGTAGCCGAACAACGGCTTGCCGGAGAACGTAGAGATGATCTCCGAGAACGCGCCAAAGCAAGGCAGGATCAGGATGTAGACCTCAGGGTGCCCCCATATCCAGATGAGGTTGATGTACATCATCGGGTTGCCACCAAGCTCGTTGGTGAAGAAGTGCATACCCAGGTAACGGTCTGCCGCAAGCAACGCCAACGTGACGGTCAGCACCGGGAAAGCCGCGACGATCAGGATGTTGGTGACCAGCGCCGTCCAGGTGAACACCGGCATCTGCATCAGCTTCATGCCCGGGGTGCGCATGCGCAGGATGGTCACGACGAAGTTGATACCGGTCAGGGTCGTGCCCAATCCTGATATCTGCAATGACCATATGTAGTAGTCGACACCGACCGTCGGACTGAAACCAAGCTCCGACAATGGCGGATACGCCAGCCAGCCAGTGGCGGCAAAATCGCCAATGAACATCGACATCATGATCAGCACCGCACCCGCCGCAGCCAGCCAGAAGCTGAGCGAGTTGAGGAACGGATACGCCACGTCGCGGGCACCGATCTGCAGCGGCACAACGATGTTCATCAGGCCGATGACAAACGGCATCGCCATGAAGAAGATCATGATGACGCCGTGGGCGCTGAAGATCTGGTCATAGTGATGCGGCGGCAAATAGCCCGCCGCATCGTTCACCGCCATCGCTTGCTGCGCACGCATCATGATCGCGTCTGCGAAACCACGCAGCAGCATGACCAGCGCCAGGACGATGTACATCACGCCAATACGCTTGTGATCGACGGAGGTGAACCACTCCGTCCACAGGTACTTCCATTTGCCGGCGTAGGTGATCGCACTCAGCAGCGCTATGCCGCCGAGAAGAACAACGGCCAGCGTCCCCATGATGATCGGCTCATGGAATGGAATGGAGTCCAGAGAAAGTTTTCCGAACATCGGTTACTCCGCAGCCTTAACTTCAGTGTTTTGCATGGTCATCTGGGCCATCGGCGCGGTGCCGGCAGCAGCAGGAGCAGCCATGTATTGATGGACGATGCCGCCGAACAGATCCGGCGAGACGTTCGAGTAATAAGTAACTGGCAAACGCATGCTGGGCTTGGCCAGCATCTCGTAAGTAGCCATGGTCAGATCTGACGATCCGGCCTTCGCCTTCTTGATCCAGTCGTCGAAACCCTGCTGCGAGGTGGCGATGGCCTGGAAGTGCATATCCGAGAAGCCTGCACCGCTGTAGTTGGCCGAAAGGCCTTCGTAGCTGCCCTCTTCGCTGGCAATCAGGTGCAACTTGGTTTCCATACCGGCCATGGCGTAGATCTGGCTACCCAGCTGCGGAATGAAGAACGAGTTCATCACCGAGCCTGAGGTGATTTTGAAGTTCACCGGCACATTGACCGGCATCGCCAGCTCGTTGACCGAGGCAACACCGTAGTCGGGGTAGATGAAAAGCCACTTCCAATCGAGCGATACAGCCTCGACGGTGATCGGCTTGACATTCGATTCGAGCGGCTTGTACGGATCAAGCGAGTAGGACGTGCGCCACGCAATCACCGCCAGGATCGAGACGATGATGCAGGGTACGGTCCAGACAACCACTTCGATCGCAGTCGAGTGCGCCCACTTGGGTGCGTAAGTGGCCTTGGTATTCGATGAGCGATAGCGCCAGGCGAAGACCAGGGTCATCACGATCACCGGAACCACGACGATCAACATCAATCCAAGCGCGGTAAGGATCAGCGTGCGCTCTTGCATGCCGATATCGCCTTTGGGCGAAAGGACTTCCATGCTGCAACCGCTAAGGAACACGGTAAAACCTGCGCACAGTAGGCGCATGGTGGAAACGAAGCTACGTTTGCTCACGAACGACTCAACTATATTGGGGGTGATGCCGGTAGGGATTGATGCCGTGGGGAGCGGCGCGCGTAGGGTAACGGGCCATCGCATCGAATGACATGGGCCGAGACATAATGTCGCGGCTGATGTCGCGATCACGCATCGCCCTACCTATCTAATGCATGCCACGCAAGCGGTGTAACACGAGAATGTTTCTTCTCGAAGAATATTTCTTCTTGTCGTGTTACATGGCAGCGCATTCCATCGCATAGCACTACTCACCATTGTCGCGCAGGCGGCGCTACCCGCCTCACCCAGAACCAAGTCGGACACAGCAGATCCACCCGTGCCGCCCTGATACCATGGCGGCAATGAACACCTCCATTTCTGCTCGCATCGCCGCCCTACGCGAGACCATGAGCCAGCATGGCGTCGCCGCATGTCTCATTCCCAGCGCTGATCCGCACCTGTCGGAATACTTGCCCGGACACTGGGCGGCGCGCGAATGGCTCTCGGGATTCACCGGATCAGCAGGCACGCTCGTCGTGACCACAAAGCATGCCGGGTTATGGACCGATTCACGCTACTTCTCGCAAGCCGAACAGCAACTTGCAGGCAGTGGTATCACGCTGATGAAGCTGCGGGTGCCACACACGCCGGAGCATCTGGATTGGCTAGCCGACCAATTGCATAGCGGTGACGTACTGGCCGTGGCTGGCGATAGCCTCGCAGTCGCCGGTCAACGGCAGATCGAAAGAAAATTCGCAGAGGTCGGTGTGCGCCTACGCACTGATCTTGATCTGCCTGGCGTTATCTGGGCCGATCGTCCCGCCTTACCACGCGCGCCCATTACCGAACATGCACTGGCCTATGCCTGCACGTCGCGCCTGGAAAAGCTGGCTCGTCTACGCACCCACTTACGTAAACGCGGCGCCACTCATCACCTGGTCTCCAGCCTGGACGATATCGCCTGGCTGACCAACCTCCGCGGCAGTGACGTGGAATGCAACCCCGTCTTCCTGGCTCATTTGCTGGTAGCGACCGATGGTGGGGCCACGCTCTTCGCCGGTCGCAGCAAACTCGATGACTCGCTTGTCGCAAAGCTCGCTGCCGACGGCATCGTCATTGCCGACTACACTACGGTTGTTGCCGCGCTTACCGACTTACCAGCAACTAGCGCGCTACTGTTCGACCCCGGCCGCGTGGTCAGCGCCATCGCTGCAGCCATACCCTCCACAGTGCGTTGCATCGAAGCGGCCAATCCATCCACCGCCTTCAAGGCCTGCAAGAACACCGCTGAGCTGGATCACATCCGCGAAGTGATGCGCCGCGACGGCGCCGCACTGGTCGGTGCGTTCCATGAGATCGAGCACCAGCTCAATGCCGGTAAGCCATTGACTGAGCTGGATGTAGATCGCTTGGTGCATGCCGCGCGCGCAGCACAACCCGATTTCGTCGGTGAAAGTTTTGCCACCATTGCGGGCTACCAGGCCAACGGCGCCCTGCCGCATTACCGCGCCACGCAGGAAGCACATAGCGCACTGCGAACGGAAGGCTTACTCCTTATAGATTCAGGCGGCCAATACCTGGGCGGCACCACCGACATCACCCGCGTGCTCGCGCTCGGCCCCACCACCGCCGAACAACGCCGCGACGCCACGCTGGTGCTTAAAGGCATGATCGCGCTCTCCCGCGCACGCTTCCCGAAAGGCGCAAGCGGCCCGCAGCTCGATGCATTGGCGCGTGCACCTTTATGGGCCGCCGGCATGGACTACGGCCACGGCACCGGCCATGGCGTCGGCTACTTTCTCAACGTGCACGAGGGCCCGCAGAGTATTCGGCCACCAGCCAACGGTGGCACGCTGGTGGCATTGGAGCCAGGCATGATCTCGTCGATCGAGCCGGGCCTGTACAAACCAGGTCGCCACGGCATTCGTCACGAGAATCTGGCGGTAGTGGTTGAAGCCGAGAGCACCGAGTTCGGCGAGTACTACGCCTTCGAGACGCTTACACTGTGCCCGTTCGACCGCCGCGCCCTGGAGCCCAGCTTGCTGAATCCCGAGGAGCGCGCCTGGCTCGATGACTATCACGCCACCGTGCGCGCCGCGCTGAGCCCTCTGCTGGAAGGCGCGGATCTGGCATGGTTGACGCAACATTGCGCACCGCTTTAAGTCACAAGCCGTTCGCTTGACCCTTCCATCCCGCGCCGCCATGCTGCGGCGCCTTCATCGATTCGATCCTCACGCATGAGCAGTCGCTACAACGCCGCCGATATCGAAGTCCTCTCAGGCCTGGACCCGGTCAAACGCCGGCCGGGCATGTATACCGACACCAGCCGCCCGAACCATATGGCGCAGGAGGTCATCGATAACTCGGTGGACGAAGCCCTAGCCGGCCACGCGAAGTCGATCGAGGTGACCTTGCATTCGGATGGCTCGGTCGAGGTCTGTGACGATGGCCGCGGCATGCCGGTGGACATCCACCCCGAGGAAGGCATCCCCGGCGTTGAGCTGATCCTCACCCGACTACACGCCGGCGGCAAATTCTCCGGCAAGAACTACAACTTCTCCGGCGGCTTGCACGGCGTGGGTGTATCGGTGGTCAACGCGCTGTCTACCCGCGTAGAAGTGACCATTCGCCGTGACGGCAATGAATACCGCATGGCCTTCGAACACGGCAACCGCGTTAGCGAGCTGGAAATCATCGGCACGGTACCGAAGAAGAAAACCGGCACCACCGTGCGCTTTTGGGCCGATGCGAAATACTTCGATTCACCGAAGATCTCGCTGATCAAACTCAAGCATCTGCTCCGCGCGAAAGCCGTGCTGTGCGCCGGCCTCAATGTAAAGCTCACGGACGAAGCCAGCGGCGAAGTCAGTGAATGGTTCTACGAAGACGGCCTGCGCGACTACCTGCGTGGCGAACTGGATGGCTCTGAAGCGCTGCCCAACGAATTGTTCGTACATCACATATCGCGCGATGTCGAAGGCATGGACGTAGCCCTAGCCTGGCTGCCAGAAGGCGAGTTGGTGCAGGAGAGCTACGTCAACCTGATTCCAACGGCGCAGGGCGGCACCCACGTTAACGGCTTGCGTAGCGGCCTTACCAATGCGATCCGCGAGTTCTGCGACATCCGCAACTTGCTTCCGCGCGGCGTGAAGCTCGCCCCCGAAGATGTGTGGGAACGGCTCGCCTTCGTGCTCAGCGCAAAACTGCAAGATCCGCAGTTTGCCGGCCAGACCAAGGAGCGACTGTCCTCGCGCCAAGCGGCAGGCATGGTCGAAAACATCATCCACGATGCCTTCAGCCTGTGGCTCAACCAGAACGTGGATCTTGGTGAGCGCATCGCGCAGCTTGCCATTGAGCGCGCCAGTGCACGTCTCAAGGCCGCCAAGCAGGTCGTGCGCAAGAAGATCACTCAAGGCCCTGCCCTACCCGGCAAACTGGCCGACTGCACCGCGACCGATTTGTCGCGCACCGAACTGTTCCTGGTCGAAGGTGATTCGGCCGGCGGTAGCGCCAAGCAGGCGCGCGATAAAGAGTTCCAGGCAATCCTGCCACTGCGCGGCAAAATCCTGAACACCTGGGAAGTCGAATCGACGTCGGTGCTGGCTTCGGAAGAGGTGCACAACCTCGCCGTCGCGATCGGCTGCGATCCGGGCAAGGACGATCTCTCCGGTCTGCGCTACGGCAAGGTGATCATCCTCGCCGATGCCGACTCCGACGGCCTGCACATCGCTACCCTGCTGTCGGCGCTGTTCCTCAAACACTTCCCGCACTTGGTCAGTGAGGGCCACGTCTTCGTCGCTATGCCACCGCTGTTCCGCGTCGACGTGGGTAAGCAGGTGTTCTATTGCCTCGACGAAAGCGAAAAGCAGTCGATGCTCGAGCGCATTGAGCGCGAGAAGATGAAAGGCGCCGTCAGCACTACCCGCTTCAAAGGTCTGGGTGAGATGAATCCCCCGCAGCTGCGCGAGTCCACCATTCATCCCGACACCCGTCGCCTTGTGCAGCTCACGGTCGACGAAGGTGACGGCACCGCGAAATTGATGGACATGCTTCTGGCCAAGAAGCGGTCCAGCGATCGCAAAGCCTGGCTGGAAGAGAAAGGCGACCTAGCCACACTCGAGGTCTAGTCAAACGTTTATTTCAGATCTCCGCGTAGCTCACATCAAAATAAACCTGATGGTGCATTGCCCCGTTCAGCACAGGCTGCGCGGAGACTGTATATAAACCTAAGCTGCACCCGTCGCGACGGACAAACGCGACTTCACGACACATTTCCAGGGAATGGAAATCATGAAATACGCTTGGCTACTTGTGTGGCTGCTTTTCGGCGCGGGCTGTGCTTCGACACCGCCCGTCAAAGGCGAAAAAGTACCTGAAGCACATATGACGAAGGGGCAGATGCTGCAGTCCGACCCCAATCGCATGGCATCGCTTGAAATACGCGACAACCTAGCCACGCTTTATGTGCTGATGGATAAGCTCTACAAACGCAACCCTGTCCAGTGGAAGAAAACCGGCGTTGCCACACAAGTCGAAGCAGAGGCACGCATCAAAGCCGCAGTTGAGGCACGCAAACCACTGCCAGAGTTAGGCAACCTGCGCGACATCGCGGCTATATCGCGTGCACTCGATCCCGATTTCAAAGGCGATCGCGTCGGCGCCTTGAGCTATGGCATGGCCGACATGCTGATTACCGCCCACGGCGGCAAGACCAATCTCTATCTGATTGATGGGCTCGATGCACAACTTTTATACAACGCCTCGCGAAACATCGAGATCGCGATGTGGATGCTCGCACAACGCAAGGACACCCATGGTCAGCCATTGCTACTTTCCAATGAACTGTCCGAGCATGGCCACAACCTGAGCTTCGAACGCGAATTCGGCACCATCATTGGGCGAACTGATCTAGTTGCCGAATTCACCGCTGAAAAATACCGCCGCTCAGTCATCAACTATGTGCAGAGCTTCCTGGGCGGCCAATTTTTGCAGTTCCTGCCGGTGCAGGCCGTGTCTAGTGCCGCTGCCGGTGCGCAATAGCCAAAATAAATTTCTA
>JBARCX010000302.1:0-9938 GCA_049794535.1 Rhodanobacter sp.
AGCGTACCTACGGGAATACGGATGAAGGTTTGCGCGGCATCCCACACGCTGTCGAATGCGGGAATTTTGTCGGCGAGGAATTCGCCGACCATGAGTACACCAGACACCACCAGCACCCAGGTGTCGGTGAGCGGCGCCAGCCCCTCAGGCAAATGCACGTAGCCCAAGCGACCCAGCAAGCCGGCCACAAACACAGTGGCGTACAGGCGGATACCGCTAGCCCAAGCCAGGCCGCCAGCCAACGCGACATTCGGCAACAGATCCATTCGATCCTCCGGTGCGCAGTAATCCCCGACTGAGTGTGGCCTGACATTTCGCGGAATGTCCGGTGCAGCATGCCACTACGTGAGAGGCACTGCGACACGGGTATCTATGCGGAGGTTTTGAGCCCATAAAAAAAGGCAGCGTCGGAGCGCTGCCTTTTTGATACGTGCTTCGAATTATCTAGCGCATACCGCTTCAGTGACCAACGGACGTAGCAGGCGCCGGAGCTGCAGCCGTCGCCACGTTGCTGGCAACAGGCTTACCGCCATAAGGCAACACTTCGGCAGCCAGCTTGGGATCGGTATCGATCAGGCCAACCGCATCGAACAGGATGTGCGCGGTTTCTTGCAGCTGCGGATCGGGTGCCTTCTTCGCGTCATTCTCATCCTTGAGCTCGCTCTTCAGGCTGCGCTCGTTCGGGTTGAGGCCATCGTCCAGCGCCGAATCTTCGTCAGCTTCAGCCACATCATTGCCGTCGATCGCCTTATGACGGGCACGGAACTCGGCCTGGATGGCATCCAACTGCTTACGCTCGGTTTCACGCTGGGCGAAGTTCAGCGAGATCGACTTGCGATCACGCATCTTCTGATATTGCGCCAGCTCGTCGAGCATCAGTTTCCATGCTGGCGACGTTGCCACGCGCGCATCGTGCTTCTGCTCCAGCGGTGACAGATAAGGCTGTATGTCAGCCACTGGCTTGTAGTCAGCCGATGCGATGTGTGTCCACGGCAATGCGTTGTCGTAGGTCGACTCACCGAAGTCCTTGGCGTCGCCGTTTTGTGGATACTGGATATCCGGCGTCACGCCTTTGAGCTGAGTGGAACCGCCATTGATGCGGAAGAACTCGGCGATGGTCATCTTCAGCTCGCCGTACTGCGGCTTGCCGGACGGATTCTGGCTGAAACGATCGAGATCGACCAGGTTCTGCACCGTGCCCTTACCGAAGGTCGGCTGACCAATCACGAGACCGCGGCCGTAATCCTGGATGGCTGCGGCGAAGATCTCCGAAGCCGAGGCCGTACCACGATTGACCAGCACAGCCAGCGGGCCGCTCCAGGCCATGCCCGGATCGTCATCACCCTGCACGTCCACCTGCCCGTTCGCACTACGCACCTGCACCACCGGCCCCTTGTCGATGAACAGGCCAGTGAGCGTATTCGCCTCAAGCAGCGAACCACCGCCGTTGTCGCGCAGATCCACGACCACGCCCTGCACACCGGCAGCCTTCAGCTCACCGAGCAACTTGGCCACGTCGCGCGTTGCGCTCTTGAAGTCCTTGTCGCCTTCGCTGCGTGCACCGAAGTCGGAATAGAACGTGGGAAGTGTGATCACACCAATCTTGCGCGTGACACCACCGTCATCGATATCGATGATCTTTTTCTTGGCCGCCGAATCGGCAATGGTGACCTTCTGGCGAACCAGAGGAATCATCTCGTGCTTGCCATCGAGACCCGAATCAGCCGGCAGGATTTCCAGCCGCACCGTGGTGTCTTTCTTGCCGCGGATCAGGTTGACCACATCGTCCAAGCGCCAGCCGATCACGTCAGTCATCGCACCGCTGTCGCCCTGGCCCACCGCAATGATGCGATCGCCCGGCTTGAGCTTGCCTGACTTGTCCGCGGGGCCACCCGGCACCAGGGTGAAGATCATCGTGTAGTCATCGCGCGCCTGCAGCTGCGCGCCAATACCTTCCAGCGACAACTTCATCTGGATGTCGAAATTCTCCGCCTGACGCGGGCCGAGGTAGTCGGTGTGCGGGTCGGTGGTCTCGGCGTACGAGGTCATGAAGGTCTGGAAAGCATCCTCGCTGTCCAGCTGCTTCACGCGATCGATATAGCTCGCGTAACGCTTGTCCAGCGTCTTGCGGATCTCATCGTCGCTCTTGCCGGCCAGCTTGAGGCGCAGCCAGTCGTTCATGGTGCGCTTGCGCCACAGGTCGTCCAACGCCGCCTGGTCTTTGGGCCAGTCGGCTTTCTTGCGGTCGTAGGTGTAGCTCTCATCATTGGAGAAGTCGAAGCCCTGCTTGAGCAGGCTGCGCGCATAGGTCATGCGCTCGACGGCACGCTGGATATACAGGTTAAACACGTCGAAAGGCTTGGACAGATCCTTGTTCCAGATCGCGTCGTCGAACTGCGTCTTCATCGGTGCGAACTTGTCCATGTCCGCCTGCGTGAAGAACACCTTTTCGCTGTCGAGCAGCTTGAAATAGGCGTTGTAGATCTTCTCCGACATCGCATCGTCGAGCGGCTGCGCGTCGTAGTGGAACCGCGTGAGGAAGCGCGCCGAAAGCTGCGCCGCCTGCGCCTCATCGTCGGTGGGCTTGAGCGGCAGCGTAGATTCCTTACGCGGCTTGACGCCAGCGCCGAGGTCGGCCGCCGACTGCGCGCACGTAGCGGTCACAGTGAAGGCAAGCAGCAGTACGAGCAGGGGACGAAATGTCATGGAGTTCTCTATCAAACTTGCTCGGTGACACCGGCTGCATGTGCTTGCAGGTCGGCATGGTAGGACGAACGCACCAGCGGGCCAGAAGCGACGTGATGGAAACCCATCGCCTCACCAGCTTCGCGCAACGCTTCAAATTCTTCTGGAGTCCAGTAGCGAATCACCGGGTGATGATGCGGCGTGGGCTGCAGATACTGACCGATGGTAATCATCTCGACGTCATGAGCGCGTAAATCGCGCATCGTCTCGAGCACCTGTTCCATGGTTTCGCCCAGGCCGAGCATGATGCCCGACTTGGTGGGCACATCCGGATGCTGCGCCTTGAAGCGCTTGAGCAGATCCAGCGACCACTGGTAGTCAGCGCCCGGACGCACTTCGCGGTACAGGTGCGGCACCGTTTCGAGGTTGTGGTTGAAGACGTCCGGCGGGAAGTCATTGAGTACTTCCAGCGCGCGCTCCATACGCCCCTTACCGCGAAAATCCGGGGTAAGGATTTCGATCTTGATCGTCGGGCTGGCGTGACGCACCGCGCGAATGCAGGCGGCGAAATGCTCGGCGCCGCCATCACGCAGGTCGTCGCGGTCCACCGAGGTAATCACCACATAGCGCAGGCGCATATCGCGGATGGTCTCAGCCAGACGCGCCGGCTCCAGCGGATCGGGCGCAGCCGGACGGCCATGGGCCACGTCGCAGAACGAACAACGGCGGGTGCAGACCTCGCCAAGGATCATGAAAGTGGCGGTGCCCTTGCTGAAGCACTCGTGGATATTCGGGCAGGAGGCCTCTTCGCACACCGTGACCAGCGCGTTTTCGCGCAGGCGCGCCTTCAGCTGCTGCACCGCATTGCCTTGCGGCAGGCGCACGCGGATCCAGCTGGGCTTGCGCAAGGTCGGTACAGCCGTGTCGAAGCCCGCCCGATTGAGCGCAATTTTGTCGTTACCGATCTGCTTGTCGACCGCAGGTGTACCTGCGACAACGCTAATCGGAATGACCTTGGGGGAGACGGTGGTATCGCTCATATCAGCAAAGCCTAGACCGCTGCACGAGCGGGGAGTTCAGGTAGAACGGGGGCGGCCGGCTCAGCATCGAAACCAAACTGGCGGCAGAATTCACCGATCAGCACGTCTTCGACGTCCGCCAGTCGCGACGGACCACCCAAGTCTAACACTTGCGTGACCTCCAAACCCTTGTAACCGCAAGGGTTGATGCGGTGATAGGGCTCCAGATCCATGTCCACATTGAAGGCCAAACCGTGGAAGCTGCAACCGCGACGCACGCGCAGGCCCAAGGCAGCCACTTTGGCCCCACCGACATAGACGCCGGGTGCGCCCTCAAGCCGTGCGGCGCCGATATTCCAGTGCCCGAGGGTATCGATAATCGACTGCTCGATCTTGCAGACCAGCTCGCGCACGCTAACCCCGGCACGGCGCAGGTCGATCAAGGGGTAACCCACAATCTGACCTGGACCGTGGTAAGTCACCTGACCGCCCCGATCCACCGGCACAACCGGGATGTCGCCAGGAGCCAGCACGTGCTCCATCTTGCCGGCTTGGCCAAGGGTGAACACCGGATCGTGTTCGAGCAGCCACAACTCATCCGCCGTGTCGGCGGTGCGGTTGTCGGTGAATGCGCTCATCGCCTTCCAGGTCGTCTCGTACGATTGGCGGCCGAGACGGCGAATCTTGAGCGGCAAGGACATGGCAAAACCTGACTTGGACGGACGGGATTGAGAGAGAAAGTGGGGCCGATACCGCGACCGGGCAAGGCGGCTCACGCCTTGCCCCCATCCATGGTCAGAAGCGGTACGTCACATCGTGTAGCGGATGTCCGGATCGGCACGCAGCGCAGTGTGTGCTGCGTCGTAGTGCTCGCGGGTATCGCAGCGGAAGGTCACCGTCACCGAGAGGAAATTCCCCTCGCGTGAATGTTTGTGCTTCACGGTCTCGTGCAGCACATGCAAACCCACGCCTTCGAGGATCTGTGGCACCCGGGCCTTCAGATCCGCGTTAGCGCTACCCAGGGCAGTGATTTCGAACTCACCAGGGAACTGGAATCCCTTGCCGTCCTTTTTCGCCTGCGAAAAGTCGATCTCTTGCATCACTTGGTGTCCGTATCGGCCTTCTTGTCGCTATGGAACCACAACATGATGGAATCCCACAGCCGCGAGAAGAAACCGCCCTGAGGGGCATCGGTGAGGGCAATCAGCGGCACAGTCTGTACCGGCTGACCATCCATGGTGATGCGCAACGTACCCACCTGCTGGCCCTTGGTGAACGGGGCGATCAACGTGGTCGGGATGTCCATGATGGCCTTGAGCTGGTCGTACTCACCGCGCTTGACGGTGACCAGCACATCCTGCGACACGCCGATCGGCAACTGGTCGATCGCACCCTTCCACAGGCGTGGCGTGGCCAACGGCTTGCTGGCGTCGTACAGCTTGTGCGTTTCGTAGAAACGGAAACCGTAGTTGAGCAGCGCCATCGCCGAATCGGCACGCGCCTTGTCGCTACTCGCGCCCATCACGATCGCGATCATGCGCGAATCGCCCTGCAGCGCCGATGCGGCCAGGCAGAAACCAGCCGCCGCCGTGTGGCCCGTCTTGATGCCGTCGACGCTGGGGTCGCGCCACAGCAGCGTGTTGCGGTTGCCCTGCTTGATGCCGTTCCACTCGAACTCTTTGATCTTCGAGATCGCGTAGTCCTCAGGGAAATCATGGATCAGGGCGCGCGACAGAATCGCGATGTCGTGGGCCGTGGTGTAGTGGTTGGCAATCGGATAGCCCGAGGCATTCTCGAAGTTGCTGTTGACCATGCCCAACTGCTTGGCATAGGCATTCATCAACCCGGCGAAAGCCTGCTCGGAACCGGCACTGTGCTCGGCCAGCGCAATCGCCGCATCGTTGCCGGACTGGATGATCATGCCGTTCAGCAGATCCTTCAGCGGCACCTGGCTATTGAGCTTGAGGAAACTGGTGGAACCGTCAGTGCCGGCACCACCGCCGCGCCAGGCGTTTTCGCTAATGGTGACCGGATCGGTCAGGTGGATGCGACCGCCGGCGATCTCAGCGGAGACCACGTAGTCGGTCATTATCTTGGTGATCGAGGCCGGCTCCAGCCGTACGTCGGGATCTTTCGCAGCGAGAATCTGGCCGGTGGCGTAGTCCATCAGCACCCATGCCTTAGCGTCGACATCCGGCGGCGGCGGTACCGGCGCCTGAGGCGCGACGGGGCGCGGGATGGGCACGGGACGCGGCGGCGCCTGCTGGGCAGTGGCGGCACCAACCACCAAAGCGGCAGCGGCGAAGGTAAGGAGGGAGCGGCGGAACAGACTCATCGTAGTTTTCAATCCAGTCTTTTTGAACCAACGGCGCCACGCGCGCCGGCATAAGTGCTCAGTCTACCGCGACCTGCGGACGGGGCAGACCCATGTTTTCGATCCGGGCGGTTACTTGATCAGCGGTATCCACGTCAGCCAACGGCCCCACCCGCACGCGACGCACATGGCGACCGTCGATTTCGGTGTCGACTACCTGCACTGGCGCGAAATTGGCCTGGCGCAGCTGCTGTGCGACGCGCTCGGCATTGGCCGCGTCGGCAAACGCACCCACTTGCAAGAAGATACCCGGGCGACCTGAACTGGCCGAGACTACCGGTGGTGGAGGCAGATCCATCAGCGGCTGGCCGGGGTCGATCCCGCGCACTTCAACCAACCCGGTGCCTTTTGGCCAGATACCGATTTTCACCGCAGCGGCGTACGACAGGTCAATCACACGGTTTTCATGAAATGGACCGCGATCGTTGACACGCACAATCACGCTCTTGCCGTTCTCCAGGTTGGTCACCTGCGCATAGCTGGGCAGCGGCAACACCTTGCTCGCGGCAGAGAACTTGTACATGTCGTAGTCCTCGAGGCTCGAGGTCTTGTAGCCATGAAACTTGTTACCGTAGAACGAAGCAATGCCGCGCTCATCGTAGCCGCGTGCGCTGGCTAGCACGTTGTAGCTGCGGCCGAGCACGCTATAGGGCGACTTGTTGCCGTACAACGAATGCGGCTCCACCTTTGGTATCGGCTCAGGCAGCTTGCTCAGGTCGGGCGGTGGGCCGGATGGCACGCTGTCGTTCCCATCGCGATAACGACTACTCTGCGGGCGACTGGTGTCGTCATAGATTGAACCGCGACTGCTGCTGGCACTTCCCGACGACGGCCGAGTGGCGTTATGGCCGCTGCAACCCACCAACGCCCATGCTGCGATAACCAGCAACGAAAGGCGCCACATCAACCTCATCGTGCGGCATCCGCAGGCGCACGCACACCATCCGCAATCGCCTGAGCCAGCTGATTCACCGCCATCGCGTACAACGGACTGCGGTTGTATTTCGTGATCACATAGAAATTCTGGAAGGTGAACCAGTATTCCGGTCCAAGCGACCCTTGCAGCGTCTGCAGGCTGCTCGGCTCACCCGGACTCAACGATTGCAACGGAGCGTAGCCCCAGGCCTCGAGCTGCTCCACTGGCCATTGCGGCTTGGAGTCTTTCACCGTGATGGCTCGGGCGGCGGCATCCGGCTGAGCCCTCGCAGCAACCAGGCCACCGCGTACCCAGCCGTGTTTCGCGAAATAGTTGGCGACGCTGGCGAAAATATCCGGCAGTGAACGTTGCAGATCGATGTGGCCATCACCGTCCGCATCCACGCCATAGTCGCGAATACTGGAGGGCATGAACTGCCCCCAACCCTGTGCACCGGCATACGAGCCGGTGAGCGTATCCACCGGACCCGCCAGATGGTTGTCTGGCAGTTCCAGCAAGGTCTTCAGCTCCCCACGGAAAAACTTCGCACGCGGCGGGTAATACAAGCCGAGCGTGACCAACGCATCGAGCACTTTGTATTTGCCGGTGTTGCGGCCGTAAGACGTTTCCACACCGATGATCGCCACGATGTACTCGGGCGCCACGCCGTATTGGTTGCCAATCTGTTCGAGCAGTGCACGATGCTCGCGATAGAACGCGATGCCCTGATTAATGCGCTGGGGGGTGATGAAGATCGGCCGGTATTCGCTCCAAGGCTTCCCTTCCGCCGGCCGGCTGATCGCATCGAGAATGCTCTGCTGCTTCTTGGCACCGTTGAGCAAGGCATTGAGTAACTGCGGATCTTTACCGGTGTCTTTCGCTACTTCACGGACCAGGTCGGCTTGGCCCGGATGCGTATCGGCAAGCACAGGTGCTGTGCCAGCCAGCAGGCACAGCGCAACGAGCGCCTTAGTGAGCCGAGGTAACTTGCGCGGACGAATCACATCCATGAGTTCGAGTTCATAAAAAATGGTCGCGTTGGGCTGCTTGGGATCATTCGCCAGAAGCCTAACATGCACGCTTGAACACCAGCCCGATGATTCATACGCATTTGACTGATTCCTACATCACATCAGCAATAAGTCATTATTCGTGCCGCCATTATTCGTACCGGCAATCACTCATGCATCTTGCGGTGCGCATGGATCGACATCAACACGCCGAAACCGGTTAGCAACGACACCGCCGAGGTGCCGCCGTAGCTGACCATCGGCATCGGCACACCGACCACCGGCAACATGCCGGACACCATGCCACCGTTGACGAACACATAGACGAAAAAGCTCATGCCGATCGCACCGGCAAGCAAGCGCGAGTACGTGTCGCGCGCTTCCATCGCGATCCACAGGCAGCGGCCGATGATGAAGACATACAAGGCGATCAGGCAGCAGACGCCGATCAGACCGAACTCTTCGCAGAACACAGCGAAAATGAAGTCGGTGGTGTGCTCAGGCAGGAAATCCAGGCGCGACTGCGTGCCCTGCTCGAAACCCTTGCCGAACACACCGCCCGAGCCCACGGCGATCTGCGACTGGATGATGTGCCAGCCGTTACCCAGCGGGTCAGACTCGGGATTGAGCATGGTCAGCACGCGATCACGCTGGTATTGGTGCATGAAATGCCAGCCCACCGGGATCATGCCGGCGACGGCGGCCAGCAGCAGACCAATGCGCCACCACGCCATGCCTGACAGGAATAGCGCAAACGCACCAGCCGCGGAAACCAGCAATGCGGTGCCGAGATCCGGTTGCTTGGCGATCAACCCGGCAGGGATCACGATCAGCATGCCAACCACCGCGATGTCCTTCCACTTGGGCGGTAGCGACCGCGCGTGTAGGTACCAGGCCACCATCATCGGCATGGTCAGCTTGAGCAGTTCGGACGGCTGGAAGCGCATCACGCCGAGGTTGAGCCAACGGTTGGCACCCCGACCCTCGCCAAGCACCGCCACCACCACGAGCAGTGCCGTGCTGACGGCATAGAGCCATGGCGTCCAGTTGCGCAGCGTTGATGGCGGGATACGCGAAATGAGTAACAGCAGCACACCACCGAGCACAAAACGGGCAGCCTGCCCGCCGACCAGGCCGAGATTGCCATCACCGGCGCTATAGAGTGTGATCAAACCGACCACGGCGAGCAGGAACAATCCACCGGCCAGCGGCAAATCGATCCGCGGCCGGGTGAGAATGCGCCGGAGGAAGCGCTGTATGCGCACTTGCCATGGACCGATCACTGCATCTCTCCACTGCTCGATGTGTCCGCAGGTAAATCCTCATTTGCGCCGGCATCGTTAGTCGGGGCGGGAGTCGGAGCCGAAGTAGGAGCCGGAGCCTCCGTCGTCGCCCCTGGCCCTATTCGAGCATTCGCCGGCAAGGGCGTATCCGGTGGTGCGTTACTCTGCGTGGAAAGCCACGCATCGAGAATTTTGCGTACGATCGGGCCGGCATCCTGGCCACCCCAAGCACCCGCTTCGAGCAACACAGCTACCGCAATCTGCGGATCGTCGGCCGGGGTGTAGGCAACGAACCATGCACGATGTCGCGCAGCGAGATATGCGGCATTCTTGTTGGTGTCGTAGGCATTGGTGGTGCGCGAGTAGCGCTCCGCGGTACCGCTCTTGCCCGCGATCAGATACGGAAAGCCGTTATTGAGACCCTTACCGGTGCCACCGGTGATCACCGCACGCAGGCCTTCGTTGATCACGCTCCAGTCGTTGGGCTTCTGGATCAGCGAGGGACCTGACGGCGGATTGGGTAACAGCTGTGACTGCGTTTCGCCGCTATCCCGAGTTGCCATCACCAGTCGCGGCAAATAAGGCACGCCATGACCTGCCAGCGTAGCCACGGCGTGAGCGAGCTGGGTCGGCGTCACCGCCCAATAACCC
>JBARCX010000303.1:0-3948 GCA_049794535.1 Rhodanobacter sp.
TTATCCCGGCATGCTGGGCATGGTAGAGATGGAACAATTCGTGCGGCACCACGATATCGAGTTGCGTATGCTCCAGGAGCAGCGAATCCACCGCAAACGCAAGTACGGGTGTACCGTCGGATAGCACACCGCTCTTGGCGTCGAAATTGGGTGCCAGGACAATTTCGACGGGTGGATGTTCGTCCGCGTCGGGGAACAACGCGCGGAAACGCGCCGTTTGTGCAGCGATCGACGCTTGCAATGCACGCGTTGCACCGGGAATTTGCGGCGCCAGCTGCGGATACATCGCAAAACGCGCCTGAAGTAACCGCTGTTTTTGCGCTCGCCAGTCGGGATGGTTTCGCACCTCCCACACCACAGAAGCGTAGAGGTCGCTACGCGGCACCTCGATCAATCTATCCCACGATTGTTCTTGTTCGGCAAACGCCTTTCCCTGAGCGAATCGCCAGAAAGCATCGAAGGACGTCGCCAGAGATGGCGTAGTGTTCGCGCGCGCCAACGGCGCCGGCGTCATCAGAAGAAGAAAGCATGTCGACCATGCACATGCATTTAGAGCCCTAACCTGCCAAACCATCTTCATGGACCCTCTCCAACATAACTGTGCTGGATAAAGCCTCGCCGCCGAACATCTGCATGTCACGCACGCAAGACGGTCGACGGCGAGGTGGCTATCTCATCGAAGCTTGGTCGCGCTTACATCCACGGCCATGGCTTTAGTGCGTACTCCTTGGGCGGCGTGTCACCGGCCAGGTGCTGCACGAAATAGTCCCAACGTCGACGCGTGGTATAGGGCGTCGCTGCGCCGTAACCATGGTGGGCATTGGGGATCAGCAACATATCGAAATCCTTGTTGGCCTTGATCAGCGCATCGACCACCAGCAGCGTCGTGGTGGGCGGTACGTTGTCGTCCATCGTGCCGTGCACCAGCATCAAATGGCCCTTGAGGTTCTTCGCTTCGCGCTGGTTGGCCTGATCGTCGTAGTTGGTGGTGCCATCCGGATGCGTAACAAGAAGGCCCTGCCACTTCTCGGCCCAATCGTCTTCGTAGTTACGGTTTTCGTGGTTGCCACTTTCGGCCCAGCCCACCTTGAAGAAATCGGGGTAGCGGAACATCGCATCAGCGGTGGCGTTACCGCCGCCGGAATGGCCCCACATGCCGACGCGAGCCAGATCGATCCACGGATAACGCTGACCCAGCGCTTTGATGCCGGCGATCTGGTCGGGCAGCGTGTTATCGCCAATGTCGCCAAAGTAAGTGTCGTGGAACGCCTTGGAACGCCACGGCGTACCCATGCCATCGATAGCCACGACGATGAAGCCCAGCTCGGCCAGCGACTGGTTGTCGCCACTTGACGACATGAAGTTGTAGCCGCGTACCGAACCGGTCTGCGGGCCCGGATAAACGTAATCAATGATCGGGTATTTCTTCTGCGGATCGAAGTTCGACGGCTTGTACATGATGCCGTACAGATCCGTCTTGCCATCACGCCCCTTCACCGTAATCGGCACCGGCGGCACCCAACCGGCAGCGGTGAGGCGACTGATATCTGCCTTGGCAACAGTGGCCATCACATGGCCATCGTTGGCATCACGCAACACAGTAACCGTCGGTGTCGTGGTGGTGGAATAGGCATCCACGAAGTACTTGCCATCCGGGGACATCGTCACCGCGTGGTCAGACGCTTCCGGCGTGAGCAGCGTCGGCTGGCCGCCATCAAGGCTGACCTTCCAGAACTGCTCATAATATGGGTGCACACCCGGCGTACGGCCCACGCCACGGAACCACACCGTGCGCGTCTTCGCGTCGACCTTCAGCACCTGGGTGACATTGCCATCGCCGCTGGTGATGGGATGCATGACTTTGCCGGTAGCCAGGTCATACAGGTACAGGTTGCCCCAGTTGGTGCGCTCGCTGAACCAGATCGCCTGATGACTTTCCGGCAGGTAGCGCCAATTGACCTCATCGTTGCCGCTTTCGTAATAGGTCGGCACGCTCTCCTCGAACATGGTGCGCACGGCACCCGTGTTGATATCGGCGATGCGGAACCACTCGTGCTTGTGATCGCGCGAGGTGGAAACGAAGGCCAGTGACGTGCCGTCCGGTGCCCACTTCACATCATCCCAGCCACCATCGGGGCCGCAACTGACGTCATCGCACAAGCTGGAACGATGCTGGTCAGGTGGCATCTGCAAGCGCACGACTTTGTGATCGGCGACATCGATGATCACACGTTCGATCATCGTTACATCTTTGTCGCCGACCATCGGGTACTTCCAGGCCTCCAGCTTGGGATGGCCCACGCCGGTGCTGACCAGGTACATATCACCCGTCTTGCGCTGATCCTGCTGGAAGGTGGCGATACGCTTCGAGTCGGGCGACCACTCCAGAATGGCGTTGTCGGTGTGTTTCCAACCGGCGTTGTCGGTGGCATAACCAAAGTTCGTCACGCCGTCGGTGGTGAGCTGGGTTTCCTTGCCGGTGGCGACATCACGCAGCCACAGGTTCCAATCGCGGATGAAGGCCTCGGTCTTTTTGTCTGGCGACAGCACACCCGGCTCTTTGCCGGTTTTCACCAGCACAGCCATATCAGTACAAGTACCCGCGGCTTTGAGATCGCACAGGTAATGCTTGTCGTCGAGGTTGATGTCGTAGCGGCCATCCGGCTTCACGCTGTAACCGAACATCGACGGGAATTTCTTGGCGTCCACCGGCTTGCCGCTGGCTTTGCTCAACGCCGCAGCCAGCTTGGCTTGATCGAACGCTGGCGAGGCCTTGCCGCTGACCGTGTCCATCTGCATGAAGCGATCGCCGGCAGCATCGTGATCGCGATAGACGAAATGGGTGTCGTCCAGCCACTTCACCCGGCGCACATCGTGATCGACCAACGGCACGGTGTTGTACGACATGAAGCGCTCAGCCTGCGCGTAATCCTGCGCGGTCAGCGTGCGCGTCTGCGCCGAAACCCCCGCCGACCACATGGCTGACGCGAGCAGCCCCATCACCAACGCATCAGATAGACGCGATTTGCCGATCCTCAAACTCATGCTGCCACTCCCCTAGCGATAGATACGCGGCTCCGGCCAAAGCCGGACAGACACCAAACACCTGATCGTAACGCGGTAGGCGTCGCCGTACCCCTGCCAAAAGTTGAGGCAGGTGATCTCGACCGGCGATTTGACACGATGATTCCGGCAGAATGTGGCGCCCCCTCATCGAATCACCCGCCATGACCACCTCGTTGCTCGAAGCCCGCCTGCTGGAGATGGTCTTCCCGGACCACACCAACCATTTGGGCACACTGTTTGGCGGCCAGGCCCTGGCGTGGATGGATAAGGCGGCCTTTATCGTCGCCTCGCGCTACGCGCGTCGCACCGTGGTGACGGCACGCTCGGAGGAAGTGAGTTTCCGCGTACCGGTACGCAAGGGCCAATTAGTCGAACTCGTGGCACGCGTCGTCGGCACCGGCCGCAGCTCGATGCAGGTGGAAGTGGAAATGACCGCCGAAGACCCGCTCACGGGCGATCGCCGCGTCTGCACCACCGGCCGCTTCGTGATGATCGCGCTCGATTCAAATGGTTCGCCAACACCCGTACCCGCCCTGTCACCAACAGCGTCGTGAACAGGCCCTAGGCCAAGAGCCTGCTTGACGTGATCACTGCGGCGCATTCACGCTGACGACCCTCTGCCTGCTGGAGTCCTGCGATGTCCCGCCTTGAAGTCATTGGCAACTACATCTCGCCCTATGTGCGCAAGGTGTTGGTCTGTCTGGAGTTGAAAGGGCTCGATTACGACATCGATCCGATCGTACCGTTTGTCGGCAACGACGAGTTCTCCAAACTCAGCCCACTGCGGCGTGTACCGGTGTTGCTCGATGGTGACCTGGTACTCAACGACTCGTCTGTGATCTGCCAGTACCTCGAAGACAAATACCCCACACCGTCGCTTTA
>JBARCX010000304.1:0-5441 GCA_049794535.1 Rhodanobacter sp.
CCACTTACCTCTCTACCGACACGGAATAGTCCCATGCGCAAAAGCATTGAAGTGGAAGTCGATATTGAACTCGATGAGGTCATTCACGAGCTGTCCGATCGCGAGCTATACGAATTGGGGTTTTGCAAGCGGCAGGTGGCGCTTCCGCTTGAACAACAGTGGCTAGACGTCCGCATGGCGATTCGATCGGGTGACCACCGCCAGCTGGTCTCGCTGCTAACCACGATGGCATGGGATCAGGTTGGCATCGTGATCCCTGTCGTTGGCATTCCTGCTCTTCACTGAGGAACACGCATGTTCCGCAACCTGTTTCTATATCGCTTCAGCCAAGAGGTCGCCGATGACCTGGCGCGTCTTGACGAAGCACTATGCGAGCACAAGCTTCGCGCTGTTGGCCCGTTGGAGATGTTTACCCGCGGCTTTGTGCCGCCTGTGGGTCGCGGTGAAGATGCACCACTGACTTTGATCAATGGCCAGACCGTTCTGTTCACCGCAGGTGGTGAAGACAAGCTGTTGCCGGCGGCAGTGGTTAACGACGCGCTGTATGCAAAGGTGCAGAAGATCGCTGAGGAAGAAGGCCGCAGTGTCGGTGGGCGCGAACGTAAACGCCTCAAAGAGGATCTGCTGACCGATCTGCTACCGCGTGCATTCATTCGCAACTCGCGCACATCGGCATACGTGGATCGGGCCAACGGCTGGTTGGTGATCGATACCAGCAGCCGCAAGCTAGCTGAGAACGTGCTGACGATGGTGCGCGAGGCGCTGGGTAGCTTTCCTGCTATTCCACTGGCACCCGAAGAGGGTCCGCGTGTACTGATGACCGACTGGCTCGCCAACGATGCGCTGCCTGCTGGTTTCGCGCTTGGCGACGAATGCGAGCTACGCGACCCTGCAACGTCCACCGGTGCCATCGCCATCTGTCGCCACCAGGAGATGGACGCCGAAGAGGTCAAAGAGCATCTGCGCAATGGCAAGCAGGTGTTCAAGCTCGGGCTGGTGTTCGATGACCGGATCAGCTTTGTGCTCGGCGAAGACCTGGTAATCCGCAAGCTGCGTTTCCTCGATGTTGTCATGGATTCGCTCGGCGATGCGGATGATGCAACCGACGAAGCTCTAAGCACATTCGCGCTGATGCAACTTGAGCTTGCACGGCTGTTCGACAAGCTCGCCGCCATCTTTGGTCTGACTATCGATGCTCCACTTCGGATGCATGCACAGGACGCACCGGCTGGAATGAGGCAGTCGAAAGAAGAACCGAGCATTGACGGAGCCGAATACCCGCTCTTGTCAAAGGCCATCGAGATCGTGCGCGGCAAGGATTCCGCCAGCATAAGCATGCTTCAGCGCGTGCTGAAAATTGGCTACATCAATGCGTCGAGGTTGATTGAGTGCATGTTCCAACAGGGCGTCGTCAGTGCACCTGATCGATTCGGCAATCGAGCCGTAATTCACACTTCACCGTCTTAGATCCGTGGGTGATACCGCCCAGCCGGCCAGTGGCGGAAATAACCCCGGCAGTGATGGCTATTCGTCCCATCAGGCAGATATCTCCACGGATAGGCCATCACCACGCCGCCCCGTCGTGTGCAGCACACGGGGCACAAGAAAGCTGGTTGGTTCTGCATGGCCACCTTCCTGGTCAAGCCGTTCCCCCTAACGCTGCAGCGCCAGCCAGCTTCCTTGTACGGCAGTGAATGCGCAGGCTGATGCGCTAGTTCAAAAGTGGGGTTGGGTGGCCGCGCGCTGCAAAAAGTCACCCAGATATGCGGGAGGTCCGAGGCCCCGAATGGCTTCACGCAATGCCGGAGCATCAGTGCCGGCCACTGCCACCAACGCAACAGATATCGACAAGGATTACATCATGCAAAGCACCTTGGGTCAGTCAATAGCAAACCGGGCAGCACCATCCAGCTCGCTTGTGGAGGTGAAATCTATCGTTGATGAAGCTCTCGAACGACAGAATCAGCGGTTGCAGTCTCTTCACGAAGGCCTCTCACATCTGCGATCACGACTTGAGGGCGTGCTGCATCAGTACCCGACAGAGGGAGGTAAGACTCAACCTGCTGTGCCAGACAGCTCTTCAAGGCTGATTCGCTCGATTGATGAACACACGTGCATCATCGAGGGAGCCAGTGATGTTGTGGCCGACCTAGTGGCGCGTCTGCCGACCTAATGGTTGATATTCACGCCAGCCACGATGCACGAGTTGCCGCGGATCTCGCGGCACTCAATCGCATCGCGGCTCGCGTGATCAAGCCGATGCCAAGCTGTAGCACCTGCGAACACTTCACCACCGATCACATCAGTCCGGTTGCCGGCATGGGCGTCTGCTCTGTTGGCCACGGCATGCACTACCCCATGGCCAGGCACGCCTGCGCCGACCACACCTAACTTGTCTGAGAAGCCCGATGTTTGATGCCATCAAGACCCGACTGTTGCTCGCGTTTGGAAACTGGGCCATCCAGCGCGCCATGCGCACGCCGTATTTGCACCTGTACCACGATGACGGCCGTCCCTACATGGAGCGCTATTGGCTGTTCCGGATCGGGCAGTCTCGGCAGTATCCGGATGAGGATTCGGAGACATGCCCGCTGTTTTCGATCCGCGTGCATCGCATCGTCAGCAGTGACGATCGTACGTTTCATGACCATCCGTGGAACTACACGACACTGATCCTTCGTGGTGGCTATACCGAAGTTACGCCACGCTGGGGAATCATCCAGCCGTACATGATCACCATGGCCGATGACTACGATGGTCACGATCCATGCTTGTACAACACCAATAACGGTGTGCGCTATGAAGCCGGGTCCGTGCTGCGCCGTAAAGCGGACAACTGGCACTTCCTCGAGCTCAACCCGGGCGAAGAAGCCTGGACGATGTTCATCATGGGGCCAAAGCGTCAGGACTGGGGTTTCCTAGTCGACGGTCTGGTGAAGGTGTTCTGGCGCGACTACCTAGCGCGCCGTGAAGCACGTTCGCAGCAGGCTTCCGCATGAGCGCCCTTCCCGTTGTCGTCGTCGCCGGTCTTGGCCGGTGTGGATCCAGCCTGACCATGCAGATGCTTGCCGCCGGCGGCGTGCAATGCACGGGTGAAGCACCTTCCTACGAAGACATGCACGCGTCAGGCGCGGTCGACTCTGACTGGTTCGCCATGCAAGGTGGAAAGGCAGTCAAGGTTCTGGACCCCCATCGTGCCGAGATTCCTCGCAATGTGCCCAGCCTCGTCATCTGGTTAGATCGCCGCGCATCGGAACAGGCCAAGTCCATCGCCAAGATGCTGGAGGAATTAGAAGGGCTTCCCCGGCTGAATCACTGGCAGCGCAAACAGCTTCATACGCAGCTGGCCGCCGACACGTTGAAGGCCATTCGTTCATGCCACGGGCTGCCAACGCTGGTGATGCAGTTCGAAATGATCTTGGCTAAACCCGAAGAGTCGGCAACGCGTATCGCACGCCACCTTCGCGAAGTAGCTGACCTGGACATCTTGAAGATGGCTGCCGCAGTGCGTCCGCGTTCGCCGCTCTGCGCACCGGATCTGTCCATGGAAATCACACTAGCCAATGAGGCGCGCGCAGCCCATGAGTGATCTCAACACAACCGTCGAAGAAGAAACCGCCATGAATGAGGCGGCAAAGATCGCCATGCGCGAAACCTTCATGCGAATTACATCGCTTCCACCCGACCAAGTTATTCCGTACCTGACCATCGTTTTACAAACGGCATTTGAGCTGCTGCGCGATGGCGGCAAGCAGGACGACTTTGTACATGGCTTGCTTGACGGGGCACGTGAGCAAATGAAGCAGCCCAGCTTCCTCACCATGAAAGATCTGCGGGTGAACTAATGGACACCAGTACACTTTTTGACCCCGCTCGCTTACCGGCCCGCGACAAGAATGGCTTCACGTATCACCCTGATCTCGATGGTGATCGCTGGCAGCTAGACGCTATGGAGGAATACCTCGATGTTGCTAAGTTCCGAGCCGCAGGGTTCGAAACCGCATCGATAGATTTCGAATTTGATGCGACTTCCGAACTCGTCGACAGTTGGATCGAAAGTGGTGAGCCAGACTGCTCTGCTTGGAACCCAAGCACGCCCAAAGGTGATGGTTGGCTGCTGATCGCCATCTATGACACCGAGGATGGTCCGATTGCCCTGTATGTTCGTGCATGCGAAGCGGATGCAGCAGCATGACCATCCCCGCCTATCCTCTTCAGTGGCCAACGGGCTGGAAGCGCGAGACCCATCGTGATCGCGCGCGCTTCGGCCGCAAAGCTCAGTCCAGCCATGGCAGCTGGCAGACCAAGCGTGAGCTGACCATCAGCGACTCAGTAGCGCGCGTTCGTGCTGAGCTGCAGCGCATGGGCATTGCTGACAATGACATGGTGATCAGCAGCAATTTGCTGCTGCGCCTAGATGGTCTGCCTCGTTCTGGCCAAGCCGAGCCGAACGACCCTGGCGCTGCCGTGTACTGGACTGATCGGTTCGACCGCAGCAGGCCACCGCGTTGCATGGCCATCGACCGCTACGACCGCGTAGCTGACAACCTCGCTGCAATCGCCGCCACGCTGGAAGCTATGCGCGCGATCGAGCGTCATGGCGGCGCGGAAATCTTGAACCGTGCTTTCACCGGGTTCACGGCTATCGAAGACCAGCGCCAGCCCTGGCATGACGTGTTAGGCCTGCCACCGCATGCGCCGACTGACGAGGTACGCGTGCGCTACATGGTGAGGCGAAAGAGCGCTCACCCAGACCATGGCGGTAGTGACGATGCATTTCATACGGTCCAGCAAGCCTGGGACGCCTTCTGCAGGGAGCGCGGTATTACAGAGTGAAACGTTTAGGGCCGCCCTAATCATGCAACTTCAGCCCATCTGACCACACGCCGACAGCGATCAGCTAAGGAACTTACGTGGAACAACAAAGCATCCAAATCAAGAATTTGACGGTGAACATCTACTCGTCGACTGATCCTAGTTACGAATATTCGTCGGACGTTGCGCCACTTCCCAGTTCGACAGTTGCGACCACCAAGTCACAAACGCGGTTTGAGCTGTCTTCGGACGGCACGATGGTTACCGATCACAAAACCGGACTGATGTGGGAGGCCGGCGAAGAAACTGAGGTTTCCAACATTGAGGCTGGACTTGAGTACGCGAAACAGCTGAGGCTCGGCGGTTTCGGTGATTGGTTTATCCCTGATGACGTCGACCAGTTGCAATCGATAGTCAATCGTTCGACCTGCAATCCAGCCATCTACACCGACTTTTTCAAAAGTCGTCGGCGCTGGGTCTACACGAATCACAAGGTCGCGGGTTCTTCGGGTCTCGTGTGGCACGTCCATTTCAGCACCGGCCACGTGGGCTACTTCAGCCGGCTCAACGGAGGTCTCGTCCGGGCGTGTCGTCGCGTGTCGCCGGCCGGTCAGTGATTGGCTTTT
>JBARCX010000305.1:0-4838 GCA_049794535.1 Rhodanobacter sp.
CGGCAATCAACACCACCGGGCAATCCACTGCCTCGGCATAACCCATGTTGGCGATGTCGCGCTCACGCAGATTGATCTCGGCCGGGCTGCCAGCACCCTCCACCACCAGCGCATCGTAGTGCGCGACCAGCCGTGCATGTGAAGCCAGCACCGCTTGCATCGCTACGCGTTTGTAGTCGTGGTAACCCACTGCATCCATGTTGCCGATGGCGTGGCCGTGCAGGATCACCTGCGCACCCGTGTCGCTATTGGGCTTGAGCAACACCGGATTGAAATCGGTATGCGGTTCCACGCCGGCCGCCTGCGCTTGCACCGCCTGCGCGCGACCGATCTCACCGCCATCGACCGTCACCGCCGAATTCAACGCCATGTTCTGCGGCTTGAACGGTGCCACCGCCACACCGCGTCGACGCAGCCAGCGACACAACGCCGTGACCAAGGCGCTCTTGCCCGCATCGGAAGTACAGCCCTGCACCATCAAAACCTTAGCCGTCATTGGCACACCTCGCCCAAGACCTTATCCAGGCGATCGAATGCTGTATCGCTACCGGGAAGACCAAAGCGCAAACTGGCGGGTGCGTCGAATAGACGGGTGAGGATGCCGCGCGTGGCAAGCGCGTGATGCAGCTCCGGTGCATCCTCGCGACGGCACCACTGGAACAGCTCACAACCCGCCGTGGGTATCACGCCGTGACGCATCAATAAGGCAGCGAGGCGTTCACTAGATGCACGCAGATATTCGCGTGCTTGAACATGCCACTTATGATCGGCCAAGGCCTGCTTCAACACATAACGCGTGGGGCCGGCGAGCGTCCACGGACCGAGTAACTCACGCAGTTGATCGAGCAACCGATCCGTCGCACACACAAAGCCCGCGCGCGCGCCTGCCAGACCAAAGAACTTGCCCACCGAACGCAGCACAATGAGCCCTTCGCGATCCGCGTAGGGGCACAGGCTGTGTTGCGGCATCGCATCCATAAATGCTTCATCCACAATCAACCAGCCACCGCGTGCCGCTAGGCCGGCATGTATACGCAGCAGTTCTTGCGGATCGAAACGCTCGCCACCCGGATTGTTCGGGTGAATCAACACGAGCACGTCGTAATGCTCAGCATGCGTCATCAACTCGCCGACAGGGCGCTGCTCGACTTGATGCCCCGCCTGTCGCCACGCATGTGCGTGTTCGGCATAGCCCGGCGCGATGATGCCAACCCGCGCGGGAGCACGTAGCGCAGGCAATGCTTGAATGGCCGCTTGCGAACCTGCCACCGGTAACAGTTGAGGCGCGCCGTAATATTCCCGCGCCACATCGATCAAGCCGTCGTCGTCTTCCGGCAGTCGCTGCCAGACGGATGGCGGAATGTCTGGCACCGGCCACACGAATGGGCTGATTCCCGTCGACAAATCGAGCCAGTCCGACAACGGAATACCGTATTCGCGCACCGCGCGTTGCAACCGACCACCATGCTCAAGCATGCATGCCTCCCGGAATCAGCAAGGCTAGTGCAAACACAACTACGACCCAGCCAATCACGCCGTTACGCAGCAGCCGCAGCGCGCGGGTAATGGATGTGGCATCCGGCGGATCCCCTTCGCCCAGCTGTGGCCGCTCTTCCCACACACCGTGATACGGCGCCGCACCGCCCAACTGCACGCCAAGTGCACCCGCACCGGCAGCCATCACCGGCCCGGCATTCGGACTGTCCCAGCGCGGCGCCTGCACACGCCAGCAATGCCATGCGCAGGTGAAGTTGCCGAACAGCGCATAGGTGAATGCAGTGAGTCGAGCCGGCACGTAGTTCAGTACATCGTCGAGTCGAGCTGCCGCCCAACCAAAGTTCTCATAGCGTGGCGTGCGATAGCCCCACATTGCATCCAGCGTGTTCGCCAGGCGATATAGCAATGCGCCAGGTGCACCGAGCACAACGAACCAGAACAACGTGCCGAACACTGCATCGTTGCCGTTCTCAAGTACAGATTCTGTAGCTGCGGCGGCGACCTGCGATGCATCGAGTACCGCCGTATCGCGGCTCACCATGCGACCTACTGCGGCACGTGCGGTAGCGAGATCACCCGCAGCCAACGCAGTAGCCACGGGCTGCGCATGCTCACCCAGGCTGCGCAGACCCAGCGCGAGATAGAGCATCGCCACCGCAACCACCCACGATCCAACCAGCGGTAAGGCACGCTGCACTATCCACAACAGCAACACCGATGGCAGCACTGCTGTACTCCACGCCAACACACCCGTCATGCGCCGATCCGCATACAGGCGTGTTTCGATCCAACCAGCCAGACGTCCAAAGGCAACCAGCGGATGTGCGCGGCGCGGCTCGCCAAGCATGGCATCGAGCAACAACGCCGCGAGCATCGCCAGCGCCGTGCTCATGGCAGGAATAGCCTCAACGCGGCGTCAGGGTTCGATGGAAAATAGAAGTGTACGAAACTGGCAGTAAGCCGCTGATCGCGATAGACGGCTTCGGCGCTAGGCCCACCGTTGGGATTAAATGCATGTGCCAGCGGTGTAGCGCCAACCTCTGCCTTGGCATAGTGGAACGTATGTCCGCGCAAGGTGCCTTCCGGCAGTTCGACACCTTGCAGGCCAAGCGCAGCCAGTCGCGGCTGCAACACAGCACGACCAGATAGCAGACCCGCCATCGCGGCTTCATGCCCTTCTCGACCGGTTAGAGCATCAAGCGCGAAAAGCAAACCACCGCATTCGGCGAGCATCGGCTTTCCAGCATCGCGATGTGTGCGCAGTGCCGTATGCAAGTCATGGCGCTGCGACAACGCAGACAGGTGCAGCTCCGGATAACCGCCGGGCAACCACACCGCGTCGCAATTCGGTAGCGCATCGCCCGCTAACGGCGAGAAGAAGCGTAGCTCCGCACCGGCCGCGTGCAGCAATTCAAGATTGGCCGGGTAGATAAAACAGAACGCAGCATCGCGTGCGATGGCAATACGTTGTCCGCGTAATAGCGGCGCAACGGCGGACGTCACAGGTGATTCGAACGCAACAGGCGGCGGCAAAGCGGTGGCGGCATGTTGTGCCCACGCATCGGCCAATGCATCGAGTCGCGCGTCGATATCGCCCAACTCACCCGCAGCGACCAAACCGAGGTGTCGCTCCGGCAAGGCCAACGATGCATCGCGCGGCAAAGCACCCAGCCAGTGCAATTCTGGCGGCAGGCTCTCACGTAAAAGTTGGGCGTGGTATGCGCTACCGATGCGATTGGCGGCAACGCCATGCATCGGTAATCCATCGCGATAGCGCGCTAACCCACAGGCCAGCGCACCGAAGGTCTGCGCCATGGCCGAGCCGTCGATCACAGCCAATACAGGCAAATTGAATTGCTGCGCCAAGTCGGCACTGGACGGTGCGCCGTCGAACAGACCCATCACGCCTTCGACCAGGATCAGGTCAGCCTCACCCGCTGCGTCGTACAAGCGCGCACGCACATCGGCCTCGCCACCCATCCACAAATCGAGCTGATAGGCAGGGGCACCACTGGCGCGCTCGAGCACCATGGGATCGAGAAAATCCGGGCCGGTCTTGAATACACGTACGCGCCGACCCTGTCGTGTATGCCAACGAGCAAGCGCCGCCGTGACACTCGTCTTGCCCTGTCCCGAGGCGGGTGCGGAAACCAGCAGCGCCGGACAGTGCCGCGTGGTGTTCACAACTCCACACCTTTCTGGGCTTTGATACCGGCATCGAACGCGTGCTTCACCACACGCATCTCGGTCACCGTATCGGATACCTCGATCAAGCCATCCGGTGCACCGCGGCCGGTGATCACCACGTGTTGCCGCGATGGGCGCGAGGTAACTGCCGTGAGCACCTGCTCCAGTTGCACGTACTGCTTCACCAACGCGATGTTGAGTTCATCGAGCAATACGAAATCGTAGGACGGATCAGCCAGCATATTCGCTGCAACCTGCCACGCAGCCTGCGCGGCGGCGATGTCGCGAGCCTTGTCCTGGGTTTCCCAAGTAAAGCCCTGGCCCATCACGTGGTAGTCCAGACCAACGCCTTCGAAGCTGCGGAAAAAGGCTTCCTCACCCGTCGAAAAACTGCCCTTGATGAACTGCACAACGCCGCATTTGAAACCATGGCCGAGCGAGCGTGCCAACATGCCAAAGCCGGATGAGCTCTTGCCTTTGCCATTGCCGGTATTCACCACCAGCACACCGCGATCGATAGTGGCGCGGGCAATCTTTCGATCGACCAATTCCTTCTTGCGCTGCATGCGCTCTTTGTAGCGCTCGTCGGGTGTCATCTCATCGCGGGAAGGTGTGTCGCTCATACGTGGGCCTCCGACATGCGCGATTGCCGTTGTGCGACAACCCAGCGACTTACTTCGAACACGCCCAATGCCACACCGACATATCCCGCCAGCGTACCTAACGCAGGTGGGTAGTAATGCACGATACGCGGCACGAAGCCGGCGAGGGTCGGCACGTAATGACCGGAGAACGCGTAGTAGCAACCACCGGAAATCAGGTAGGTGACAAACGCCGCACCCACCAGCACTAGCGCCAACCGCGGCACCGTCGACCATTGCTCGCGATGCAGCGTTGCGTAAAACCGGCCAGACAACCACAACGTGCCGTAGGCTGGCACCAAAGCCCAATACGCCGGACTGAGACACCAGTCGCTGATCGTACCCAACGCATAGCTGCCGAAGTCGAGTAGCGATGCCAGTGCAAACAACAATACGAACATCCAACGCTGGCGCAGGAACGCGCCAGCGAGGAAGAACACCGCCCATGACGCGCTTGGTAGAGCGTGCACAGTGGCGAAATGCTGGCCACGCGTGCACACCATCAGCAAGGCC
>JBARCX010000306.1:0-10972 GCA_049794535.1 Rhodanobacter sp.
CCTTCACCCTGGCCGCAGCACGGCGCACCGCGGGAATCGTGACGGCGCTCGACATTGACCCCGCATTGATCGCCCTGGTGAATGCAAAAGCCGAGGCAGCGGGCCTATCGAATATTCGCGTACTAGAGCGCGACTTTGTCGCGAATGATTTTGGCGTTGCGCCCAACAGCCAGGCACACGTGATGATTTACAACCTTCTGCATATGGAAGAACCGCTTCTGCTATTGCGCAAGGCACGCGAGGTGCTGGCTGCCAACGGAACGGTTTCCATCATGCATTGGCGCACCGACATCCCAACCCCACGCGGGCCACCTGCGGCCATTCGACCGACGCCGGAAACGTGTGCGACATGGCTTTCCCAAGCCGGTTTTTCCAAGATCCAACACGTGGATCTCCGCAGCAGCTGCCCGTTTCATTACGGATTGACCGCCGCTCGGTAACACCACCTCGAAACAGCAAGTCCTCAATCAATGGGCAACTCACGATCCCAATACGGCGGCTCACCGATCGCTTGACGCAGATGCTCCACGAAGGCGCGCACTTTTGGCGGTGCGGCAGCGACGGTACGTACCAGTTGGATGGATGTGTTCTCGCGACTCTCGGCACCGGGTACCTGCAGCACCTGCAGATCACCCGCGCGAACCGCATCACCCACCAACCACGTCGCCAGATGGACGATACCTAGACCATGCAGCGCTCCCTGCAGTAGTGCCTCGCTGCTATTGCAGGTGAAGCGACCACCGACCGGCAAGCGGCGCGGTGTACCGCGTCGCCCGAAAAGCCACCAATCCGCAGGTGCTTCGCCTGGGGTACTCAGGCAATCGTGTGTCAGCAAATCATCCAATGATTGCGGCATACCGCGACGACGCA
Organism: Rhodanobacter sp.; assembly: GCA_049794535.1. Lineage (GTDB taxonomy): Bacteria > Pseudomonadota > Gammaproteobacteria > Xanthomonadales > Rhodanobacteraceae > JBARCX01. The sequence goes on from JBARCX010000306.1 coordinate 871, forward strand.
CGTATGCGGGGGAGGCGCATAGCACGCGCGCCTGCCGCGCAAGGCGAGTGCTGATGAGTTGCGAGTCGGCCAACTCACCGGTGCGCAGGGCCAGGTCGAAACGCTGTCGCACCAGGTCGACATAGGCGTCATCCACCTGCAGCTCCACCCGAACTTGCGGATGCGCTTCCAGAAAGCTGCTGATCATGGGCAACAAATGGCGGTTGGCGAAGCTGATCGGCGCCGTGATCCGCAACAGCCCCCGTGGCGCATCCTCCATCGCCGCGACGGCTTCGCGCGCTTCGTTCAACTCGCCCAGCGCGCGGGCGCCACGGTCGCGCAGCAACTCGCCGGCTTCTGTCAGCGTCAATGCCCGTGTCGAACGCTGCAGCAATTTGGCGCCGACCTGTGCTTCCAGCCGCGCGATCTGGCGTGCCACCGAGGATGGCGCCAGCCCAAGTCGGCGGCCAACCGCCGAGAAACTCCCGCTGGCGGCGACATCCAAAAACAGCCCCAGGCTCTCGGTGAACCCTGGCGGGATGATTTTTGCACTAGACGCAAAGGCATTGGGCATGAAAAGGCCATTCCAACCATCAAAGGCAAAGATTAGGCTGCCGCATCCCCACTCATCAAGTCCGGCACACTCATGCTCCCGCAGACCGTGCAACCACCGCTGTCCCGCTCGCTCGTGCTGCTGTTGGCCACCGCTTGCGGCGTATTCGTGGCCAGCATCTATTTCAATCAACCCCTTTTGGGGGCCATCGCAGCTGACTTGCACACCTCCGTGCCAGCCATAGCTGCCGTGCCTACGGCGACGCAGATCGGCTACGCGATGGGCCTGCTGCTGTTTGGTCCGCTGGGCGATCGTTTCGAACGGCGCCGGGTGATCTCGATCATGGGTCCGCTGTTGGCACTGGCCCTGTTTGCCACCACCGCCGTACACAGCCTGGCCGGCCTGATCGCGGCTTCGTTCGCCGTCGGCCTGCTGGCGACAGTGACCCAGCAGATCATCCCGCTGGCCGCGCATCTGGCCGCACCCGAAGAACGCGGCCGCACCGTCGGCACGGTGATGAGCGGCCTGTTGCTGGGCATCCTGTGCGGTCGCTTCTTTTCCGGTTATCTGGGCTCCGTCTGGGGCTGGCGCTCAGCGTTCGCGCTCAGCGGCGTACTGGTACTGGCGTTGGTGGGATTACTGCGACTGCGGCTGCCACGCGTGCATGGCGAGCACCACGTGAGCTATCCGCAGCTGCTTGCCTCTGTCTTCGGCGTCGGTCGCCGACACGCGACACTACGTGAGGCCGCATTGGTCGGTGCCCTGTTGTTCGGCGCGTTCAGCGTGTTCTGGGTGAGCCTGACGCCGTTACTCGCCGGCCCCACGTTCGGCCTGGACGGGCGCACCGCAGGCACCTTCGGCTTGATCGGTGCAGCCGGTGCGTTGATCGCGCCCATCGCTGGCCGGCGAGCGGACCGCAGCGGACCGCGTCGGGTACTGAGCTGGGCGATCGGCGCCGTACTGCTGTCGTTCGTGGTGTTCGCCATGGGCGGTCACAGCCTGTGGCTGCTTGCGCTGGGTACGGTGATCCTGGATCTCGGTATCCAGGCGGCACTCATCGCCAACCAGACGCGCATCTTCGCGCTCGACCCAGCAGCACGCAGTCGCATCAACGCTTTTTTCATGACCATGTATTTCGGTGGTGGTGCGCTCGGTTCCGCGTTGGCCGGCATCGCCTGGCAGCACGGTGGATGGCTGAGTGCGATGGGCGCAGGCGGGTTACTCACGGTAGGCGCAGGCGTCGCCCACATGGCTTTGTCGCGTAACGCCGCCCGCCAGGTTGCCGTCGCACAGAGCTGAATTGCACTCGGGCTCCATGGCTTGTATTCGAGGGCGAGCGTATCCAGATCGGAAACGCCCGCCGATGCATCGCACCGCATGCGACTGCAACGGCGCAGAATGCGATTCTCGCCATCGATCCCGCCACCCTGCCATCCGGTCATGAGCCGCCCAGCCATCACTCGCTCTTCTGCGTCACCGGTCGATCCGCTGAGTGATTTCCACCCGGCGGTGGCCGGATGGTTCCGCGATACCTTTCCGGCACCCACCGCAGCACAGTCCGCAGCGTGGCCAGCCATCCGTGCCGGGCAACACACGCTCGTCGCTGCGCCGACCGGCTCAGGTAAAACGCTCACCGCGTTTCTCGCTGCGATCGATGCGTTGGTATGCGAAGGCATTGCCCGTGGCGGCGTGCTGCCGGATGAAACACGGGTGGTGTATGTGTCGCCATTGAAGGCGCTGTCGAACGACATCCGGATCAATCTGGAAGCGCCGCTGGAAGGTATCCGCGCGGAGCTGGAAAAACTCGGCCTGCCCGACGTGGCGATCCGCACTGCCGTACGCACCGGCGACACGCCGCAGCTCGAGCGCAACCTGATGCGCAAGACGCCGCCACATATTCTCGTCACCACACCCGAGTCGCTGTACATCCTGCTCGGCTCCGACTCCGGCCGCGCAATGCTCGGCAACACACGCACGGTCATCGTCGACGAAATCCATGCGATTGCCGGCAGCAAACGCGGCGCACATCTCGCACTCTCGCTGGAGCGGCTGGAGTCGCTCAGTCAGCGCCCATTGCGGCGCATTGGCTTGTCTGCCACGCAGAAGCCCATCGGCGAAGTGGCGCGTTTTTTGGTGGGCGAGGGCGCTGACGCCGCACTCGCCACATTGACGCCTGCCCACGGAACATCCCGCCAGCCCGACTGCACCATCATCGATGTTGGCCACACGCGACCGCGCGATCTCGCCATCGAAGTACCACCGGTGCCGTTGGAAGCGGTGATGTCGAACGACACATGGGCATTGGTCTACGACCGCCTCGCTCAATGGGTGCAGGCGCATCGCACCACGTTGGTGTTCGTCAACACGCGGCGCATGGGCGAACGTGTTGCACGACATCTCTCGGAGCGCCTGGGCAAAGAGGTCGTCGCCGCCCATCACGGCAGCCTGGCCAAGGAACACCGACTCGATGCCGAGCAACGACTGAAGCGTGGCGATTTGAAAGTGCTGGTCGCAACTGCATCACTCGAACTCGGTATCGATATCGGCGATGTCGATCTGGTCTGCCAGCTCGGTTCACCGCGCTCGATTGCTGCCTTCCTACAGCGTGCCGGTCGCTCCGGTCATGCCGTAAACGGCACGCCGAAAGCGCGACTGTTTCCGACCACGCGCGACGACTTGATCGAATGCACCGCGCTGCTCGACTGCGTACGCCGCGGCGAACTGGACACACTGATCCAGCCGCCACAGCCATTGGATGTCCTCGCACAACAGATCGTCGCCGAAGTGGCTTGCCAGGAATGGAACGAAGACGCGCTGTATGCCTTGGTGCGCCGCGCACATCCGTACCGCGCACTGCCACGCGAACAGTTCGACGCCATCGTGCGGATGCTTGCCGATGGCTTTACCACGCGACGTGGTGCACGTGCGGCCTACATCCATCGCGATGCCGTACATCACCAGTTGCGCGCGCGGCGTGGCGCGCGACTCACTGCGATCACCTCCGGCGGCGCGATTCCCGACACGGCCGATTACCTGGTGGTGCTGGAGCCACAGGCCACAGTGATCGGCTCAGTGCATGAAGATTTCGCCGTGGAGAGCCTCGCCGGCGACATCTTCCAGCTCGGCAACACCAGCTATCGCATCCTGCGGGTGGAGCGCGACCGCCTGCGCGTGGAAGACGCGCATGGCATACCGCCGAGCATCCCGTTCTGGCTGGGCGAAGCGCCTGGCCGCAGCAATGAGTTATCGCTTGGCGTATCGCGATTGCGCGATGAGATATCCCAGCGGCTCGATGAAGGTGGCATACCAGCGGCCATGCAATGGTTGATGCAAACACTGGGACTGAACGAAGCCGCCGCACAACAACTCGCCGATTACCTCGCTCGTGCCAAGGCCGCGCTCGGCAGCTTACCGACGCAGCAGACGCTGGTATTCGAGCGCTTCTTCGACGAATCCGGTGGCACCCAGCTGGTCATCCACACACCGTACGGCAGCCGCATCAATCGCGCCTGGGGTCTCGCGTTGCGCAAGCGCTTCTGCCGCCAGTTCAACTTCGAGCTACAGGCCGCTGCGACCGAGGATGCGATTGTGCTCTCGCTATCCACCAGCCACAGCTTTCCGCTGGAAGAAGTCGCTCGCTACCTGCACTCCAACACCGCCGAGCATGTGCTGATCCAGGCACTACTCGACGCGCCGCTGTTCCCTGCACGCTGGCGCTGGAATGCGACGACTGCGCTTGCGTTGCCGCGCTTCCAGGGTGGCCGCAAAGTGCCGCCACAACTGCAACGGATGAAGAGCGAGGACCTACTCGCCACCGTATTTCCGGATCAGGTGGCCTGTCTGGAAAATATCGTCGGCGAACGCGAAATTCCGGATCACCCGTTGGTCAACCAAACCCTGCACGACTGCCTGCGCGAGGCAATGGATGTCGATGGGCTGCTGCACATTCTGCGTGGGTTGGAAAACGGTTCGATCCATGTCGTTGCACGCGACCTCAGCGCACCCAGCCCGCTCGCCAGCGAAGTGCTCACGGCCGCACCGTACGCATTCCTGGACGATGCACCACTTGAAGAACGCCGCACGCAAGCCGTGCAAATGCGCCGCTGGGGCGATGTGGAAAGTGCCGATGATCTCGGCCGGCTCGACCCAGAAGCGATCGCCGCCGTGCGCGCCGAAGCCTGGCCTGATGTACGCAACGCGGATGAGATGCATGAGGCTCTTGGCATACTTGGCTTTGTCACCGTCGACGAAATTTCCGCGAATGTCGGCTGGGATGATCGGCTACAGGCGCTAGCGAAGGCACAACGTGCCACCCGCCTGTCGACACCGTCGCACACCATCTGGACAACTGCCGAAAAGCTGCCGCTGTGGCAAGCGATACACGCTGATGTGGCCATGCAACCGTCCATCGCGGCACCCGCTGAATTCGCCGCGCAATCGTGGAGCCGCGACGATGCCGTGCTGGAACTGGTGCGCAATCGCCTTGGTGGTCTCGGCCCGGTGACTGTTGCGTCGATGGCTCAATCGTTCGCCATCGATGCTGGCGATATCGACGTAGCGCTGCACAAGTTGCAGTCCGAAGGCTACGTGATGCAGGGCAGCTTCACCCTGGATGCCACCGATACCGAATGGTGCGAACGGCACCTGCTGGCGCGCATCCACCGATATACCGTTGGTCGCTTGCGTCGCGAAATTGAACCGGTGAGCCGGCGCGAACTGATGCGCTTCCTGTTCGACTGGCAGCACGTCGCGCCGGGAGCCCATCTAAGCGGGCCTGATTCCCTGCACGCCACGCTGACCCAGCTGGAAGGCTACGAAGCTGCCGCCGGCGCGTGGGAGGCCGAGATCCTTCCCGCGCGCATCACCGATTATTCGATCAACTGGCTCGACGAACTATGCCGCGCCGGCCGTATCGGCTGGAGTCGTTTGCGCGCTGGCGGTGGTAGCAACGGCCCGGTACGCGCCACACCCATCGTTCTTCTGCCACGCCGAAGTATGTCGGTATGGACGTCCGTATCAAATACGGACAGTGCGCAGGATGTGTTGCTTTCCTCTCGCGCACAGGCTGTAGCGGATGCTTTGCGCGAACAAGGCGCCTTGTTCTTCGACGAGCTGCAATCCGCGACTCGGTTACTACGCACCGAGCTGGAGGATGCACTGGGCGAGGTGGTCGCCGCAGGCCGCGTCAGCGCTGACAGTTTTGCCGGCTTGCGAGCGCTGCTACTGCCTGCCGCCAAACGCGATGCAGGGCGACATCGCCGCCTGCGTCGACACATGATGACGGGCATCGAGGACGCCGGGCGCTGGGCTCCAGTGCGCAGCGCAGCACCATCAGCACCGGCCACTGACAAGACCGACCCTGAGGCCATCGAGCACATCGCCCGCACCCTATTGCGCCGCTACGGCGTGGTGTTCTGGAAGCTGCTGGAACGCGAGGCACCGTGGCTGCCCAGCTGGCGTGAGCTGCTGCGCGTGTATCACCGGCTGGAAGCGCGCGGCGAAATCCGCGGCGGGCGCTTCGTCGAGGGTTTGGTGGGCGAGCAATTCGCCCTGCCCGAGGCGATTGCGCCTTTACGTGCGATACGTCAGCGCGAGAATGACTGTCAACTCGTCTGCATCAGCGGTTGTGACCCGTTGAATCTTGTCGGTACGGTGCTGAGCGGCGACAAGCTGCCAGCGCTGGTCGGCACGCGCGTGCTTTACGAAGATGGCGTGCCGGTTGCCGCACTGGTGGCGAACAAGACGCAATGGCTGATCGAGAGCGACACGACGCAACAACAGCGTTGGCGCAATGCTCTGCTACGACGCGGCTCTATTGAAAATGTGCCGCACGGAATTCAGGCAGCGCATTGATAACACTCCTCCTCCTGTTTACAGGGGGAGGTTGGGAGGGGGTGAACACTTGCCTCAGCCTGAGAGGCTTCACTTCACCCCACCCCAACCCTCCCTGCTGCGACCAGCGGAAGTCCCTTTTCGGGACACGCAGGGGAGGGAGCGATAGCACGGCAGAACCCGACTTACTCGCTATGGTCCGCGATATAAATCAGCAAACCATCGCGCTCTCTGAATTCGCTGCGCCCATTCATGGCGATCGACTGACCCGCACGCACGCCATTGGGCAGATCCATCGCGAAGGTGCCTTCGAAAAAGATCTGCGCGTAAGCGGTATCGGCATCCTGATGGAACGCCGTGATGGTTTGCCGCCGTGCCGAAAACAGATGCCGCGAGCTCTCGGCGAGATGACGTAACTCCTCGACACCTAGCGTACGCAAGCCAAGGTTGCCGGCACTGTAATTTTCGAACACCACGTCGCCATGCATCGTCATCAGCATGGCGTTGACGTCCTTGCGGTTGTAGGCATCGATATAGCGGTCGATCAGGGCGCGCATAAGAGCTTCAGAGTGCAACGGGAGCGGTATTCCAGCACGTTCCCACGATCGCTGCCATCGACACCCATGCTTCAACGGCGTGTGAGCAGGCCGATTGCCAACAGCGCCAGCACCAAGCCGGCGAGATTCACCCGACTCAGTCGCTCACGGAACACCAGCACGCCGACCAGCGCACCCAGCACCACCACACCAAGATTCATACTGGCGAACACCATCGCAGGGTGCTGCGGCAACGCGCGATGTCCGCGCAGGTAAAACACGATGTTGCCGAAGTTGAACAGACCAAGCACCACGCCACCGAGCATGCTGCTCAACGTGAAATGCGTTTGCTCGCGCGCGCGCCGCCACCACTGAATCGCAATCGCGACCACCAGCGACAACGCGAACATGGCCTGCAGCGACGTGCCCAACGGCACGCCTGCCGTAGCCACGCGCTTGAACATGATGTCGATCGTGCCGAAACCGGCGAACACCAGCAGCGGATAGCCCCATCGCGCCGCACCTTCTGCCGTCTCGCCGCGAGCGGAGCGCCACACCATGCCGCACAACGCCAACAAGCCCAACGCACAACCAAGTGCTTTCATCGCATCCAAGGGCTCGCCAAACAGCACGAACGCCGCAAGTAGCGAGAGCAGTAGCGACAATCGCTGTGCCGCATCGCTACGCACAATGCCGGCGTGCCGCACCGAAGCACCCAGCGCGAGGAAGATCGTTGGCAGCAGCAAACCCAAACCGATCAGTGCGAACCACGGTGTGCCCGGCTGATGCAGTGGCGCAAGCGCCGGCTCGAACACCAGTGCGGTGAGCACGCTGGTCACCACATAGTTCCATGCAACCGCTTGGCCGATATCGATCTCGGCACGCCGCGCCAGCTTCAACAGCACCGAAACCAGCACGCTGCAAATCACACTTGCCAGTACATAGATCATGCGCAGCGTGCCCGCCATGCATGGTTTGAGTGATAACGATTAGGGGGCATGCGAGTGGCGCCAGGACAATGAAGCGCGCAGGTTACCGGCAATCGCGATGCACGCCTCCGATCACAGCGGGAAGCTGGGCAACGTTTTACCCGAGCACTATTGACACGATATTTAACCCGGATAATATGCGCACGGCATTTACCCGGATGAAATCCATGCAGCCGCATAGCACCGCCCTTTGCACCGCCTTCGATGGTCATCGACTGATCGCATCGGGCGCACTCGCCAACGTCGCATTGGCGACCAAACAGGCCTTGGACGCCGGTGCGCAAGGACCGGTATTGATCTTCGATGACCGCAGCGGCCGAACGATAGAACTCGATTTTCGGGGCACGATCGACGAAGTAATGGCCCGATTGGAGCCAGATACCATCAACCAAGCCGAACCCGACTCACCGGCTACACGCGGACCTGGGCGACCTAAGCTTGGCGTGGTGGCGCGTGAAGTGACCTTGCTACCCCGCCATTGGGATTGGCTGAACAGCCAGCCCGGCGGTGCCTCGGCCACCCTTCGCCAATTGGTCGAGAAGGCACGCCGCGGCGGCACGGCGAAGGAGCGGGCACGACTTGCCGCCGAAGCGGCGGACCGTTTCATGCGTACGATGGCGGGTGATTTCCCTGGATTCGAAGAAGCCTCGCGCGCCTTCTGGCGCAGCGATCGCGACAGCTTCACCGGCCTGATCGACGCGTGGCCAAACGATGTGCGTCATCACGTGCAGTACCTGGCAACCGTCGCGTGGGACGAACAGACAGACAACGATTGACGATGTCGGACATCAAATCCACATCATCCTGAGTTACATACTTCGGCTGCCTCTCTGTAGCCTACGACTCGCAGCCTACACACGGAATGGTCATGTCCCCCTCTGCAAGCCTCCGGCCGTCACTCACGGAAGGTCCGATCGCCCGCACCTTGCTGATGTTTTCGCTACCGATTCTCGGCGCGAACGTACTTCAGTCGCTGAATGCATCCGTCAACATGGTGTGGATCGGACATTACCTCGGCGAATCCGCGCTGACTGCCAGCGCCAACGCCAACCTCGTGCTGTTCTTTCTGCTCGGCCTGGTGTTCGGCATCAGCATGGCCAACACCTTGCTGGTAGGGCAGGCGGTAGGTGCGCGTGATACCGACCAGGCCCGTCGCGTGGTCGGCACCAGCATCGGCTTTTTCGTCGTGCTGTCGGTCGTGATGACCGCGTTCGGCTATATCTTCACGCCGCAGATTCTCGCTGCGATGCGCACTCCGCCAGATGCGCTGCCATACGCCGTGGCTTACCTGCGCATCATCTTCCTCGCGCTGCCGTCGATGTATTTCTACAGCTTCCTGATGATGACGTTGCGCGGCGCGGGCGATTCGCGCACGCCGTTCCTTTTCATGCTGCTGTCGGTGGGTTTGGACATCGGTCTGAATCCATTGCTGATCTTCGGCGTCGGCCCGTTCCCGAAGCTGGGCATTGCCGGCTCGGCCATTGCCACCTTGATCGCGCAGAGCATCGCGTTGGTGGCGTTGATCGTCCACATGTATCGACGCAAGCATTTCCTGTGCTTGCACCGCGGTGAACTGTCGTATCTGAAACCGGACTTCGCGATCCTGCGCGCATTGGTGACGAAGGGCCTGCCGATGGGCCTGCAGATGGTGGTGATCTCTTTGTCGGCGCTGGCGATGATCAGCTTGGTCAATGCCTACGGTTCGCAGACCACCGCGGCTTACGGCGCCGCACTGCAGTTGTGGACGTATATCCAGATGCCAGCGCTGGCGATCGGCGCGGCGGTGTCGTCGATGGCTGCGCAGAACGTGGGCGCGCAACGCTGGGACCGCATATCGAAGATCGCCGTGGCCGGGTTGAGCTACAACGCGCTACTGACCGGCACGCTGGTAGCCATCGTCTATCTGTTCAACCACGATGCGTTGATGCTGTTCCTGCCCGGCGATGGCGAGGCGATTGCGATCGCGCAACACCTCAATGCCATCGTGGTGTGGTCGTTCCTGTTCTTCGGCCTGAGCTTTGTGCTGTTCGGCATGGTGCGCGCCACCGGTGCGGTGATACCGCCGCTGGTGATCCTCACCATTTCGCTGTGGTTCGTGCGCATACCGTTCGCATGGCTGTTACGCGACAAGTACGGTGCCGACGCCGTGTGGTGGAGCTTTCCACTTGGCTCACTGGTCACGATGATATTGGCGATGGCGTATTACCGCTGGG
>JBARCX010000307.1:0-6309 GCA_049794535.1 Rhodanobacter sp.
CGAAGCGATAAGGACTTAAAGCAATCTTGGCCGACGTCGAGATGTTTAATCCAGCCGACCAATATCACGGCACCCCTATGCCTTAAGCCCTCTTCGCTTCGACGCGTTGCGGTGTAGCCGCATTGTCTAACCGGGTAGCGGACTATCTGATCGCGCAGACCTTCCAACGCTTCTATTCCACGGCGTGCTACCAGCTCGTAAGGCCATTTCTTTGGGTTACGTTTCTTGACTCCGGGCATCCATGCCCTCCGCCCTTCGGGCCAGCTGCGCTGTTCGCACTCGCTCCTGCGTGTGCGTGGGCCAACAAAGAAAAGTGACTTGGCCACCGGCAGGCGGTCGAAACGCCCGCTGCGTAAGCGGCACACTGGCGATATCGCAATAACCAGACGACAACGCCACTGGGTCCCTGCCTACGCAGGGACGACGAGCCAAAGGCCTCGCGCTCAAACATGCCATGCGCCACCCATACGCGTCATAGCAACACACACCTTAAAGATTGGCATCAAGATTGCTCCCACCCCTATGACGACGCCGTCGCGACGGAAAACCGACGCGACTAATCGTCTTTTGACGCCACCCATCGGCCATAGGGGAAGACCACAATGCCACCGATCGCAACTCGGCAATGGATGCACTGCCTCGACTTATACGTGAGTCGCATCGCATTGCATTCAACCGCATCGCACTCGGAGTGCCATCGATGAGCACGTCCGCCAGAATTCCATTACTGGTGGCACAGCTCCCCGATACCGATGCATTACTGCCGTACTTGCGACAGATCGATGCAAACCGCTGGTACACCAATTTCGGCCCGCTGGTGATCCAACTCGAACAGCGCTTTGCTGCAAGCTTTGCCCCAACACCGATTGCGCCAACCGCGATCACCGCTGCCAGCGGCACTGCGGGACTCGAATTGGTGTTGGGTGCACTGGAGCTCCCGCCGGGGTCCCGCGTATTGCTTCCAGCACTGACGTTCGTCGCCACCGCCACGGCAGTGATCCGCGCGGGTTATCAGCCATTGATTGGCGACGTCGACGCATCAACCTGGCTGCTTACGCCGGAAACCGCGCGTGAATATGTCGCGAAGCATCGCGTTGCCGCTGTGATGCCGGTGGCTACTTTCGGCAACCCACAAGATGTCGATGCATGGGATGCCTTTGTCGCCGAGACTGGCATACCAGTCGTCATCGATGCCGCGGGAGCGTATGGCAATCAACGCGTCGGTCGATATTGCCATGTCGTTTTCAGCTTGCACGCAACAAAGGCGCTGGCCGCTGGCGAAGGTGGACTGGTGGTGAGCTACGACCAGACGCTGACCTCGCGCGTGCGGCGACTGAGTAACTTCGGTATCGACCTGGAACGTGGCAGTCAGGTTTTTGTCGCTGGCGAAAACGGCAAGCTCAGTGAATACCATGCCGCCGTTGCGCATGCCGCGCTGGATCAATGGCCAGTGATGGTCGAGCGACGGCGTGCCGTGCAGGCTCGTTATCAACATGTACTGGATCAGCACTGTCCGGATATGCGCCTTCAACGCCGCGCCGAGAATGGCATCTATCCGATCCTGGTGGGCCTGCTTCCATCGGGTATGCGCGCACGCGAACTGCAACCCGAATTGCTGGCACGCGGTATCGAAACACGCCAATGGTACTGCCCTACTCTGGATCGGCACCCCGCATTTGCCACGTTTGCCGCCGGTCCATTGCCCGTAGCGCACGATCTAGCCGAGCGTCTGCTCGGCCTACCGTTCTTCGTCGATATCGATGAAACGCAAATGCTGCGCGTAGGCCACGCCATGGCCGAACTGATTCGTGGAGTGCACGCATGAGCCTGATCGATCCGACCCTACTCGGCTTCCGCCAGCTCGGCCGTAACGTACGTATTTATTCAGGCGCCAAGATCCTCGGCGCTGAATTCATCACGCTAGGCGACAACGTGATCATCGATGACTTCGTGATGATCTACGCGCGGGCGCCGACAATCATCGGCAGCCACGTGCATATCGCCTCGTTCTGCTCCATTGCGGGTGGCGGCACGTTGACCATGGGCGACTTCTCCAATCTCTCCTCTGGCGCGCGCGTACTTACCGGCACCGACGACTTTCTCGGCGGTGGCCTGACGAACTCGACCATACCGGAAGAGATGCGCAAGGTAGATCGATCCTTCGTCGTCATTGGCAGGCACGCCATGATCGGTGCCAACGCCATCGTGCTACCCGGCAAACACGTCGGTGAAGGCGCCGCCGTCGGTGCCGGCGCTGTGGTCACCAAGGATCTTGCGCCATGGGGCATTTATGCAGGCAATCCAGCGCGACGGCTTAAACAACGGCCCGCAGAAACTATTTTGGCCCAGGCGGCGGCATTGCAAGCAGCTCACCCTTTTCAAAGCATCGCTTAAGTGCTTGACCTCGCCTATGTGCTTGAGCACATCGCACCATCACGTCACCTTTTGCTAAAGAGCTACTCATGAGCGGTCCGGAAATATCGATCCAGCAGTCGATCCCGCAGATTCAGCATGTTCAGCTGATGCAGGCGCAGCAACGTATCGAGCTGATGCAGCAATTCTTCGACGAGCATGGTCGGCGCGAGAAGACGCGCTTGCGCAGCAACGACCTTGCGCGACTCGAACGGATCCGTGCAAGTACTGGTTATGCAGCAGCTTATGCCGAGCAGCCGCTGATCTCGATCATCGTGCCGACCTATAACCGGGCGAAGATCATCATCGAGCGCACGTTGCCCAGCATATTGCGTCAGGACTATGCCCATTGGGAGCTACTGATCGTCGCGGATTGCATGGATGAGGCAGACGCAGCGCTGCTGCGCGATGCGGCCGCTCACGATCCGCGCGTGCATTTCCACAATCTCAAACGTCGCGGCAATTATCCCTCGATGAAAGGCCCGAAGTGGTATGTCGCGGGCACCAAGCCGATGAACTTCGGCCTGCGATGTGCACGCGGCGCATGGATCGCCCATCTCGATGACGACGACGAGTTCATGCCGCAGCACCTGTCGACGTTGTTGCAGGCCGCGCAAACCGCGCGTAGCGAATGGGCACATAGCAAAGTGCTCTTTGTCGATGATCAAGGCAACGAACAATGCCTGGTGGGCAGCGACACACCGGCACATGGCATGATTTCACGCATCGGCAGTCTTTATCACGCCGGTTTGAAAACATTCCGCTACAACCCCGGCTGCTGGAAGTACTTCTATCCGGGTGATTGGGATCTATGGGAACGCCTGCTGCAAATGGGCGTAAGCCATGCGCATGCGCCACTGGTCACAGCCATCCATCACGGCGAGTATTTCCGCCGCGATACGGTCAATGCTGATGGAAGCGCCGCGACCAACATCGTTCAACGCGTGCTTAGTCCAACTGAACTCTATAGACAGTGGCTAGCACCGTTGCGCCTGAGCACGCAGCAACTGGCGTTGCAGAAAACACGCCAGGATCTGTGCCAGGCGCATGTCATCGTGATCGATGTCACGGGCGACACGAATGGACTGTTACGCAGCTTGGCCAGCTTGAACACGCAGCACCATTTGCCACTCAGCATCAGTGTGCTTTCCAGCGATGAGCTATCCATCGATAGTGCATCGATCGCTGGTGATATCTCGCTGCAACCGCTGCGCAGCGATTGGGTCGCCCAATTCAACGAGCTGATTCGTGATAGCCAAGCCGAGTGGGTATTACCACTGTATGCCGGCGACGAACTCGCCGAACACGCTCTACTCCTGCTTGCCGAGCACGTTGGCGCGCAGCCTGAACTCGCCTGTTGCTATCTCGATGAAGATGTTTGCGATAGCGATGGCTATGACCAACCGCTATTCAAACCCGATCTCAATCTCGATCTGTTACGCAGCTATCCCTATATCGGCCGCACATTGGCCATGAAACGCGAGGCGTTAGTCGCACTCGACGGCTGGAACCCAGGTTTCGACCAGCTTGCCCATTACGATTTCGCTTTCAGGGCGATCGAGCATTACGGCCTGGGCTCGGTTGGACACCTTGCCGAAATGCTTTACCACGCTGGCCTGCCGCATACGCAATGGTTGGCCTCGGAGCCGGTACAGAGTCAATCCGCGGCGGTGGTCAGCGCGCACTTGGCGCGACTCAACATCTCGCATGACATGCAACCGGGCGCATTGCCTGGTGTGAATCGCGTGCGCTATCTGCATGCCTATCAGCCTGCGGTATCGATCATCGTACCGACCCGCGATCAGCTACCGATGCTCAACGGCTTGATCGACAGCCTGCTCGCCAAGACCAGCTATAAAAACTACGAGCTGCTTATCGTCGATAACGACAGCCAAGAGCTGGCCGCTTGCGCATATCTCGATGGCATTGAGCGACTGAATAGTCCGCAGTTGCGCGTGCTGCGTTATCCGCACCCGTTCAACTACTCGGCGATCAACAACTTTGCTGCCGCATCCGCCCGTGGCGAATACCTGATCTTGCTCAACAACGATACGGCCGTGCTGCATGACGACTGGATCGAACAACTGCTCAATCATGCGCAACGCCCTGAAGTAGGTATCGTCGGAGCCAAGCTGCACTATCCCGACGGCCGCATCCAGCACGGCGGCGTGACACTAGGCTTGCGCGGCCCGGCTGATCATCCCTTCATCGGCCAGCCGATGGATGCCACCGGTTACATGCACCGATTGCAGATGGATCAAAACTACACGGCGGTGACTGCCGCCTGCCTGATGATCCGCAAATCGGTCTACGATGCCGTCGGTGGCCTCGACGAGCAGGATTTTAAAGTCTCTTACAACGACGTCGACCTGTGTCTTAAAGCCCATCAGGCCGGTTATCTCACCGTGTGGACACCGTATGCACGGCTGATGCACGAAGGCAGCGTCAGCCAGAACAAGGTCGACAAAACCAAACAAAAAGCCAAAATCAAACGCTTCCAGGGTGAGCAGCAGGCGATGTACCGCAAGTGGCTACCGCTGCTGGCACGTGACCCCGCGTATAACCGTAATCTCGATCTGGACGGTGCAGGCTTTGATCTCGACCAACGTCGGAGTATGGCCTGGCAACCCTTCGTCAAACCTTTGGCGCCGCGCATGTACTGTGTATCAGCGTATGCTCAGGGCTGCGGACATTACCGGGTGCGCCAACCTTTCATGTCAATGCAGCGCGAGGGCATTGCCGAAGGTGTGATCGCCGATGCACACCTCACGCCCATCAACATGGAGCGCTTTGGAGCAGATACGATCATCTTGCAGCGCCAGCTCAGCGACGATCAAATCAATATCATGCGCGGCTACAAGGATTTCATCCGCGCATTCAAAGTCTATGAACTGGATGACTACCTTCCCAACGTGCCAGTGAAAAGTGCATTCCACGGCGCGATGCCCAAAGATGTACTCAAGGCAATCCGCAAAGCCGTGTCGCTGACCGATCGCTTTATTGTCTCTACCGAATCGCTGGCGGAGCAGTTTGCCGGTCTGCACGACGATATCCGCGTGGTTCGCAACCGCCTGCCAGTCAGTTGGTGGAGCACGCACACCAGCCAGCGTCGCGTCGGCAGCAAGCCACGCGTCGGCTGGGGCGGGGGCACCAGCCATCGCGGTGATCTGGAATTGATTGCCGACGTGGTGCGCGACCTGGCCGGTGAAGTGGAATGGGTGTTCTTCGGCATGTGCCCCGACAAGCTTCGCCCGTACATACATGAATTCCACCCAGGCGTACCGATCGAGGAATACCCAGCCAAGCTGGCCTCGCTCAACCTCGATCTGGCGCTAGCACCGGTGGAAGACAATGTATTCAACGCCTGCAAGAGCAATCTTCGGCTACTGGAATACGGCGCGTGCGGTTTCCCTGTCGTATGCAGTGACATCACCTGTTACGAGGGTGACCTGCCGGTAACTCGGGTGAAGAATCGCTATAAGGATTGGATGGCTGGCATTCGCATGCATCTGGATGATTTGGATGCTGCGGCGAAGGCGGGTGACGCGTTGCGTGAGGCGGTTCGGGCGGACTGGATGCTGACGGGTGAGCATCTGACGCATTGGCGTGATGCTTGGCTGCCTAACTAAGAGTAGGTTCGTGCGAGGTTTTTCCGCGCTGTTGAAGTGCATCTGCATTGTTATTGGCTTGCGTGATGCAGCGGTCTCGCTCGTCGTCCTTGTGTAGGCAGGGGCCCAGTGGGGTGGTCGCGACAACCTCGCGCTATCGCTAGTGGGCCGCTTACGCAGCGGGCGTTTCGAACCCCTGCCGGGGTCCGAGTCACCTTTCTTTGCTGGCCCAAAGAAACGTAACCCAAAGAAATGGCCTTATAAGCTCATAGCGATATGTGGGATACGA
>JBARCX010000308.1:0-30599 GCA_049794535.1 Rhodanobacter sp.
CCTCCATCACGACGAAGTACTGATTGAGCTGGTTATAGACAGTCGACACGGTGCGTTGACCGAAAGCGTCGTAGAGCACATTGTCGATCTGGTTGGGTGCGAAGCCATAGCGCGCAGCCGTGGGACGATTGAAGTTCACATAGATCTGCAGGCCGTTCTGTTGCAGATCCGAGTTCACATCCGTCATCCGGCTGCGGTCCTTGCCCAGCGCGGTCACCAACTCGGGCACCCATTTGTACAGCGCCTCGGGATCGTCGCTGGTCAATGTGTATTGATACTCGGCCGCTGACGATCGACCGCCAATATGCAGATCCTGTGCCGCCTGCAGGAATAGCTTGGCGCCAGAAACGGCATTGAGCTTCGGGCGTAGACGTTCGACCACTTCCGCGGCGGAAATCTTACGCTCCGCCAGCGGCTTGAGTTCGATAAACACATTCGCGGTGTTGAGTGCGCGACCACCAGTGAAGCCCGCCACCGAAGCCACCGCCGGATCCTTTTGCACGATGCCTTGCAGCTGTGCGAGCTTCTGCTCCATCGCCTGAAACGAGATGCTCTGGTCGGCAATGATCTGGCCTATCAAGATGCCGTTGTCCTGCTCCGGAAAGAAGGTCGAAGGCACCAGTTTGATCAGGAACACGTTAAGCACGATCAAGCCGATGAGCGTCAATCCCACCAGCAGCGCATGGTCGAGTACCGCGGTGAGCGATCGGGCATACGCGTTCTTGAAACGCTCGAATTGCCGTTCGTACCACACTGCCCAGCGAGCTTTGGAATGCAATGCGTGCTTGCGGCTTAGCACGTACGCCGCCATGGTCGGCGTGACGGTGAGCGAAATCACCAGCGAAAGCAGGATCGCGACCGAGAGCGTTACAGCGAACTCGTGGAACAACAGACCAACGATGCCGGGCATCAACAGGATCGGCAGGAATACGGCGATCAACGACAGGCTCATCGAGATCACGGTGAAGCTGACTTCGGCGCTACCCTTCAGGGCAGCCTCCTCCACATCCATGCCCGACTCGACATGGCGCACGATGTTCTCCAGCACCACCACCGCATCGTCGACGACGAAGCCGGTGCCTATAGTCAGCGCCATCAACGAGAGATTGTCGATGCTGTAACCGAGTAGATACATCGGTCCGAAAGTGCCGATGATCGACAACGGTAATGCCACTGCCGGCACCAGAATCGCCCGCGGCGATTGCAGGAACACATACACCACACCGATAACCAGCAGCACCGCGATAAACAAGGTGCGCTCGGTATCGTTCACCGCCGCGTTCACCGATTGCGAGCGGTCAACCGCGATACCGATATGCACATTGCGCGGCAGAGTCGCTTCGATCGACGGCAGCACGTTGCGAATCTGCGCCACGGTCTTGACGATATTTCCACCTGGCAGCGGATAGACGATCACCAGCACGGCGGGCTGGTTGTTGTAGAGCCCCATGTTGCGGAGGTTTTCTGCGGAGTCCTCCACACTGGCGACGTCACGCAGCAACACCGGCGCATTGTTGCGATAAGCGACGACCAGGTCGCGGTAAGGCGCAGCCTTACTGATCTGGTCGTTGGAAAGCACCTCAAAGCGCTGGTCGCCCTGATCAATGTGGCCCTTCGCACTATTGGCGTTGGCGGCGCTGATCGCGGCGCGCACATCTTCCAGACCAATGCCGTAACTGTTGAGCTGATCAGGCTCCAATTCCACGCGCACCGACGGCAACGCACTACCGCCCAGTGTGATCTGACCCACGCCGTCGACCTGCGACAGCTGTTGCTGGATCACCGAATCGGCCGAATCGTAAAGCTGCGCACGCGTCAGCGTCTTCGACGTCAACGCCAACACCATGATTGGCGAATCGGACGGGTTATATTCGCGATAGGTCGGGTTATTGCGCAACGTGGATGGCAAGTCCGCACGTGCGGCCTGGATGGCGGCCTGCACGTCGCGAGCGGCACCGTTGATGTCCCGATTCAACCCGAACTGGATGACGATCTGCGACGAGCCCACCGAACTCTGAGAGGTCAGCTCGCTGACATCGGCGATGGTGCCAAGACGCCGCTCCAAGGGTGCGGCCACCGTCGACGCCATGATGTCCGGACTGGCGCCCGCCATGCTCGCCTGCACCACAATCACCGGGAAGGTGATATTCGGCAATGGCGCCACTGGCAGCTTGAAATACGCCAGCATGCCGGACAGCAGGATAGCGACCGCCAACAAGGTGGTCGCCACCGGTCGCTTGATGAATAGCCCCGGGATACTCACGGCGTGTGCTCGATCGCCTGCTCGGGATTTTTGCGCTGGAAGCGCTTCGCCAGGCGGTCAAAGAACAGATAAATCACCGGCGTCGTAAACAATGTCAGCATCTGGCTCAAGGCCAAACCACCGATGATCGCCAGACCGAGCGGCCGACGCAGCTCCGAACCGGTGCCGGTGCCAAGCAACATCGGCAATGCACCAAGCATCGCCGCCAGTGTGGTCATCAGGATGGGTCGGAAGCGCAACAGCGAGGCTTCGAAAATCGCCTCCGCCGGCGGCTTGCCGTGTTGACGCTCCGCCTCGAGTGCGAAGTCCACGATCATGATCGCGTTCTTCTTGACGATACCGATCAGCAACACGATGCCGATGATGCCGATCACATCCAGATCACTGCCCGCGATCATCAATGCCAGCAAAGCACCGATGCCCGCCGAGGGCAGCGTCGAAAGAATCGTCACTGGGTGGATGAAGCTTTCGTACAGCACGCCAAGCACGATGTAGACGGCAACCAGCGCGGCGATCAGCAGATACACCTCGCTGGATAGCGAATCCTGGAACGCCTGCGCGGCGCCCTGGAACGAGGAGGTAATCGATGACGGCAGATGCACCGCCTGCTCGGCCTGATTGACCTCGGCTACCGCCTTGCTCAGCGAAGCATCCTTGGCCAGATTGAACGAAATGGTGACGGCGGGGAACTGCGCCAGATGGCTGATCACCAGCGGCGACTTGGTGATGTTGATCTTGGCGATGCCTTTCAACGGCACCTGACCACTGCTGCTGGTCTGACTGGGCAAATACAAATTACCCAGGGATTCGAGCGTCGGCAGGCTCTCCGGCTTGGCAACCAGAATCACGCGGTACTGGCTGGATTGATCGAAGATGGTCGATACGATGCGCTGACCCAAGGCATCGTAAAGCGCATTGTCGATCGTTGCCGCCGTAATACCGTAGCGTGCGGCCAACTGTCGATTGACCTCGACATTTACGCTCAAACCATCGTTATTCAGATCGCTGGTCACATCGGTAATCGACGTGATCTTCTTCATGCGTGCGATCAGGTCGGGCACGTATTGCATGAAGGTCTGCTGGTTCGGCCCTCTCAGCACGAACTGGTATTGGTTCGGTGACACAGTGGTGTCGAGCGTGAGGTCCTGCTCAGGCTGCAGATACAGTCTGATACCCGGAATATTCGCGACCTCCTTCTGCAAATCTCGGGCAATTTCCGCCGCAGTCCGCGAGCGATCATCGCGGTCTTTCAGATTGATCAGGAAGCGGCCGTTGTTGAGCGTGGTATTGGTGCCGTCGATACCGACATACGAGGTCAGCCCGACGACGTTCGGATCTTTGAGAATCGCGTCGGCCAAAGCAGACTGACGCTCTACCATCGCTTTGTACGACACCGAATTGTCGGCAACGCTGATGCCCTGGATCACGCCCACGTCCTGCACCGGGAACAAGCCCTTGGGGATCGTGATGTACAGGATCACGGTCAACACCACGGTGGCGAGGAATACGAACAGCGTCATCGTCTGGCGCGCCATCACAAAGCGCAGGCCACGCTCATAGGCATTCAGCGTTTTTTGGAACAGGCCTTCGCTGATGCGCTCAAACCGACTCGGATGCCGTTCCTTCTGCGCCCGCAGCAAGCGCGCGCAAAGCATCGGCACCAAGGTCAACGAGACCACACCGGAGAGCACGATGGTCACGGCAAGTGTGACGGCGAATTCACTGAACAGACGTCCGATCACGCCACCCATGAACAACAGCGGGATCAGCACCGCGATCAACGAAACCGTTAGCGAGAGAATCGTGAAACCGATTTGCCCAGCACCAATCAGCGCGGCATTTAGCGGCGTCTCGCCTTCCTCCAGATAACGCACGATGTTCTCGATCATGACGATCGAGTCGTCGACGACGAAACCGGTGGCGATAATCAGCGCCATCAGCGAGAGATTGTCGATCGAATAATTGAGCTGGTACATCACCGCCAGCGTGCCAATCAGCGAGACCGGTACGGAGATGCTCGGGATGATCGTGGCCGGCACATTGCGCAGGAACACGAAGATCACCAGCACCACTAGCACGATCGCCAGCACCAACTCGAACGCCGCATCGGAAACCGATGAACGGATCACACCGGTGCTGTCGGAAACGATCTCGACCTTCATTCCCGCCGGCAGCGTGGACTCCAGTTGAGGCAACTCTTTCTTGATCTGGTTGACTGTAGCGATCACGTTCGCGCCGGGTTGGCGCTGCACGTTGAGCACAATCGCCTGCGTCTTGTTGAACCAGGCGCCCTGCTCCGTGTTTTGTGCGGACTGAGTGACACTCGCAACGTCACGCAGGAACACCGGCGCGCCGTTCTGGTAAGAGATCACCGTGTTGAGGTAATCCTGCGGGTCCTGAATCTGGTCGTTGCCGTTGATCGTGTAATCGAGTTTCGGGCCGTCGAAATTACCCTTGGGCTGACTGACGTTGACGTTCGCGATCAAGGAACGCAGATCGTCGATGTTGAGTCCGTAGGCGGCCAGTTTCTGCGGGTCGGCCTCGACCCTGACCGCGGGCACATTGCCGCCCGCCGGTGTGACCAAGCCAACGCCCGACACTTCGGAAATCTTCGCGCCGAGTCGGTTGTTGGCGACATCCTGCAATTGCGGCAGCGACATCGAATCAGACGTAACCGCCAAGGTGAGAATCGGCTGGTCGGCGGGATTGACCTTGGCGTAAGTCGGCGGTGCTGGCAGGCCGCTGGGCAGCAAACTGTTGGCCGCGTTGATCGCCTCCTGCACGTTCTGCTCGGCAACGTCGAGGTTGAGCGATAGATCGAACTGCAAGGTGATGACAGAAGCCCCGGCAGAACTGCTCGAGGTCATCTGCTGCAAGCCGGGGATTTCGCCGAGCTGTACTTCCAGCGGCGCGGTCACCGTGGTCGCCATCACCGTGGGGCTGGCACCGGGGTAGAAGGTCTGCACCTGGATCGTCGGATAGTCGACATCGGGCAGCGACGAGACCGGCAGGAAACGCACCGCGACGAGGCCCACCAACACAAGGGCGATCATCAGCAGCGACGTAGCCACCGGCCTGAGTACGAACAGGCGGGAAATGTTCATCGGCTCGCGGTCCGCCGCTTACGAAGCTTGAGAGGCGGAGGCAGAGGCGGAACCGTGCTTCCGCTTCCCACTCTGCGACTGCGCACCTGCCGCGGATGAAGCCGATGCCGGAGCACCGCCTGCGTCAGCCGACTTCGCCGCGGCGACCTTTATCTTGGCGCCATCGCTCAAGCGATCCATGCCGTCGGTGACGACGGTCTGGCCTGCCGTGAGGCCCGACAGAATCACCGTATTCTTGCCGTCGCTCGGGCCCTGGGTCACTTTGTGCACCGAGACAGTTTGATCATCGTTGACCAGATAGACGTAATCACCCGGCGCGCCGCTTTGCACCGCAGGTGTCGGCACCAACACCGCTTGCTGAAGGGTGTCGACCAACAATTTGACGTTGACGAACTCGTTCGGGTACAGCGCTTCGTCGTCGTTGGGGAACGTCGCGCGCAGGGCTACCGTACCGGTACTGGTGGCCATCTGATTGCTGAGTGCGTACAGCGTGCCCGTGGCGATTTGCTTGGTGTTGTCGCTGTTATACGCCGTGACCGTCAGCTTGGTATCGGCGCTATTGAATCGCTGCAACACTTTGCTCAGCGAGTTTTGCGGTACGGTGAATTGCACCGTCGTCGGCTTCATCGTGGTGATCGTCACGATGCCCGGCGAGGTCGACTGCGTCACGTAGTTGCCCGGATCGACCAGGCGCAGACCCACCCGCCCAGCCACCGGCGCGGTGATGTGGCAATAGGCAAGATCGAGATCGTACTGCGCGATGCTCGCCAGGTCGGCTTTCACTGCAGCCTCATCCTGCTGGACGGTGAACTGCTGGTCGACATAGGTCTGCTCGGCGATCGACTTCTGCTCGTGCAGCTGCGTGTAACGGGCAAGGTCGGTACGGGCTTGTGCAAGGCTCGCCTGATCCTTGGCCAATTGGGCCTCGGCCTGCTGCTTGCTGATCTCGTACTGGCGCGGATCGATCTGGGCGAGGAACTGCCCTTTCGTCACATCCTGGCCTTCCTGATAACCCACTGCAGTCAAATAGCCACTCAATTGCGGCAATACGTTGACGGTGGCCACGGGTGTCACCGTGCCCAGCTCACTCAGAATTTCCGGCATATCACCCAGGGTTGCGGCGGCCACGCTCACCACTTGCGGCGGCGTGCCTCTTTGAGGCTTCGCGCCAGTCAAGAGATGGAACACGACCAGGACAATCGCCGCAATGATGACGATCGCAGCGATGAGCACACCGCGCTTCTTCTGAACATGTCCGGTTGCTCGTGGGGTGTCGGTGCTCATAACCATCTCCAGGTCTTTGCTCATTCAAGAGCACTTTCATTTGTCGAAACAGAGTCACCCGACGCGGCACATTCGTCGTCAGCAGACTGTCAGTGTGCGTTTAGCGGCACATAGTTCATGCAGTCATCAGGTTTTTTTCTTTTGGGTGCTCACGTTGCCTCGCTCGAGGCATGCAGGGGAATTCTGTGCATTCAAGAGGGAGGTGTGGAATCAGTAACATGGGATGCCAGCGCCATGTGTGACAAGGCAGAGTGTTGCGAGACCATCAGCACGACCATCGATAGGAATAGCACAGACTATTCACACCGGATGTGTCTACGGTGACTTCTGGCACATCTATCGACGTCATGATCATCGGGGAAGGGTGCCTTAACGCGCCTGGCGGCAAAACGTTGACCACACACGTGATGAGATCCTCTCTCGTTCGTCTCCCAAGTGCCTCCTACGATCTAGGCGCCCCTGCCTCAAGCCAGCGCGTCGCCCCGCGACCAGCGAGTAAGCCACTGGCAAAACATGCCGTCAACAGATAGCCCCCTGTAGGCGCCTCCCAGTCGAGCATTTCACCGGCAAAGAACACACCGGGGCGTGTGCGCGACATCAGGTTCTCGTCCAGCGCCTCCAGCCGGACACCACCCGCGGTACTGATCGCTTCCGCCATGGGACGCGGCGCACGCAAGCGCAACGGGAGCGCTTTGATCTGTGTGGCCAGCGCATTCGGAGCCGCCAGCGTCGGCTTGTCGGTGAGCTCGAAGACCAGCGCGCATTTCACTGGGTCGAGCCCGGCGCGGCGCCGCAGCCAGTCACCGATGCTGTGCTTACCGCGCGGTGCCCCGAGTCGTTCGGCGAGCACGGCCTGGGTGTAGCCCGGCGCCAGATCGAGGTGTAGCCGCGCTTCGCCTTGCGAAGCTATCTGCTCTCGCAATTCGGCACCGATCGCATAGATCAGGCTGCCTTCGATGCCGTACTCGCTGAGCACGCACTCCCCCTGGCGCGTGTGCGCGACACCGTGTCGATCAACCCAATGCGCAACGATGGCCTTCAAGGGTGCGCCCGCAAAGCGGGTGATCAAGTGTTCGCTCCACGACATCTCGAAACCGCAGTTGGCCGGTTGCAACGGCGCCATATCGATACCGACCTGCTGCAGCGGTGCTACCCACCCACCATCTGTACCGAGCTGCGGCCAGCTCGCCCCACCGAGTGCGAGAACCAACGCATCGGCATGCACAGCACGCTCGCCGTCCGCAGTAGCAAAATGCAATGCGCTGTCGTCGTGCCAACCGAGCCAGCGATGATGCATGTGAAACCGCACGCCACTCGCATGCAATCGGCGTACCCAACCACGCAGCAACGGCGCCGCTTTCAGATCGACTGGAAACACGCGGCCGGAACTGCCGACGAAGGTTTCTACACCCAACCCACTTGCCCATGCACGCAGCGCATCCGCATCGAAGGCACGTAACCAGTGTTCGATCTCAACGTGACGCTCACCGTAGCGCTCTACGAAACGCGCAAAGGGTTCGCCATGCGTGAGATTGAGTCCACCTTTGCCAGCGAGCAGAAACTTCCGGCCGACCGAGCCCATGCTGTCGTACAGATCGACTTGTGCGCCAGCGGCGCACGCCACTTCGGCCGCCATCAAGCCGGCCGGGCCGCCACCAATAATTGCCACGCGGGATGAAGATATTTGCGTCATATCTACATGGTCGCATGATCGCGCCGCGCAATCAGGTCATCGTCGATCAGGCCTAGCAAATAAGAAGGCCCGATCGTTACCGACCGGGCCTTTAGTTCGCGAATACCCTCATGTGCGCACCTTCATGTGCGCACATGCATTCAGCTGAATTACTGCACAGTCAAGGTGACATCGTCGAGCGTGAAGTCCGTGTTCCCTGACGACGAGGTCTCCTTACCGGTGAACTTGATGGTGACGGTCTGGCCGATGTACGGCGCCAGGTTGGCCGTCTCCACCGCATAGCCAGTGTTGGTGTTGAGACTTGTGAAGGTAGCCAACGTCGACAACACCGTACCGGACGAATTCAGCACTTGGACGGTGAAGGTATCGACGGCGGTCTTCTTGGTCGAGTCGATATGCAGGTAGTACTGCAACGTCGCCACGGACTTGCCGCTCGGAATCGCTACCGACTGCGATACCGTATCCGTGTGCGATGAGCCATATCCGTCTAACCACGCAAACCACGAACCGGAATGCGAAGTCTCGCCGCTACCGCAGTAACTGGATGACGAGGTAGAGGTACTGCACAAGACACCCGCCGTCATCGTCCACGGTGTCGCCTTGCCGGTTTCGAAGCCGGTGTTGACGAGCAGCTGTGTCGGCGTGCTACTGCTGGTGACCGTCACCGAACCGCTCTTGGTGCTGGTCGCACCGGTGTTGTCGGTCACTTCCAACGACACCGTGTAGGTGCCTGCCGCGGCATAAGTGTGGCTCGGGCTGGCCGAGGTCGAGGTGCTGCCGTCACCGAAGTTCCAGGCATACGTACTGATCGTGCCGCCGGTATCCGTGGAGGTGTTGGTGAAGGTCGCGGTGAGGCCGCTGGTCGTGTCGGTGAAGCTCGCCACCGGATCACCACCTGCCGCTGCCGTCACCGTCACCGAGCCGGTCTTCGTGCTGGTGGCACCGGTGTTGTCAGTCACCTCAAACGTCACGGTGTATGTACCCGCAGCACTATAGGTGTGGCTGGGACTGGCTGAGGTCGAGGTGCTTCCGTCGCCAAAATTCCACGCGTAGGTGCTGATCGTGCCACCGGTATCGGTGGAGGTATTGGTGAAACTCACCGTCAGGCCACTCACCGAATCGGTGAAGCTGGCCACCGGGTCACCCGTAGTGGTGGTGCCCGTGATGTTGCTGGATAGCTGGTTGACGATCAGGCTGCCCCAACCGGTGGTGTAATCCCATCCCGTGCCGGCTGTTTCACCATCATTGTTGCCTGAGGTGATGTCGTGAAAGTCAGCCGCATAATTGGCACCCGCTGCCTTGTAGATCAGCGGAGCGGCAAAACCGATGTTGCCGCCATTCGCCGCCTCGATACGCGCCCACGAGCCCACGAACAATGGTGAAGCCAGGCTGGTACCGCCGATCTGCTGGTTGGACTGACCGTCGACGATCACCAAGGCGCCGGAATCCGGGCTTGCATCGAAAGCGATATCGGGCACACCACGATAGGTCTGGTTGGTGATTCCAGCGACACCCTTCTGCCAGCTCGGAATCGGCTCGAACGTGCTGGGGCTGCCGCCGGTAGCACCTTCATTCTCGCTGAGATTGTTCCATACCGTCTCGCTGGTCCAGGTGGTGGTGCTGGTGGTGTACAGCTCGGTGCCGCCTGCCGCGACCACGTACTGCGAACTGGCTGGCCAGCTTGGTGTGGTGCCGCTGCCGGTGCCGCATTCATTCGCGCCGGAATCGCCCGCAGACACCGAGAAGGTTTGCCCCTGCGCAACGGCCTGCTCGAAGACCTGATCTTCCGCCGTGGTCGTGCCTGCCGACTGCGCATCGGTTTCGCACTCGCCCAACGAGACGTTGATCACCCGCGCCGTATTGTCGGTCACCGCCAGGTTGTAATCGGTGGTGAGCGCGGCGTCGCTAAGCGAGGCTGCATCGTAAAGGATCAGGCTCTTCAGGCCGCCCGACATCGCGAGGATGTCCTGGATATCCAGATCCCATTCGCCGTCGCCGCTTGCCGAAACGCTACCGGTGTTGCCGGTACCCTCGATCGACGGAACGAGCGATGTCAGACTGTTGGTACTCTCGAAAGACTTGGTATCGCTGAGCACGTCGCTCATCTGGCCCGAAGTAATGCTACCCACCGTCACGGTTGTTGCGGCAGCGAGACTGCTGGCGCCGTAAATCTTCGGGAAATCGGTGGGGTTGTGGCCGACCGCCGTTCCACCCGTTGCGTTCGGATGCACCGAGTTATTGGTCAGTCGACGCGCAAAGGTATGCGAAACATGCACGTTTTCAACACCGAGCACGGAGAGCACTGAACTCTGTAACGACGCCGGGATCATCACGTCACTGGAGTTGGCATAGGCATCACGCCCGTCGTGTGTATGCACATGTACGAACGAGGTATTGAAAGCCGCCTGTGCGGTGTCTGCATGGCCATCGGCCTCAACCAGCATGCGGTTTGGCGCGATGGTGACGTTGGTGAAGCCGGACTGCTTCAAATAATTCGCCATCGCCTGCGCCTGCGCCACGGTGGGTGCGTATTGCGCAGCGAATTCGGTCGCAGTCAGCGCCTTGTTCTTTGGATTCGCCACATAGGCGTCCAGTTGCGATTTATTTTGCAGCTTCAGCGCGATGACCACGTGCATTGGCTGCGAGAAAGCGAGCGCACCAACGACCGCATCGCCGTTCCTCAACTCCGTGGCGTGCCTCACCGTGGCGAAATTACTGATCGCGTTGGTTGCCGGTGCGGCAGAAAGCGATGCGGCCGTAGCCATGCCAATGGCTGCGGCCAATAGCTTCAAACGAAAATGACTCGACATTAGAAAACTCCCCAAAAGCGGGACGAGCGGACCTATCGCGGTCACGCGGACCCCGTGGCAATGACATGTCGCGCGAAAACGCGACTCCATGTTTCAAGATTGCCTAGCCGACCCCTTGAGCACCCTAGCGGCCACCACTCCCCCTTCACTCCCTAGAGGGCGGCACATGGGTATCGCTCAAACGATGCAACTCCCCCAATCAATGCTTCGTCGCAGGATCATCCGTCGAAATGCGTCATGACGGATTCCGCAAAGTAGTTTTTAAACATGCCCATAGTCAAATGTTATTTGCGTATCGAGTGACTTAAATCACATGACAAGCACTCATATTCACGGCCCAAATACTTTTGTGTATGCAGAGATTTATGCATTAGTAATATCTTGCCGACAAAAAAGACACGCCCGTCACATTACTGAATTACCATAATAGTCGTATTATATGCGTGCATATATGTTGCAAAAACGCCTCAAATCTCGCATCAACGCCCACTTTCAATAGATTACCAGTCTTAACTACAACCATCCCGGACACATGCCTCATGCACCTTAGTCAAAATATTCACGACAAGTAATTCTTTAATGTAGAACAAAGACCAAAGACCAATCGCAAGCTATTGCGATAAATCAATAATAAACCTGAGATCTCATATCGTCATGCCAGATTCGCATTTATGCGTGAGTCTTCATTTGTCATTTTGATAGATTTAATATGCTTTTAGATCGATATATCCATCGATATATCAACGCAACTTCCTAAACTGCCGTCCATTAATGCCGAAGCACAACGACACGGCAAATAAAAGGGGCGCCTCATGGCGCCCCTTTGTCATTGCATGCGTACCGATCAATGGCTGGATGAGGAAGGCGCCGGTGACGTCATCATGTTGTTGTCCATGCTGTCGCTCTTCTTCATGGCATCATTTTTCATTGCACCGCTCTTCATCATCGGATGACTGTGGTGCGTCGACTTGGCCGCGCTATCACCGCTGGAAGCCATCCCCTCGCTGCGGCTATAGACGATCTGCTTGCCATCCTCACACTGACCAACCACCTTGCCGCCCTGTCCCGCTTGATCCGCCGAAACGACATCGAGGGTGTAGTTGGACACACCGTTCGCCTTGATCTTCGCGTCGATGTCAGCCTTCACTGCGTCACATGACGCATGGACAAGCACGGGAGAAAACAGCAATGCGAGCGCCATAAAACCCAAACGTTTGTTCATGGGACATCCCTCCTTTGATGTTGGACGAATGCCTATAAGACACCTTCGCGGGTGAACGAAGCAACCTGCACCTGCGACGTCACTCCACCCGCACACCCAGCGCCGCCAATCGACGTAAGCCATCCGCACTAGGCAACAGTGCACGGCTGCGACTGGCCCGACGCAACCAGCCGGCGTCCAGCATCGCATCGGTGAGTGCCACACCGAGCGGACCACCAACGTGCAGTCGGCGCTCGGTCCAATCCAGGCAACCACGGCCACGCAAACGCAACAGACGCTCGGTCGATAACGATTGCCAACCCGCCTCCATCAGCGCGTCTACGGCCGTCGGCAACAGACACAGACCATCACTCTTCGATTGCAGCCAGCCACGCTCCAACCACGCTTCGCACACGGCAACACCGAGCTGACCTGCCAGATGGCGATAACAGGTGCGGGCACGGCACAGCGCGGGATCGGATACAGCGACTCGTACGGGGCGCGGTGCACGCGGCAATGCCATCGCTTCCAGCCATGCCGCCACCTCATCGTCAGCTAATCGGTAATAACGATGACGGCCTTGAACATGCACACCTAACAAACCGCCTTCCAGCAAGCGCTTGAGGTGTGCACTGGCAGTGGCCGCGCCTACGCCGGCGGCTTGCGCCAACTCGCCAGCAGGACGCGCGCTGCCATCCATCAAGGCCAGCAACATGGCCGCACGCGCCGGCTCGGCCAGTAGTGCGCCTAGCTCGGCCAATTGATAACGATTGAGCGAAGTGGCTTCGGACATGCGCGTAGTTTAGTGCCGGCTCTGGCCAGATATTTCGTTATGCAACGAACCATGCATCAGGCCAAACCGGCAAGACTTTTGGCATGGACATCTACCACGCCCCCGATACGTTGCTTATCCAGCCATCGATCCTGTACTTCGGTACTCCCGTCGTGCTGATCACCACACGCAACCCCGATGGCTCAGCCAATATCACGCCCATGTCATCCGCATGGGCATTGGCCGATCGCGTCGTGATCGGCCTTGCCGGTGGAGGACAAGGCTTGACCAACCTACTGCGCGAACGCGATTGCGTGCTCAACCTCGCTGATGAAAGCATGCACGAGGCTATTGAACGCCTGGCGCCGACCACCGGCCACGACCCGGTACCGGACTGGAAACGGGAGACCGGCTATCGCCATGAAGCGGATAAATTTGCATTGGCAGGCTGGCATGCACTGCCTTCGCTGGATATAGGTGCGCCGCGTATTGCTGAAGCGCCACTGCAACTCGAGGCACGCGTGTGTGATGCCACGCCGCGTGCACTGGAAGCCTGGCGCGGTAGTGCCGAAGGCTACGTCACCGTGGAGCTCCATGTAACCAAAGTGCATGCGCATGCCGACATCGTGGTGCCGGGCACATCGCATATCGACCCGCAGCAATACCAGCCACTGTTCTATGTGTTTCGTCACTACTTCGGGCGTGGCGAACGCTTGGGGAAAACCTTTAAGGCAGAGGTTTAATGACTGATGTATAGAGCGTCGAGTAGGAGCGCTACGGTGGCCTGTGTTGGGTATCACTGCGCTCCACCCAACCTACAGAGCGACGCCGCGTAGGTTGGCGGTGAGCTTGCGAACCCCAACACCGCAGCACTCGATAGCATCAACCCCGCGGCTTCGCCCGATGTGTCGGCGTCGCGGTCCACGGATCGTCCGGCCATGGGTGACGCGGGTAACGGCCTTTCAGTTCTTTTTTCACTTCGGGATAGGTGCGCTCCCAGAAGCCTTTCAGATCTTGCGTGACCTGGATCGGTCGACCGGCCGGTGACAACAAATGCAGCGTTACGGGAATGCGGCCGCCGCCTACACGCGGTGTATCGGCAAGACCAAACAACTCCTGCAGCTTCACCGCCAGCACGGGTGGTTCATCCGGTGCATATTCCAATCGGCGGTTCTGCCCGCTGGGCACAGTGAGACTGTCCGGTGCTTGCGCATCCAGCAGTCGTCGCTGCTCGTAATCGAATAGCGCACTGAGTGCTTGCGATAGTTCCTCGGTGCTCAGTGCATCGAGCCGCCGCTTGCCGTTCAAATACGGAGCTAACCATTCGTCGAGTGTGGCGAGCAATCTCGTGTCGGATACATCGGGCAGACCTTCTTCCGGCATCCACTCGCGTAGTGCTTGCATACGTGCACGAAGGCGCCGTGCTTGCTCGCTCCACGGCAGGGCATCGATACCTTTCGAGCGTACGGCGGCAAGCAATGCAGGCAAGGCGTCTTCTGCTTTGACCGGCACACTACGTCGATCGAGCATGATCGCGCCGTAACGGTGTTCCTCGAACGCTTCCACGGCGTTGCGATCATCATTCCAACGCAGCGTGCGTTCACGTACGAACTGCTGCGGAAAATCGCGTTCCAGCACACGCAAGTCCAAAGGTGCCGCAGCGAGAATCAGGCTGTCGCGCGCTTCAAAGCGCACATCCAGCGCAACCAGCCACGGCTCGCCCAGCAATGCGGTGTTCTCATGCAAACGCGCACCGCGACCGTTAGCGAGCGTGTAGCGCAGCGGCTGGTTGTCATCACGACGTGCAATGCGATCCGGGAAGGCATGCAGCAATAAATCACCCACCGCGTGGCTATCTGGCATACCACTCGCCGCACTGCGTACGTCCAGACGACGGCGCCAGCCTTTGCTCGCCTGCTCTATTGCCGCCAGCGCGCCCGCATCGACACCACCGCGTGCACCCGCACTACGGCGATCGCGCCAGGCATGTAAGGCGGCCACACGCACCCGAAAGTCATCGCTGCGAGCTTGTTCACCACGCAGCGGAGAGCGTGCTTCCATCAGCGACAGCAAATCGGCAATCAGCGCACGTAGCTCGACCGGTGCGCGCAGTGCGGCCGCACCGAGACGTGGCGTTGCACCGAGCTCAAGCATCCGGCGCCCTAATGGCGTGATGCGTTGTTGGTTATCGAGCGCGCCGAGGTTACTCAAAAGTTCGTGCGCCTGAGCCAATGCGCCAGACGGTGGCGAATCCAGCCATGGCAGCTGGGCACTTCCCCATGCGGCCAATTCCAACGCAAGGCCGGACAGCTCAGCCTGGGTGATCTCAGCCGTACGCGCCGCATCGAGCCGCTTGCTCTGCGGCCACAGTCGGTACGTCGTACCTTCTGCCACACGACCGGCACGACCGGCACGCTGATCAGCGGATGCCTGCGAGATATTGACCGTCTCCAATCGGGTAAAGCCCGAGTTCGGATCGAAGCGTGGTTCGCGTGCGAGGCCGCTATCGATCACTGCACGGATACCCGGCAGCGTGACGCTGGATTCGGCCACATTGGTAGCCAGCACGATGCGTCGCGTACCGACTTCCGCAGGATTCAAGGCGAGCTGCTGCTCGGCTAGCGACAGCTCGCCATGCAGCATCACCACTTCGACATCATCGCGGTCCAGGCTCTGCAGGAGTACCGATTGCGTCCGTGCGATCTCGCGCCGGCCAGGCAAGAAAGCCAGCACATCACCATCGCTCTCTTCCAGCGCCTGCCGCGCTACGCGTGCGAGCTGATGCTCGGTACTTTCCTGCGTGCGTGCGGGTGGGTATTCAATGCGCACGGGGTAGCTACGGCCGGGGCTGGAGATGCGCGGTGCGTCTAGCCATTGCGCAATACGCTCGCCATCAAGCGTAGCCGACATCACCACCAAGCGCAGATCGGGACGTAAAGTGGCCTGTACATCGAGCGCCAATGCCGCACCGAGATCACCCGCCAAATGACGTTCGTGAAATTCGTCGAACAAGATCGCACCGATACCAGTCAGCTCAGGATCGTCCTGAATCAACCGGGTAAGAATGCCCTCGGTCACCACTTCGATCCGCGTAGCCGCACTCACCTTCGACTCGAAGCGAATGCGATAACCGACCGTGCCACCGATCTCCTCGCCCAACTGTTGCGACATGAATTGTGCTGCTGCACGCGCAGCAATACGGCGTGGTTCCAGCATCAGTATCTTGGCGCCAGCCAGCCATGGCGCATCAAGCAACGCCAGCGGTACTTGCGTGGTTTTACCGGCGCCCGGCGGCGCCTCAAGCACCAGCCGCGATGATGCGGCAAGCGAGTCGCGGATCTCCGGCAGCAGCGGAGTGATCGGGAATACGTTGATATGAGTGCTGTTCATGCACTCGTATCTTAGAGCCACTAACAAAACTACTGTGCAGCCGTTCTGTTAGCGACTCTCAGCGGTTAGCCGCCGGCGCGCGCTGTGCTGGCCGGCACTTCAGCGCTAAAGCTTCCAGTTAAGGTTTCAAAGGTGTCGTCGTCACGTTTGAGTTTGAGCTTGAAACGGGCACTGGTGTCGCGGCGGATGTATGCCGGAACGGCGCCAGCGACTCGAACTTGCTCGCGTACTCATCGGTCACCTGCTTGGCTTCATCACTGTTGGTGATGACCTTTGGTGTGATAAGCACGATGAGCTCGGTGCGCGTGCGCTTGTGATCCGTGCTGCCAAACAATTTCCCCAGTACCGGAATGCGATTCAGAACAGGAATGCCCGTGTCGGTTACCGTGTCCTGCTGTTGGATCAGGCCTCCAAGTAATACGGTCTGTCCACTCTGTACAGCAACCTGGGTACCCACTTCACGCTGAGCAATGGTGAAGTTGCCCTGTGTATTGGCATCACCCTGGGTCGCGCTAACTTGCTGCTCTACATTGAGATACACCAAGCCACCTGGATTCACGCGTGGCTGCACATCCAGGATCACGCCCGTCGGTAGATAAGTCACGGTACTGGCTGTGGTGTTCGTGCTTGTACCTGTGCCAAGTCCCGCAACGATCGAGGTCTGGTTGACAGGTATCTGGTTACCCACCTGGATATGTGCGACCTGATTATTGAGCACCACGAGCGAAGGCGCCGACAGCGTCTTGGTATTGCTACTGGTTTCGAGCGCTCTGAGTGCCACCTGGAACTTGCCGTTGCTACTCAGAAACGAATAGAAGAACGGCTCACCACCGTACTGGTTACCGCCTGCACCTAGCGCAATCTGGCGATGAGCACCTGGGTAAATGCTGGTCGCCACACCATTGGAATTCGGAGTGCTATTGGCCAGTCCCTGCAGGTACCACTGCACGCCGTAACTGAGCTCGCCATCGAGCGTCACTTCCAGAATGCGTGTTTCGATCTGCACCTGCAGCGGCACATTGTCCAACCGCTTGATCGCCGTCTCGATTTCAGCCCACTGCGAAGGCCGTGCCCGCACCATCAACTGGTTGTTGGTATCGACAGAACCGATGCGCACGCTACCGTCCTGAGAACTGTATTCCTGATCTTTGTTCGCGTTGTTGCCATTGCTGCTACCGAACGCACTGCTTGTGCTGCCACCTGCGGTGCCGCCGGTGGTGCTGCCGGTGGTGCTGCCGAAGCCACCCGTGGTGCCACCAGAGGACGAAGAAAGGCCATTGGTCGAGGTGCTGCCGAAACCACCACTAGAACCCAATCCGCCACTCGAGCTACCAAGACCACCGGTGTTGGAGCTACCGAAGCTGCCCGCGGTGCTACCCATGCCACTGGCCGAACCATTGGCGTTATTGCCGATGCCTACGCTGCTTGAGCCCAAGCCCGGTCCGACCTGTCCGCCGTTGTCGCCACCATTGCCTGCACCGTTGGTGTAGATCTGTGCCAGATACTTGGCTAGGTCCGATGCCTTGATGTTGCGCACGTCGTACACGTACAACTGGGGCTCGTTACCACCGCCGAGGTCGAACTTGGCGATCCAGTCACCCACCTCGTTCAAATATGCCTGCTGCGTACTGATCACCACCAGCGCATTCGTGCGCTGAATCGGGATGAAGCGCAGCATGCCAGCCAACGGTGTACTGCCCTTATCACCGAACAAGCCATCCAACGCAGGCATCAGCTCAGTAACGTTGGCGTGCTGCAAGCTGAAAACACCGATCGACATGCCGCGCAACCAGTCCACATCGAACGTGCGCACAGTGCGGTCGTAGTTCTCCAACTCATCAGGCGTGCCGGAGACCACCAGCACATTGCGATTGGAATCGGCCAGCAAAATCGAATCCGGCCGCGCAAACGGTTTGATCAACTTTGCCATTTCGGCAGCGGAGATGTAGTGCAGCATGAACATCCGCGCCTGCAAACCACCTTGCAGTACGTTGGCGCCAAGGCTCGGCACAAGGTTGCCGGCAACGGCATCCTTTTCCGGAACCACGACATAACTGCCGTTGCGCTGCACGAGTGCGTTGTGCGTCCAGGACAGCAAGGTCTCCAGAATCGGCAACGCCTGGCTCGCGTCCACCGGCTCGGAGGTCGAGAACGAAATATTGCCCTGTACGCCCGGCACGATGGTGTAGTTCTGCTTGAGCAGGTCGCCAAGGATGGCCTTCACCACCGCCTGTACCGGCTGATTCTCGAAGTTGAAGGTCACCGCGCCAGCACCACTGGCCGCGGGTCGTGGCTTTGCCAATCCCGTGGGCTGGATGAAACGCCCATTGCCGTTGCTGATCTCTGGCGACAATGCATTGCCATTAGATGGCTGCGATGCGGTATTCAATGGCAGCGGCTTGGGCGGCGGCAATTCGGTGCCCGCCATCGCTTCGCGCTGCAATACGCCATCGTCGTGAGCCTTTGGCATAGACAAACTGGAGCAGCCAAATAACCCGACCACTAGTGCTATCGCGCCGGTTCGAATAAGTAGATGCATAGGTTTGCGTGACATGGATCAATGTACTCCTGCGTCGGCACCGGACGGCTGGGCGCGCTGCTTGAGAATGGCAGCTTTGACCTTGAGGATGCGCTGCAACTGTTCGCCCGAGGGCGGCGGCGGGGGTGGCGGCTGATGGATCTGGAAATTGGGTTGACCCGGGTTCACACGCTGCATGGTCGCTGCACCCGGCGTTTGTTGAGCAGGATCGGAGGTCGTGGTCGGCAAGGCATCGATGGGTGCACCTGCTGGCAACTTCAGCTCGGTGCGCCCGCTGGATGACGCAAAAATTGCCGAGCGCGGCTGCAGATCGACCAGTGTCCAGCTACCGTCCGGTAGGGCGTCGCCTTGGCGCACGCGCACTTCTTTGTCTTTGTTGGCTGAGCTCTTGTCGCGCAATAGCGCCATGTGCAGCTCGGGCGTGATGATGATGCCAGTGAGCTCGAGATCACCCAGGCTCACGCCACCGCCCGTCGCCGCGCTAACCATCGGCTTGCGATCGCTACTGAACAGCGGGTGCTCCCAGACCGATGCATAACTCGCCAATGGTGCAGGAGGCGGCAGTGTCGCGCTGTGCGCCACCGGCAGTGCCTCTGTTTCGCGCGGCGCATCCCAGTGCACGCCTTGCCCTACGCCGGCGAGCAGCACCAGCAGCAGTACGCCGAAAATGACCGCGACGATCACCAGTACCGGTGTCAGGCTACGCTGTGTGGCGGCCTTCATGGCGCATCCTCCGCCGATGGCGCTGCCGCGGAGGAGGAACCGCTTGCCGGCGCTGCGCTGCGTATGTAGCCAGACAGCGTGAATTGCACTTCCAGCGATGCACCGGCCACGCGCTGCGCAGCCATCACGGGATTGCGATACGCACTGAAGTCGTCCACGAATACGTATGGCGTGCCGTGCTCCAGCGCATACAGCAACTCGCCCAATGGCTGCATATCGCAACGCAGGCTGATGCTCACCGCTACCTTGCGATACGGTTCACCGTGACTTTCCGGCGGATTCGGCACCGGCATTTTCTGGGTGACTTCGCAGGCACCATCTTGCGTATGCGCTGCGACAGCATCGACCACACGCTGCATCAATCCGGCCGCCGCGGAGTTGGCATCCTGCTCGGGGAGGAAGGCGCTGCTGTCGGCCGCGTCGTGACCCAGTGTGGCAAGCCGTTTCTGCAATTGCGGTTTCTCGGCGATCGCCGCCGCGTAGCGACTCTGCGTGTCGCGCAGATCCGACATCTCGCTGCTTATCTCTTGCAGCGGCGCTACGAACCACCAATGAAGCAGCATGAAATACGCAAGCAGGAGGGTCAGTAGCAAGAGCAGAATGGCGGCAATGCGACGCTCCGCCGGACGCATGGGTTTGAGCTTCATCGCGCCACTCCTTTGCCAGGCGTCGCTGACTTGGCGTCAGTAGCCGCTTTGGCATTCGGGGCAGCCGACTTGGCGGCCGGCGCATTCGATGGGCTGGACGGTTTGACGGTAGTAGGAGCGTGCAACTGCGCATTCATGTAGAAGCGCTCCTTGCCGGTCACGGCGTCACGCTGGATCACGCCCTGAAAGTTGGCACCGGTGATCAACTGACTGCCCTGCAATAAATCGACCAGTTGGGCTGCTTTAGCGCTCTGCCCTTGGAAGCCGACTTGGCCGGAGTTGTCCACGGTAAGGCGCTCTAGCCAAGTGTCATCCGGCAATCGCGCGGTGAGTTCCTGCAACAAGCCGAGCACGGTTGGTGCATCCGTCTTGCGCCGTACCAGGAAGCCGGCAGCACCGGCGCTGTCCTGCAATTGCTTACGCAGATTGGAGACTTGCTGCGCTTCGGTGCGCATGCTGTCCACTTCGGACTGCATCGCGATTAGCGCTGCCTCACGGTTGTGCAGCCATTGGAGCAGGCATAGCAGCACCAACAGCACGATGCCGGCGGCCAGTGCGAGATTGAGTCGGCGCCGCGGATCACGTCGCACGTGCGCTTGATCACGCGGCAACAGATCAACGCCCAGTCGGCTGACGCCGGTGCGTAGATCAGCGGCATCCACCGCAATGCTCGCTTCCTTCAGTAGCGCCAGCTGCGTATCGAGCACACCGCGTGGCACGGCTACCAACTCGACCGCCACGCGACCTTCCGGTGCACGGCCCTCGGGTGATGACGTGGTCAATTCGCGCAAGTCGTAATGCACCTGCTCGGCGCGAAATGGCGTTTGCCGATCCATCTCGTAAGCACCCACCTGGCGCAGGTTATCGCGCGCTGCGATAGGTAACAGCAATCGGCGGCGCAGCACTGCCGCAGCCGGTAAACACAGCGCAAGACGCAGATCCTGTCGATCGGTATCGGTAGTAGCAGCGGCCAAGGCGGCCTGCTGCGCCGGTGCATCCAGCGTGTCACTCCAGCGCGCCAGTGATTGCGGCTGACCGCTGCGATACAGCACCCACTGGTCGTCTTCGTGCTGCAGCAGACACCATGTGGCGCCCCCACCCAATAGCGTCTGCCAACGCACGGGCAACAGGGCGCGTAATTCACTACCCCACCAAGTGAAGAAGCCAGGCAGCGGCGAACCGCACCAGGCGCGGCGTACGCGATCGATCTGCGGCCGCAGCGTCTGCGATGCGGAACTCATTCCCCGTCTCCCTCTTGCCAGCGCAGCACCGCAAACGGTTGCGAGCCAGGCCGGATCATCCCTTGTAAGCGTACCGTGGCATGCATGACAGCACGCGTTCCGTCCGCCAGCACCGCTTCCGAGCGAATACTATCCGTGACATTGGGACCACTAACCAGCCCCGTAATTCCCGCAGTGGTACCGGCGTAACGGTTTGCGATCAATTGAGCCGCTTGCTGCGGATCGACACCGGGCGATGCAGCCAGCAGTGCCAGCAGCGGAGCCGTGGTCGGATCCGGAGTAGCGCGGCCAGACCAGATCGTTACCGCCGGCGCCACCTTCGAATACATATCCGGGGTCATACCGAGCACCATTTGCAACTCCTCGATGCTGGCGAATGGACCGTTGCGCGGGCCGTAGTCGCGACCGGCGGCCTGGTAGGCCGCTTTCTTTTGCGCCACCTGATCGGTGCTGAGCCCAAAGCTGCGCCAGTCCACCACCGCCTGTGCCAGTACTGCGGCGTGCGCGGGATCGAGCCCGGCAGCTTGGAACAGACCGGTGAGCACGGCCGGTGTCGCGGCGTTGAGATCCACCTTGCCGCTCTCGGAAGTGATCGCCACGGTCACCGCCGTGCCATCAAAATCGAAGGGGTAGCTGCGCCCATCGGCAAGCCAGCGATCCTCCTGACGCGGTGCCTGCATGGCATAGATCGCACGCATCACACCAGCCTCTGCTGCGTAGTGCGCTTGGGTCTGCTGAAACTGGTAGCGCGCCTGCATGCCCTCGGTGCGCGCCAATACGGCATAGCCGCCGAGCAAAATGGCCAGCAAGGTGCAGGCCCATAGCACCACCAGCAGTGCCACACCGCGTTGCGCGCGCCTCATTGCGGCGCTCCCGGCCCACGCAGGCCACGCAGCAAGTCGCCAGCGCCTTGCATGGCAGAGGCATCTACGCGCAAAGGTGCGCGCAGTTGCGGCCAGACCCGACCATTGTCCAAAGTGAGATTGATACTGACCAGCGACGGCATCCGCTGGCTATCTTTCCAGTCGTCCTGCCAATCCATCACCTGGCCCGTCTTGTCGCGACCGCGATAGCTGAAACCGCCACCGCGAATACCATCGACCAACACTTGCGCATCACCTACCTGTTGCGGTGCGCTGCCATCGGGCGGCAGTACAGCGAAGCTCGCCTCCAGGCGCATGCCGTGCTCGCCATCGGACACCAGTTTGAGCTGCTGCAACTGCGGACCCATCCGACCCAGGTAACCAGGTAGTGGCGCGACGAAGCGCATCTCATGCGCATCCCCGGTAAAGAAAATGCTGTTGCCGTCGGGGTCGTGCGCCATCGCTTGCGCGATGGCTTGCGACAACTCACGGCGCAAAAACTGTTGCGAAGAACGGATCTGATCCATCTGCCCGATCTTGATCTCACCCGCATGCACCGTATGGGTGGCTGTGCGAATGCCGGAGTACACACCCAATAACAACAGCGACAGCAGCACTAACGCACCGAGTACCTCGAGCAAGGTGAAGCCCGCTGCACGTTTCATGGCACGGCTGCGCAAGGCATGCCTGCTCATCAGATACGTTTCCGCGGCCCGAGCGTTCATGGTGATGGCGCCCCTTGCGAGACTGTCATCACGCGCAGCGTGCTGAAATGCGCGCTCTGCTCACGCGGCGCACGCCCCCAAAGCACCGTCAGGTCGAGCCGGTACAGTCGCAATGGCCCACTGGTGTCACTGGCGCCTACGCCCGTCCACGGCGTGACTTGCATGCGCCAGTGGTAACGCGAGTCGAAGCGGCCTTCCGTGGTGCCCGAGTGCAGCGGATCAAGCACAAAAGAGCTATCCAGCAATGAGCTCGCCCACATTGCTGCTTCGCTATGCGCGGAAGCATTCTGTGTCAACCGAATCGAGCCGCCAGCTACCTGCATCAGCGCAGCGAACGTGATCGCCAACAACAAAATCGCCGCGATAACTTCGAGCAGACTGAAGCCGCTAGCGCGGCGCCGGCTCATATGCATCGCTCTCGCGTTCATCACACCAACGCTCATGACCGATGCTCCGCGGTGTCGAACACACTCACTGCGCCGGTCAACCACGACACGTTGATGTGCCATTCGCGTTGACCGCTTTGCAGGGTGATGCGACCACCGGTGGAACTACCATCGGGATAGAAACGGATACGCGCCGCGCCGGTCGACGTGTGATCCGCCGCCGCGCTGGTGACGCCCATTCGCATACCCTTGGGCAACCGCACCTCGCGACCATTCGCACCACGGTACGTGTCAGCCTGCACGTCCAGCTCAAAGATCTGCTGCGTGCCATGCACAATGGCCTGCGTGCGCGTAGCACGCAGTGATGCCGCTAGCTCACCGCTCGCGGCGCTCACGCGTGCACTCGTCAAACCCTGCGTTACCGACACCGCTACCGCCGCGGCTGCAATGCCGATCAGCAGGATCACTGCCAGCATCTCGAACAGGGTAAAGCCACGCACAGCGCCACCCTTTCCGGCGGCGAATCGGCCACCGGAAAATCGGCAAGGCATGCAAGCGTGATGCATGGCAGTCATGGCGAGGCGTGAGGGCGAGGTTCGTAAGCTGAACTACTGCCAGTTGCCCACGTCGGCGTCGTAACCGTCGCCACCGGGCTTGCCATCACGGCCGAAGAAGATCAGGTCGTAGTTACCGTGATCACCCGGATACTTGTAACCAAACGCATGCCCCCACGGGTCCTTCAACTGCGACTCCTTCGCATAAGGCCCCTGCCAGTTCGATGCGTTCGTCGGTTTGGTCACCAGGTCTTCCAGCTGCAGTGGCGGAGTGCCGTTGTCCAGCGCATAGCCATCGACATCCTGGCTTAGCGTGGTGAGCTGAGCCTTGCCCGCGCCGTATTTGCCCTTGTCCACACTCTGGCCCACCTGGCGCACCACGATCGCACCGATGATGCCGATCAGCACGATCACCGCCAGCATCTCCAGCAAGGTAAAACCGGCATTGCGGCGCCGGCCCTGCAGTGGCGAGGTTCGCAGGCCTGATGTTCGCACGTGCGACGCTCGCAGTTGACTGTGCAGCATGGGATTACCTCTCCGAGTTAATGCTAAGAAATGCGCCGGGCGCCTATTTGGGACAACGCAACTCACGGGATGTTGCTGGTGAAAACAACATCTTTGAATGTGGCTGGCTTTGAATGTTGCTAGTGAGCTCAACATCACTGGATGTTGCTAGTGAGGTTGAGCAACGGCAGGAGAATCGCCGCCATGATGATCGCCACCATAACTGTCATGACAATGGTTAACGCTGGCACCAACGCGGCGAGCAAGCGGTCGATGGCACGCTTGCTTTCCAGCTCGAACGTATCGGCCACTTTCAACAGCATGGTGTCAAGCTGGCCGGCCTCTTCGCCCACCTGCACCATCTGGATCGCCAATCGCGGAAAGCGCTGCGACTGTGCCAATGACAGACTCAAACCGTTACCGCCTTTCACTTGTTCGGCTGCCTGCGTCAGCGCCTCGTCCAACGCGCGATTGGCCGTGACCTGACGCGCGATAACCAGCGATGACAGCAGCGGCACGCCGTTTTTCAACAAGGTACCCAGCGTGCGCGCGATGCGCGCGGTCTCCACTTTCAGCAATAACGGACCAATCAATTTCATCGTGAGCAACCGGGCATGCCAGGCCAGCCGAGCTTCCGGGTCGCGCATGCGTGCGCGCCACATCAGTACGCCGCCAACCACCACCAATATGATCAGCCACCACCACGCTTGCAGCGTATTACCCAACGCGAGCACCGCGCGGGTGATGAACGGAATGGGTACCTGCATATCCTCGAAGATCGGTACAAATTGCGGCACAACGTAAGCCAGCAGCAAGACGAGCGAGCCGAGCACGCCGACCATCAGGAAGGCGGGATAGATCAGCGCATTAATGATGCTGCCGCGCAATTGTTGTGAGCGTTCGAGATATTCCGCGAGGCGACGAAGTGTGTCTTCGAGCGAGCCACCCGCCTCGCCAGCACGCACCAGCGAAATGTAGAGCCGGGGGAAAACACCGTGTTCCTCATCCAATGCCTGCGACAACGGTGTGCCGCCACGCACACGGTCACGCACACGTTCAATGAGTTTCTTGGCGCGCTCGCCCTCGGGCAGATCCAACAAAATGCCGAGCGCACGATCCAGCGGCTGGCCAGCACCAAGCAGCGTGGCCAGCTGATGAGTGAACTGCGCGAGCTGATCGCCAGTGAACGGACCACTTTTAAACAGCGCCGACAGCCCGCTACCGCCACCGGCGGCATCGGCGGGCTGCGCATCCAACGGGGTATGGCCTTGATCCTGCAGATGGCTGATGACCTCCTCAACACTGGCGGCTTCGACCTGACCCTGCAACATTTCACCAGCGGCACTCACCGCGCGATAGCGGAACTGCATCAGCTCTCCTGCGTCACGCGCAGGACCTCCTCAAGCGTGGTGACGCCTGCCACCGCTTTGGCGATGCCGTCTTCGTACATCGTGCGCATACCTTCGGCGCGCGCTTGGCGTTCGATTTCACCGGCGTCGGCACGCTGCATCACCATGCGACGCAGCGGATCGCTCATCACCAAAAACTCCATGATCGCGCGACGACCACGATAACCACTGGGATTTACCGTACTCGTGCCCGGCTTCCACAAGCGGATCGGCCGCTCGTCGGTGTATTTCTCCAACTCGAACTCGGCGATAACTTCGGGCGAAGGCTCGTACGATGTCGCGGTTTCTGGATCGAGCCGGCGCACCAGGCGCTGAGCGAGAATGCCATTGACGGTGGAGCCGAGCAGGTAATCCTCCACGCCCATGTCGAGCAAACGGGTGATGCCACCGGCGGCACTGTTGGTATGCAGGGTCGAAAGCACCAAGTGACCGGTGAGTGCCGACTGGATCGCGATGCGGCAAGTTTCCAGATCGCGCATTTCGCCGATCATGATCACGTCCGGATCCTGGCGCACGATCGAGCGCAGCGCGCCGGCGAAGTCCAGACCGATCTGCGGTTTCACCTGAATCTGGTTGATACCCTCGATCTGGTATTCGACCGGATCTTCCACCGTGATGATCTTCACGTCCGGCGTATTGATCTGCGACAGCGCGGTATACAACGTGGTGGTTTTGCCCGAACCGGTGGGACCGGTTACCAGCAGAATGCCGTGCGGACGATCCAGCACGTCGATAAAGCGCTGCTGGAAGTTGTCGGTGAAGCCGAGCGAAGCGAAATCGAACACTACCGACTCGCGATCGAGGATACGCATCACCACCGATTCGCCAAAACTGGTCGGCACGGTGGACACACGCAAATCCAGCTCCTTGCCCTGCACGCGCAGTTGGATGCGTCCGTCCTGCGGCAAGCGGCGTTCGGCAATGTTGAGCTTTGCCATGATCTTCACGCGCGAGATCACTGCTGCCGTGGAACTGGACGGTGGTGCCTCGACCTCGTGCAGCACACCATCGATGCGATAACGCACCTTCAACCGGTTTTCGAACGGCTCGATGTGCACGTCCGACGCGCGCTGTTCGACAGCCCGCTGCAAGATAAGGTTTACCAGGCGAATTACCGGTGCTTCGGAGGCGAGGTCGCGCAGGTGCTCTACGTCGTCCTCCACTGCCACACTGCCATCGAGATTCTCCACGATGGTGCCCATCGCCGAGCGACCGGAACCGTAATAACGTTCGATTAGGTCGTCGATCTCCGAACGCAGGCCAATGCGCAGCGTCATCGGGCGCCCCGCTGCTAGCTGCACGGCCTGAACCGGGTATGGGTCAGCCGGATCGGCCACCACCAACGCCAGCCCGTCGTCGCCATCGCGCACGGGAACTACGTGATGCTGCTTGAGAAAGCGCACCGAGAGATCGAGCTCAGGCGGCAACTCCGGCGCCTCGCGAGCAGCCTGTAACGGCGCTTGCAGGTACTCCGACCACGCCTCGGCCAAGTCACGCTCGGAAACCAGGCCTAGCCGCGCCAGCAACCCGGTGAACGTGCCTTCCGGCGACTCCTCATGCAGCCGCCGTGCGCGGCCCAGATCGTTGTCCTTCAGGCGGCCACGTGCCACCAGCAGCGCGCACACCGCTGCTTCACGTTCATCCACGGCCGTCCTTGCCCCGCCGGCCGCCGGCTGTACGACTGCCGACATGCACCCACCCCGCTTGCTAGTTGTTGACTACGCTGGTTGCCGATGACTCGCCAACCCGTTAAACGCACTGCCGTACCGCTCCCCCAAGCCGCGCGACAAAC
Organism: Rhodanobacter sp.; assembly: GCA_049794535.1. Taxonomy (GTDB): domain Bacteria; phylum Pseudomonadota; class Gammaproteobacteria; order Xanthomonadales; family Rhodanobacteraceae; genus JBARCX01. The sequence continues at coordinate 27,901 of JBARCX010000308.1, forward strand.
GCCATTGGTAACACAACCGTCTAGTCACTGGTAAGCACACCATCGCTAGCGGCGGTCCAACATTCAGTCTCGCGCAGTGCTTCGCAGTTTGCGATGTACCGACTGTCTGGGACAATCGCACATCTGTGCGTATGAATTAAGGCAACTCATGCAGCTTATCGATATCGGCGCCAACCTCACCCACGAATCGTTCGGGCACGATTTGGACGCCGTTTTGCAACGTGCGCTGTCACACGGCGTGGCACGAATGATCGTCACGGGGGCTTCACATAGTGGCAGTGAGCACGCACTGACTCTAGCTCGCGCACACCCCGGCACGTTGTACGCCACGGCCGGCGTGCATCCGCATCATGCCGTGGACTACAACGACGCTACTGACGCGCGACTGCGCGAACTGGCTCGCGAGCCGGAGGTGCGCGCCGTCGGCGAAACCGGCCTGGATTACCACCGCAACTATTCACCGCGCGACGTTCAGCTCGCTGTATTCGAGCGCCAGCTCGCGATCGCGGCGGAGCTGGGCAAGCCGCTGTTCCTGCACCAGCGCGATGCTCACGCGGATTTCATCGCATTGCTGAAACGTTATCGCGACAAGGTGCCCGCATTGGTCGTGCACTGCTTCACCGACACCCGCGAAGCACTGCACGATTATCTCGCGCTGGACTGCCATATCGGTATCACCGGCTGGATTTGCGATGAGCGTCGCGGCACACACTTGCGCGAATTCGTACGCGAGATTCCTGCGAACCGCCTGATGATCGAAACCGATGCGCCTTACTTGTTGCCGCGCACGGTACGTCCACAGCCATCGCACCGACGCAACGAACCGATGTACCTCAGGCACATCTGCGCAGAGATTGCGCGGGATCGTGGCGAACCGGAGGAAGTCACTGCCGCGAATAGTACGGCGACGGCAGCAGCGTTCTTCGGGCTGGTGTTGTAGTTACAACAGCTGACGTATCTTGCCGGGTGCCAGATCATCCAGCGCATAGTCACCGACACGCACACGAATCAGCCGCAAGGTGGGGAAACCCACCGCTGCAGTCATGCGTCGTACCTGTCGATTGCGGCCTTCGCGCAGCGTGACGGTGAGCCAGCTCGTAGGGATGGCTTTGCGGAAGCGCACGGGTGGATCGCGCGGCCACAGCCAATCCGGCTCGCTTGCGTGCTCCGCGCCTGCGGGCAGTGTGGGGCCATCCTTCAGCAGCACACCGCGACGCAGTGCGGCGATAGCGTCATCGCTGACTGCACCATCCACCTGCACCAGATAGGTTTTGGGTTGCTTATGCTGCGGGTCGGTGAGCCGATGGGCGAGGCGACCATCATCGGTGAGCAGCAGTAGGCCTTCGCTGTCGTGATCCAACCGCCCCGCGGGATACACATCCTTGTGCTTCACGTAGTCGGCCAATGTCGGCCGACCGTCATCAGTAGTGAACTGGCACAGCACCCCGTAGGGTTTGTTGAGCGCGATCAGCATGGATGACGAACGTGCTCGCTCTTACTTCGCCGAAGTAGATGGTGCTGGAGTGGCTGCCGGCGCCGTCGGCTTCACGAAGCGCAGCGTCATGCGATCCGACTCACCAATGGCCTGGTACTTCGCTTTGTCCTGATCGCCGAGCGTCAACGTCGGCGGCAAGGTCCACACACCCTTGGGGTAGTCCTTGGTGTCCTTGGGGTTCGCGTTGACTTCGCTTTCTTCGTCGAGCGTGAAGCCGGCATCGGTCGCCAGCTTCACCACGTAGGCGGTAGGCAGATAGCCGCTGGCTTTCACTGTATCCAGCGAGATGCCGGGTGTAGCGCGGTGATCGACCACGCCAAGCACGCCACCGGGGCGGAGTACGGCGAAGAACGCCTTGAACATCGCCGGCGCGCTGCCGGCCATCGTCCAGTTATGCACGTTGCGGAAGGTCAACACCATGTCGGCCGAACCGGGTGGCCCAAACATGGGCGCCTTCGGATCGAAGGCGACGATCTTTGCTTTGCCGTACTGCGCAGGATCAGCGGCGAACTTGGTGTGCAGCGTGCCACCATCGCGCTTGGCTTCGCTATCGGCCGATGCTTGCACGGCGGCGATGTAGTGACCGTCATCGCGCAATAACGGCGCAAGAATCTCGCTATACCACCCCGTGCCGGGCGTAATTTCGATCACCGTCTGGTCGGGACGGATACCAAAGAACTGCAAGGTAGCCTTTGGATGGCGATAGACATCGCGCGCGCGGTTCGCCGGCGTACGCCAGCTACCGGCGAGTGCGGCATCAAGCTGGCTTGCGGTGAAATCACTCGCGCTGGTCGGCGGTACCAGATCGCCATCGGGCTGATCCTGCACCGCCTGTTGCGCCATGACCGACTCTGTTGCTCCCGCACCGACTGACAGCAGCAATGCTGCACATACTCCGAGAACCAGCGAACGTTTCATGGACGACTCCTTGATAGAAGATGCAATACGCCGCAGCCTGCGGACGGTGATGTGGAGAGAACGTAGATAACTTCAGCTTCAGGCGAATGACTTTCCACCATCAAACCCAACGATCCGTCAAAACGATCTCATTAGAACGGCCGCGGGCACACCGACTGTAGTCCGTCGATATGCTCGTGCAGATCCGGTGCAATACCTTGCCACATCGGGTCGAGAATGAAATCGATACCCTCATAGCGCGCTAGCTTGGCAGCGGGTATGAAATCCGCATCGCCAGCCACCAGAA
>JBARCX010000309.1:0-5074 GCA_049794535.1 Rhodanobacter sp.
ATCTCTGCCTGCTCCTTCATCAGCTCATGGAAGCGCGGCACCTTGTTCAACTGACGCGCGAGCGACAATGCCTCGTCGCGGATGTCCGGCCACGCAGCGGCGAAGCGATGGGCAGCGGGGAACAGCACGTCCGCATCCAACACCGGAGGTGTCGATACGTGTGCACTGTAGATCGAGCGAAGAGCCCGAACCGAGAGATCGTAGATGCCCATCGCCTACCCATGCGCATGTCTTGAGCTGGCTCAAGATTAAGAAATCGATATGTTTTTTGCTAATGCGCTAAACGTCAGCGGTTACTTTGCGTTTACAGCGGGGTGCTCCCGAGCGGCCTTCGAAAATCCTTGCGTCGGGGGTATGGCCCCTAAGAGCCAGTTCTCGGCAGGGCCACTCAGGGATATTGAACAGCCTCTATGCGCTACCCTTTGGCTTTTGCATGGAGGCCGGGTTCATGGTGTTTGAAGTTCTCATCGTTTTGCTTGTAGTGGCAGCTATCGCCCGTTGGTTGAGTTGGAAGCGTTTCTCACGCGTATTGGTTGCGCTGAGCGTGGTGTTGTTTCTCGCGGTGGGCTGCGGGCCGATTCCGGCTTTGCTGCTCACCCGGTTGCAGGCACCGTACGCCGTGGATGCGCCCATCACGTGGGCATCACGCAATGCCATCGTGCTGCTGGGGGCGGGCACCGTACGTGTTCCCGGTGGCGGAGATATCGAGCCAAGTCCGTTCGCGTATGGTCGTATTGATCGCGCCGCTTCGCTCTATCACGCATGCAAACAAAGCGGTAATGACTGCAAGGTCGAAGTGAGCGGTGGTGACGCCGTAGGCACGGGCGCCTCAGAGGCGGCAATCTATAGCGCTTATCTGCAGCAGCTTGGCGTTGACTCAGGTGATCTGTTGCAGGAGTCGCACAGCATGAACACCTGGCAGAACGCACAGTTCAGTGGCCCCATTCTCAAGGCCTATGGCGCACAGCACGTATGGCTGGTGTCCTCTGGCATACATCTGCGCCGCGGCAGTTTGTATTTCACGCACTTCGGTATTGAAACAACGCCAGAGCATGCCGATTATCTGAAGGCCCAATGGTCGTGGTGGCCGCAAACCTGGAACTTCTGGGCGGCGGACATTGCGTTGCACGAGTACATCGGTGCTGCGAGCTACCACGTTTACAACGCCATGGGCTGGAATGCCAAGCCAGTGAAGCCCGGCGCGTTGTGAGCCATGCATGGGATGACTGTCTAAAGCAGTCATCCCATGCAATGAACTTAGGCAGCCGGCTTCAGTGATGCAATATCGATCACAAAGCGGTACTTCACATCGCTCTTGAGCATGCGCTCGTAGGCGTGGTTGATGTTCTGGATATCGATCATCTCCACGTCGCACGTGATGCCATGCTCGGCACAGAAATCCAGCATCTCCTGCGTTTCTGCGATGCCGCCGATAGCCGAGCCGGCAACGGAGCGGCGACCGAGAATCACCAGGCCAGCACTCACCGGGGGATCGATCGGCTCCAGCAGGCCAACCAGTACGTGGACGCCATTCAATGCCAGCGTCATCAGGTAAGGGTTGAGGTCATGCTGGTGCGGCACGGTGTCCAGGATGAAATCGAACTGGCCGGTCACCGCCTCCATCTGTGCGAGATCGGTGGACAGCACCACGTGATCCGCACCCAGTCGGCGAGCCTCGCTTTCCTTGCCCGGTGAACGAGTGAACAGAGTGACGTCAGCGCCCATCGCCTTGGCGAACTTCAGGCCCATATGGCCCAGGCCACCCAGGCCGATCACCGCCACCTTGCTGCCTTTGCCGATCTTCCAGTGACGCAGTGGCGACCACGTGGTGATGCCGGCACATAGCAGTGGCGCGGCCGACTTCGGATCCAGCTTGTCCGGCACGCTGACCACAAACTTGTCGGAAACTACGATGCGCTCCGAGTAGCCGCCGAAGGTCGGCAGGCCATCGTGGCGATCCGTACCGTTATAGGTCCAGGTTGGGCCGTTGACGCAGTACTGTTCCAGGCCCTGGTTGCACGATGCGCAATGCTGGCAGGAGTCCACCATGCAGCCCACGCCTACGAGGTCGCCAGCCTTGAACTTGCTGACCTTCGCGCCGACGGAGCTGATGCGACCGATGATTTCGTGGCCCGGCACCATCGGGTAAATGCTGTTATGCCACTCGTTGCGAGCCTGGTGGATGTCGGAGTGGCAAACGCCGCAATACAGGATGTCGACCACCACGTCGTCCGGACGCGGGTCGCGGCGTTCAAAGTTGTGCGCAGCCAATGGCGTGGTAGCGGACTGGGCGGCGTAGCCACGGATAGTCAAAGCCATGCGTATTTCCTTGGGTGGTCAGATAGGAGGGGCAATGCAAAAAAGTATGCGTGGCGAGGTGAATGCGGCGGTAGCCGAATCCTGCGAGATCCTTGCCCGATTCTGCAAAGCTCGACCCTGCGGGCTCGCCTTGGCCTGGAGGAACAGGCAATCTTGTGCGGACGACAACGCGTACTGATTCCATGAATAGCCCACTTCTGCCACATGAACACCGCTCGCACCTTGACCAGGGGCGCGAGGAATTGACAGCCATCGTTGAACGATTCGCACCCACCGAGGGCGTTCACACGACGTCCTGGGGGCCGCTCAGCTTTTTCCGTGCGGACGCTGCGGGCTCGCCCACCTGCGCGATGTACGAGCCGGGTCTGGGCCTGGCCTTACAGGGTACTAAGCAGATCCTGCTGGGGCAGGAGCAGTTCGTGCACGAGGCGGCGTCTTATCTGGTGACCTCGGTCGATGTGCCTGTGTCGTCGAAAGTGATGCGCGCCACGCCGCAGGAGCCCTGCCTGTGCCTGACCTTTCGCCTGGACGTGCAGCGCATCCGCGAGTTGCTTCCCGAGATAACGCCGGCGCGTGCAGCGGCCACTTCGGTGCGTGGATTGTCATTGAGTCCATTGGACGCGGGCTTGCTGGACCCGCTGCTGCGATTGGCCCGTTTGCTGGATACACCGCGCGATCTGCCTGTACTGGCACCGTTGATCGAGCGCGAGCTGATTTATCGTTTGTTGACGGGCGAGCAGGGCGCGCGGCTCGCGCAGATCGCCACGTCGGGTAGCCAGGGACATCAGGTGTCGCGCGCGATTCAGTGGCTGCGCCAGCACTACGATCGACCGCTACGCATCGAAGAACTCGCTGCGTTGGTGAACATGAGTTCGTCGTCGCTGCATCACCACTTCCGCGACATCACGGCGATGAGTCCGCTGCAGTACCAGAAGCAGTTGCGTCTGCACGAGGCACGCCGGTTATTGCTGGCCGAACAATGTGATGTAGCTACGGCGGCGCATCGCGTGGGTTACGAAAGCCCATCGCAATTCAGTCGCGAGTACAGCCGGCATTTCGGTGCGCCGCCATTGCGTGATGTCAGCCGCCTGCGCTTGGCGGATGCGGCGGCCGTGGCTTGAGACTTCATGGCATCGATTTCGACTAGGCGCAGCAGCAATGGGTGGATGCAGCCCCCAACCATGAAGGATGAGTGACCTATAATTTCGACTATACGGCCTTTGCCGTGATGGGCAGACTAAGTTGGTTCTGACGGATGATTCCCCATTGTGGATGGTTGGCATCATGCAGCTTGATATCTGTGAAGCCTGCTTCGCCAAGCCAGCGAACCAAGTCATTGTACGAGTAAATCCTCAATTCCAAGGTTGAGCCATCACCACCGTGAAAGCAGAGATTGGAGAATTGCTGCTCCCTGCCGTCTTTCGTGATATTGACAAGAACCCGATCTGCACCTTCTCCTTCGATCCGGTAATCGTGAAGCTCCGGATAGTGCTCGATGGTGGTGTCTTGGAATCCATACGGCACTGTGAGCGCGAGGATGCCTCCAGGCTTCAACACAGCGCGCAGGTTGCCCAAAGCACGCTGGCAAGGCCCATCCACGTGCTCCAGAACATCGGAACTGACGACGAAGTCGTATCGGCCCATGTAATGCTGAGCAGGTGAGCGGATATCCAATGTTGGCTGGGTGTGGAAGAAAGTGTTGGTGTAATCGAATGAGCGATGCAGCGCGTTTGCATACACGCCTGCATCGCTCATTCCAAGCCCTTTGATGCACTTGCGTTTCGGGATTCGCTCAAGCACACGAATTTGGCGGTCACCGTCGAGTTCGGATTGCAGGGCTGCCATAAGTGCACGAAAGCGCAATGTCGAGCCGCAAACGGTACAACTACGAGTCTCTCGCTCCGATAGCACCTCGCGGGAAGCTTTAAGACGGAAGCCGCAGATGTTGCAAGCGGGTTTTTCGATAGTCGGTGCCTTCAACGGAAAGGCATGGGCACGAATTGATAGCTCTGCTTGTCGAGCAAGACGTCGAACGGTGGCGTACATGCGAACTCCCGGTAAAGGACTTGATGAGCTTAACTTGCCGCAAGCCCTTCGTATCAGTTCAGCCGGTTTCTGATCAATTAAACTCCACTCAATCCCCATTTAAGGCCAGCCCAAACCACGTGAGCCAGATACCAAACCACGTGCGGCCTTACACTCAAACCTTACTGCGATCCCGAACCCTCACCCCAGCCCCTCTCACAATGCGAGAGGGGCTACATATCGCAATCAAAACTCGCGCATCACCATCAGCCGCAGCTCGCTCATATCCTCGATTGCATAGCGCACACCTTCGCGACCGATGCCAGATAGCTTCACGCCACCGTAAGGCATGTTGTCCACGCGGAAGCTGGGTACATCGTTGACGATCACGCCGCCTTGTTCCAGCTCGTCCCACGCGCGCATCGCATGGCCGAGGCTGTCGGTGAAGATGCCCGCCTGCAGGCCGTAGTCGGAGTCGTTGACCATCGCGATGGCGTCGTCGATGGTTTTGAATGGCGTGAGTAGGGCGAACGGGCCGAAGGCTTCCATTCGATTGACCTTGGCCTTGGTGGGCACACCTTCCATTAGTGTCGCTTCCAGCATATTGCCTTGGCGCTTGCCCCCGCACAGCAATTTTCCACCCGCTTTGCGCGCTTCTTCGATCCAGCTGTGCAGGCGTTCGGCGGCGGGTTCGTCGATCATTGGACCAAGGAAGGTGTCCTTTTTCTTC
>JBARCX010000310.1:0-18086 GCA_049794535.1 Rhodanobacter sp.
CGGCAATACCGTTGGGATCGGTCATGCTCACGGCAAGCGTGGTGGAAGCATTACGCGTGGGCTCGATCTCGTAACTGTCGCCCACCTGCGCCGTACCCGACGGCGTAATGGTCAGGCCATCGGCGGACAACGTGCCGTTGGCGTTCGCCGTCAGCGCAACGCTCTGGCCGCCCGTGGTACTCAGGCTCCAACCGTTGGTACCGGTGCCGGTACCGGTGTAGCTCAGAATGTAGTCGGAGCTGGTGAGCTGGGAGACGTTACTGATCGCAGCCGTTACCGTGGCACCGCCCGTTGAGTTGTTGCTCGAAGGCAACACCGCCGGCGCCGATACGCTGAAGATAGGCTTGCCTTGCTGACCGTTGAGATCGAGGCCTTGTGCCTGCTGACCATTAACGCTGGACGCTAAAGCCACCGCCGACTGGCCCAACTGATTCTGCGTCGGGTTCAGCACATTATTGCGATAGCTGATCAATGCACCCAGTGTGCCGCCCGTGAGCTGCGAGGTAATGTTGTTGCCCGCGCTGTCGTACACATCGTTACTGGTGGGATCGTACTGGTTGCCTTTAACCGACATTCCGTAAGACTGATTACCGCTCACCAACGTCTGACCCGCGGTGGTGTAAACGCTGACCGTGCCATCGCTCTGGGTCACCGCCGACATGCCGGTTAGGCCCGATAACTGCTGCACCAGCGTGTCGCGCTGATCGAGCAGATCGTTTGGCGTACCGGTAACGCTCGCCTGACTGATCTGGCCATTGAGCGTGGCGATCTGCGCGGCCACCGTGTTGATGCTGTTCACCGTGCCGCTGATCTGGCTATTGACCTGCGTCTGCTGCTGGCTCAATTGCTGGCCGAGCGTATTGAACACGGTGCTCAACGAAGACGCGTTGCCAAGCAACGACTGACGCATCGAAGATGAACTCGGCGCACTCGCCACGCTGCTGAAGCCGCTATACAGACTATCCAGTGAGGTCTGCAGATTGCCGCTGTTGCTGAGCAGGCTGTTCAACGTGCTGGTCAGGCCGTCCATGGTGGTGGCACCTTGCAGGCCGGTATTGCTGCTCCACACGGCACTGGTCAGGTACTCGCTATAAGCGCGCTGCACCGAGATCACATCGACGCCGGAACCGATGGTGTATCGGCCATTGCTCTGCGAAATGCTTTCGACCTGGTTCACACTCTGCCGGCTATAGCCAGCCGTGCCGGCATTGGCGATGTTGTTGCTGACCGTATTGAGTGCAACCTGGGCTGCATTCAATCCAGAGATGCCGGTACTCAGCATGTTCGACATGAAGTAATCCTTGTAAAACTAGGCGTGTGTTCCAGGCCATAGCCATGCTCAGGGTGTCGGCACAGCTACAGCTTTCTTGAGAGCATCCAATGCTTGGCGCATCACAGAACTGTTGGCCAAGGCCGCTACCTTGGCGGCGTACTCCGGATCCGTGGCATAACCACCATCGACCAACGCATGCGCATAACCGAGCACGTCGTCGCCACGACCGCGTGCCTGCGCGTAGCGGGGATTGTTGTTGATGACATCGGCGTAGTCCGCCAATGAGTCGGCCGTTGAGCTGTAGGAGCGGAACTGCGCTTGCTTACGCACCGCGATACCGCCCTCGTACTCCACCGTCGGTACGTTGACGCGGCTACCGCCCCAGCTTCCGCCGGCCTTGATGCCGAACAGGTTGAAGCTGCTACTGCCATCCGCATGCTTGGGCATATGTTTGCCCCACTGCGTCTCCAGTGCCGCCTGAGCCAACACGGTACGCAGCGACAGACCCAGTTGCTTGGCGACTATGCTGGCTTGTGGCGCGAGTTCGCGCACGAACTCTTGTGCATCCTCAGGTAACCACGCAGCCATCGCGCGACCTGCCGAACGTGTGGCATCGGCGACGTCGTACAAGCGCTGACGCCAGCCGTCGACCATACCGTTGGCTGCTGCGCCATTCGCGTGTGGGTTCGCTGCATTTGCATCGGATGCACCCGGCTTCGCTGCGCCGGCCTGTGCATCATGCCCACCGAGCTGGCGAATCAACATATCGGCGATGCCCAATCCCCTGCCGTGCTGCGATAGATCGAGCGACAGCTGTTGATCGAACATGTCGCGCCATTCGTCACCCGCCTGGCTATCGAACAGCGGATCACCCTGGCTTGCCGCGCGCATCGACTTCAGCATCATCTGGGTGAAGATCGATTCGAACTGTTTAGCTACCGCAGGCAAGGTGGACTTGCTATCGGTTTGTGCCTGATGACGCAATGCGCTGAACCCGGACAGATCCGTCCAGGTGCTCAGACTTTGTGCGGCAGCGCCGCCACCCATCACGTCAGTGCTCATCAGGAGGCATCCTTCATCAGATCACGACCAGATCGGCATGCAGTGCACCCGCCTGCTTGAGTGCCTGCAGAATGGAAATCAAATCCGAGGGCGTGGCCCCAACCTGATTCACCGCGCGCACGATCGTGTCCAGGCTGACGCCGGGACCAAACTTGAACATGTGCCCGCCATCCTCGCTCACCGACACCGTGCTATTTGGCACGATGGCCGTCTGGCCGCCACGACTGAATGGTGCCGGCTGGCTCACCTGTGGTTGTTCGGTGATGCTGACCTGGATGGAGCCATGTGCCACCGCCGCGGCGGACACTCTCACATCCGAACCGATAACTACCGTGCCCGTGCGTGAATTCACCACCACACGTGCGGGTGGATCACCCGGCTGCACATCCAGCGATTCAATAGCGCCCAACCATGCCACGCGCTGACCGGGGTCCAGTGGGCCACGCACAGAGATCGAACCGCCGTCCATCGGGCGTGCCGTGCCGCTGCCGTAAGTCCGATTGATCGCCTCGGCGACACGCGTTGCGGTAATGAAGTCGTAGCTATTGAGGTTAAGCACCAGGTCGCCGCCATTGGCGAAGGTGGAAGGCACACTGCGCTCCACCGTTGCACCGTTGGGTACGCGGCCGCTGGCTGAAATATTGATCTGCACGCTCGAGCCGCTCTTGCCCTGCGCACTGATACCACCCACGATCACACTGCCCTGCGCCATCGCATAGACGTTGCCGTCGGCACCACGCAGTGGCGTCATCAACAACTCGCCACCACGAATGCTCTTGGCGTTACCGATCGAAGCGACGGTGATGTCGATGACTTGACCCGGCTTGGCGAACGGCGGCAATTCGGCCGTGATGGTTACCGCGGCAGCATTCTTCAACTGCGGCTGGATATTGGTCGGCACCGACACGCCGAATTGCTTGAGCATGTTCTCCAGGCTTTGCGTCGTAAACGGTGCCTGGGTGGTTTGATCACCTGTGCCATCCAAACCCACCACCAAGCCATAGCCGATCAGCTGATTGCTGCGCACACCGGCGACCTGCACCAGGTCCCGAACCTTGTCTGCATGCACCGGCGGTATCGGCGCGCAGCACAACAGCAGCGCAACCAGTGCACAGACCCGGCCCGACAATCGATACCACGGATGCTTCGCATTCATCAGTAAGGCATCCATTTGGAATTGAAGAAGCGTGCGAGCCAGCCTTGCGTATTCGCATCAGCCAGCGTGCCGCGACCGGTATAAGCGATGCGCGCATCAGCCACGCGGGTGGAGTCCACCGAATTGTCCTGTCCGATGTCCTGCGCGCGCACGATGCCCGAGATGCGTACCAGTTCCTGACCTTGATTTATCGTCAGCCACTTCTCGCCGCGTACGAGCAAATTACCGTTGGAGAGACGTTGCGCCACCGTCACAGTGAGCTGGCCGCTCAACTGATTGCTCTGCGTGCTGCTGCCGTTGCCGTCGAAACTGTTGGCGGAATTGGCGGAGGTATTCGCTGGCGTACCACCAGTGATGCTCAACGTGTGCCCCAGAATCTGCGGCGCCCCAATGGACGTCTTGTCGGTCTTGCTGGTGCTGGTTTCAGACTTTTTGCTGGCCTGGGTACTCTCGACCAGGTTGATGGTGAGAATGTCGCCCGCGCGATGCGCACGTGCATCCGCGAACAACTCCATGTTCTGCATGTCGTGATAGATCGAGCCATCGGCCTGTGTTTGCACGGGCGGTTCGGGCGGTGGCGTGGCTGCCCAATCGGCATCTTCGTGCTGCGGTGCCATGGCGCAACCGGCCACCGCAACGAACATGAGCGCCGTCGCAAAACGCGCGCATAGGGACAAATACTGCATGGCGGACTGCTGCATGGCCAGACTCAGGTTTTATTGATGACGAACTGCAACATGTCGTCGACGGCACTGATCGACTTGGAATTCATTTCGTACGTGCGCTGCGCTTCGATCATGTTGACCATCTCCGCCACCACATTGGTGTTCGACGATTCGATCGAACCCTGCGCCAGCGTGCCCATGCCGTTAACGCCAGCCTGGCCGGTTTGCGCGGTACCGCTGGAAGCGGTTTCCAGATAAAGGTTCTGTCCCATCGGCTGCAAACCCGCCGGATTGACGAAGTTGGCCAGCTGCAGCACACCCACCTGCGTCGGTGCCGCGGTCGATCCGTTTGCCGTGGTGGTCACCGTGCCATCGGTGCCGATGGTGATGCTGTTGACGTTGCTCGGTAGCGTGATCGAGGGCACCAGCGGATAACCATCCGCGGTAACGATCTGTCCGGTTGAATCCTGATGCAACGAACCGTCGCGGGTGTAAGCCACCGTGCCATCGGGCAGGCTCACCTGCAGAAAACCACTACCTTGAATCGCCACATCCAACGAGTTGCCGGTTTGCGTGATGGCACCTTCGGTGAATAACTTTTCCGTGCCGACCACTTTCACACCGGTACCCAACAACAGGCCGGATGGCGATTGCGTCTGCTCGGTGGTCTGTCCACCGGGCTGACCTTCGTTCTGGTACATCAGATCCTGGAACGATGCACGCGATGCCTTGAAGGCGGTGGTGCTGGCGTTGGCCAGATTGTTCGAGATGACGTCCATCTGCGTCTGTTGCGCATCCAGGCCCGTCTTGGCAATCCAAAGGGATGAGAACATTGCTTACTCCAGATTCATGGCTGCGGGCGAGCGACTATCAACTCGACTGCAAGAGTTTGGTGCTGGCATCCGAATCATCTTCAGCCGTCTTGATCGATCTGACCTGCATCTCGTACTGGCGTGACAGCGAGATCATCTTCACCAGCTCGGTTGATGGATTGACGTTGCTACCCTCGAGCGCGCCGGCATTCACCGAAATGGTGGTATCCGCAGCAGACGAGCCACCACCGGCAAGATGCATCAGTCCATCTACGCCTTTGGTCAATTGAGTCGGATCGGGGTTGACCAACTTGATCCGATCGATAGCGGCAATGGTGTTGGGCCCCTGCCCCAACGGCACGGTGGAGATCGTGCCGTCGTTGCCGATGCTGATCTGCGCGCTATCGGGCACGGTGATCGGCCCGCTATTACCCATGACCGGATTACCGCGTCCGTCGGTGAGGCTGCCATCGGATGCAAGTTGCAGATCGCCCGCGCGCGTGTATGCCTCGCTGCCATCCGCTGCCTGCACTGCGATCCAACCGCTACCGCGTACGGCGACATCGAGCGAGCGACCGGTTTGCACCGGTGCGCCCTGTGAAAAGTCCTCGCCGATACCCTGCGCTACCGCGTTGATGCGGGTGGCTACCCCCTGGCCTTGCACGGGCAGGCTTTGAAAAGCGCTGAGTTCGCTCTTGAAGCCCACCGTGGATGCATTGGCCAGGTTGTGGCTCACCGCGTCCTGCGCGCGCAATGTTTGCGTAGCGCCGGTCATCGAGATGTAGACGGACCGATCCATCTAGTCGATTACCTGGAAACAGCGTTGAACAGCGTGGACGCCAGCGTGTTATCGGTAGATAGCACCTGCGCATTGGCCTGGTAATCACGCTGCGCCTGGATCATGTCGACCAGCTGCCCGGTGGTATCCGATGTGTTGGAGCTCTCCAACGAACCGGACTGGATTTCACCGAACTGCCCACTGTTTGCCGTACCCATCACCGCGGTGCCGGAATCCGTGCTGGCCGTCCAACTGGTATTGCCCATCTGGTTCAGACCCTGCAGGTTGGCAAAGTTGGCCATCGCCACCTGGCCGAGCTGGGCAGTCTGTCCGTTCGAATAATTCGCGGTGACGATACCGTTGTTGTTGATGGCTACCGACGACAAGCTACCGGCCTGGTAACCGTTCTGATTGATCGCACCGGCGGCATACGCCGTGCCGAACTGCGTGGTGTTGGTGAAGTTGACCGTCATGCTCGCCGGGAAGGTGGCGCCATTGGTCGGCTGCACCGGCGTAAAGGTCAGGTTGCCATTCGCCGGAGCAGTCAGCGCACCGGCCGTATTGAAGGTCAACGGCTGCGAACCGGCGCTGTTGCCATCGATATAGAGATTGGCGTTCCAGTCGTTATTGGCCGTCTTGGCGTAGTACACCGTGGCCTGATGCGCGCCACCCTGCGAGTCGTATACGGTCAGCGTGGTGGCGTTGTTGTAGCTGGTCGGGTCGTTCGGGTTGAACGGTGTGGTGGTCGGAACCGTCGAGGTGGAATTGAGGTTAGCGGTAACCGTTATCGTGCTGGTCGGATTGGCTGCACTCTGCGCACCCGTCAACTGCAGATTGGTCAACGTGCTGGTGTTGAAACCACCCTGACCATTGGGCGGATAGATCTGCAACTTGGAGTTTGTGCCGTCACTGGTTTCCACGTTGTTGTTGGCATCCAGCTGGAAGGAGCCATTACGGGTATAAGCCAGACCGCTACCGGTATTGACGGTAAAGAAGCCATTGCCGCTGATCGCCAGATCCAGCGCGTTGCCGGTGGATTCGATATCACCCTGACCGAACTGCTGTGCCACGTTGGTCATGCGCGTACCGCTGCCGACCGCCGTTGCGTTGAGGTTGAGGCCGGTGACGGCGAACACATCGGCAAACTGGGCACGCGAGCCCTTGAAGCCCGTGGTGCCGGCATTGGCGATGTTGTTGGCGATAACGTTGAGGTCGGACTGAGCCGCATTGATGCCACTGAGCGCTTGATTGAGAGCCATGCTGGATTCCTCGAAAAAATAATGACGTCAGTTGATCTGTGCGACCTGAGCCAGCGGTACACCGCCGACGCCAGTCACCTGCAGATACGTACCCACACTGCTTCCGCCGTAGCCGACACCGGTGACATTGCCGGCCAGGTACGTGCTGAGTGCTGATGTGCTGCCTGCGTTATTGGCCGACAGGCTATAGGTGCCACTCGGTGCGGTGTTGCCACTGTTCGTGGTGCCATCCCAGGTGAATGGAACGAGCCCCGCTTGTTGCTGACCCAGATCGATCACGCGTACCAAATTGCCGTCGGCGTCTTTGACCGATACCTGCACATCGCCCGCCGTGGTGACATTCACACCACCGGCCACCGAGCTCCCCGTGTAGTTCACGCTGTTGGCCGGCGCCATTACTTGGCGCCCCACCAAATTGGCCGAGCTCAATACTTGCGAGGTCTGCATGCCGTTGGTGATGGTGCTGCTCAACGACTGCACGGTGCTATCCAGATCCTGCGTTGCCGACAACTGACTGAACTGCGCCAGCTGCGAAGCAAACTGCGAGTTATCCATCGGATTGGTCGGGTCTTGCGCCTGGAGCTGCGCCGTCATCAACTGGAGAAAATCCGCCTGCGTGAGCTGCTGGCCCGAGTTCGATGTAGTGGAGCCGCTCGCGCCAAGGCTTGTGCCGCTGGCGACGGCGCTATTCGCAAGCACCGAATTGAGATTACTGACTGAGGTCACAAGTGACTCCTTAGAAATTAACTGCCGAGGCCAATGGTCTTGATCATCAATTGCTTTGCGGTATTCATGACCTCAACGTTGTTCTGATATGAGCGCGATGCGGAAATCATGTTGACCAGTTCGTCGATCGGATTGACGTTGCTGCCGTAGACGTAGCCATCACCATCAGCCATCGGATTACCCGGCTCGTAGCGCGTCTCGACCGGCTGCTGGCTTTCGGTAACGCCAAGCATCTGCACACCGTTCGTGCCTGCATTGGCATCCTGTGAAAGCGAACCGGGCTCGGCGGTCTGTGTCGGCGCGAACAACAACTCTTTGGCGCGATAAGCGGAGTCGGCGCTGCTGCTCACACTGTCGGCATTGGCCAAATTGCTGGCCACCGTGTTCAAGCGCAGCGACTGCGCGGCCATGCCGGAACCGGCGGTATCGAAAATCTTGAATAGCGACATCAGCTCTGCCCTCCATTAATGGCCAGGCGTAGTGTCTGAATGGTGCTGTTGATGAAACTCAGGCTGGCCTGGTAATGCACAGTGTTCGCCGCAAACGCGGCCTGCTCGATCTGGGTATCGACGGTGTTGCCATCCATGCTTGGTTGCATGGGCACGCGGTACTTCAGTTGATCAGTCGCACTGCTGCCTGTCGTGATCTGACCGGCGGTGGGCGTGCTCAACGGAAGTGCGCTGGATTCACCACTGGCCTGTTGCAAGGCCTGGCGAAAATCCACATCGCGTGCTTGATATCCGGGTGTGTCCGCATTGGCCAGGTTGCTGGCCAATACTTCGGAGCGACGCTGCCATAGCGCCAACGCCTGGCTGTTCAAGCCGAACACATTGTCGGTGGTGTTACTCATGCCCAAGCTCCCTAACCTCATCACCACGGGTCATCACCGCGTAAGTGGTCGGGAGCAAGTTGCATGCCATCACCTGAGTGATGGTTATCGAAGACGCGCGAACGCTGTCCTACAGCCGTTGGAATGCATCCAACCAGCGATATCACCAAACCGTGGTGACGTTATGTCGACATCACGGGACGAGATTCCGACATCTGCCGATGAAGCAGATGGCCGTCAATTTGTTGACGGTGGCAACAACTCGAGTACGGCTTGCGCCAGGATATCCGGCTGGAACTTGGCGACAAAGCGATCCGCTCCCACCTCACTCACCATGGCGGCATTGAATACGCCACTGAGTGAGCTATGCAGCAATACCTTCAAACGCTTCAGCGATGGTGTCTCGCGTATCGCACGCGTCAACGCATAGCCATCCATACGCGGCATTTCAATATCTGACAATACCAACTTCACGCCCGCATCGGGATCGCCTTCGGCTAATTCCAACAGACGCTCCAAGGCCTCACGCCCATCCTGCGCCACCAGGCATTCGATACCCATTTGCTTGAACAGGCCCACCACGCGACGGCGCGCAATCTGCGAATCATCCACAACCAGCACACGACGCGGCGACAGTTCAAAGCGCGTTGCCGTGTGCTGCATCTGCTCGGACAACTCGGCCGGCATCGCATCGATACTGGCCAATACGTGCTCCACATCGACCACGGCAAGCAAGGCACCATCGATACGCGACACCGCATTCACTCGCGCGCCAAAACCCAGCGCACTGGTCGGCGCCACCAACGACTCGCCTTCGCAATGCACGATGCGCTGCAGGTCCGCTACCAGAAAGCCCTGCACGGTGCGATTGAATTCGGTAACGATCAGATGGGCGGATGGCTCATCCTGCAGTGGGGCGTAACCCAGCGCAGCGGCCAGGTCGATCACCGGAATGGTCTGCCCGCGATAGTCGCAACTGCCCGCCATCAAGGCATGCGCTGTCGGCATACGCTCCAGCGGCGTACGCCGCAACACCTCGCGTACCTTGAACACGTTGATGCCGAACAGCTGCGCATCGCCCAGGCGGAACAGCAGCATCGCTACCCGGTTGTGCCCCGCCAGACGGGTATAACGTTCAACGCTGTCCAGCAATGCACCCGCCATGTCGGCTCCTCAACGCCATACCGCAATACGCGGCTCGATGAGCTATCGGCCGCGTGGCGGTGCACTTGAGCTGATCACACTCCGAGCAGCACATCACGCCAGACGTAGGTTGGCGGTGAGCGAAGTGAACCCCAACGTTTGCATACCGTCGTGCGGGGTATCGCTTCGCTCCACCCTGCCTACAAAACTACATAGCCGCGCATTTAATACTGCCCTGGCTCAGCTCCCTCCTGGATGGGCGTTAGGCTGATCACCGCCATTTCCACTCCGTGGCATACGCCTTGCTTGCTCAAGTTTCGCCGCATCCCGACGATCTGCATGCATCCCATCAAGGAAATGTCACATCCATGAGCCTTATCCGGAGCAAGCATCTCGCCGCACTGGCACACGCCGCTGCCAATGGCGATGACAACCAGCTTGCACTGCTCTCCCGCCAGCATCCGCGTATTGCGCAGGCGCTTGCGCCCTTGCTCGAGCGCGTGGCACCCCGTGCCCCGGTGGCCGTAGCGCTGCAGGCACTGGAGCATCACGGCATGTTGTTGATTGCCGCGCAGTCGCTCGGCCGCGAACAAAGTGCGCTGGAACAGGCGGCGTCGGAAAGCCGCGATAGCGCCAGTCGTTTGACGGAGGGTGGCACCGGAATCTCGACGGCCATGTCGCAAGCCACTGGCGGCATTGGTGAAGCCCAGGCCGCTGGAGAGCAAAGCCGGGCCACGGTGAGCGAGCTGGATGGTCAGCTGCGCCTGTTGCGTAGTGCGCTGTCGACGATGAACCGCAATCAGAGTCAGCTGGCCGAACAGGTGGCGCAGATTCGCAAGCTCACTGCGAGCGTGCAGGAGATTGCTCACCAGACCAATTTGGTGGCATTGAATGCCGCCATTGAAGCGGCGCGCGCTGGCGAAGCGGGCCGCGGCTTTGCCGTGGTGGCCGACGAAGTAAAGCAACTCGCCGAAAAAACCACCCTGGCCACCGCCGAGATCGAAACCGTCACCGGCTCGATCGGCGAGTTTTCACTCCATATGGAAGGTGATGTGCAGCTCGGGTTGCAACGCCTGGAGCGTGCGCAAGCAGGTATCGGCGAAGCGGAGCAGTCACTGCGCCAAGGCAGCGAAGCCTTGCAAGGTGCCAGCGCACGACTGGGCTCACTGCGTGAAAACCAGGACGCCCTGCAAGTACGCGCCACCACGACGCAGGCCGCTATCGGCGCACTGCAACGACGCGCGAACGAGGCCCGCCGCCATGGCGAAGCACTCAATCGCGCTGCCGTGTTGACGCACCGCCTGTGCCTGAGCTGGCTGGAAGGCGAAACCGGCGACGATATCGCCAGCCTCAGCCTGACCGTGCGCGAATCCGTACAAGGCTTGCGCCAAGGTATGGAGTTGGCTCTGCGCGAACCCACTGCATTGGACCGCCGCTGGTTCGACACCGACGTACTGCAGCGCAGCCTGGCTCGACTGACTGCCAGCCATCGCCATCACCCGGCTAGCCACGCCTTACGCGAATCGGCGGCTCGCCTGCATGAGCAAGGCAATGCCTTTCTCGAATTGCTCGGTAGCGGCCAGCTCGATCGGGCGACACAAATGTCTGCCCAGCTAGAGAGCGAGCGGGAAGCGATCAATGTTCACCTGGCCGCGATGCTGGCCGACGAATACGCATGACATGACACCGCGCGCGACCGCCACCGTAGTGCTGATATGGCTTGCTCTTGCCGGCCATGTATACGCTGCGCCAACCACAGCGGCCAGCGTACGTGCGGCGGCTGAGCAAGCAGTACGCGCGCAATATGGGCAAACCGGCAGCCGCGTGGTGATCGTCCCTGAGCCATTGAATGCCCGTCTGCGCCTGGCCGATTGCGCGCAGGCTTTGCAAACACGTATGCCGCCTCACCAAGGGGCGGCTTCGCGAGTGGCGGTCACGGTGAGCTGCCCTGGCAACGCGGGCTGGGCGATTCGGGTACCGGTGCAGATCCAATTGTTTCGTCAGGTCTTAGTGACCACTCGCCCCTTGGCGCGTGGCGACAGCGTGGGCTTGGGCGACGTGCATACGGAAGAACGCGATGTCGCCCGATTGGGTTATGGCTATGTCGAAAGCCTGGATCAGATCGCCGGCCGCTCACTGGCCCGGCCACTGAACGCCGGCAGCGTGCTCGACCCTGGCCAGCTCCAAAGTCGCCAGGTGGTTCGCTCGGGTGAGCAGGTGCAATTGATCGCCCAGCTCGATGGCATTGAAGTGCGCACCTCCGGCATGGCGCTGGATGGCGGCGATACGGGTGCTCACTTGCGCGTGCGCAATGAGCACTCTGGCCGCGTTGTGGACGGCGTTGTGCTGGGGGCGGGCGAGGTAAAGGCGCTACCCTAGGGCCCACTCATGCACTCACGCCAATTTCACCTTGGTAACCTTCACCTAAACAGAGACATAGCCGGCTAACGGCGACCGTAAAGTTCCAGACCGATGTGCCGATACCTCTCGTAGGGCTCATTCGCAGATAGAGAATCCTAAGGACTTATGAACACAACCATTTCGCCCAACGGCCTGCCTGTACTGCCTCAGGCAACGACCAACACGGGCAACAACGGCAGCCAGACCGCTAACGCGACCAGTAGCGGCTCAAGCCCGCTGCAGGCCAACGACAGCGTGCAATTGACTGACTCGGCGCGTGCGCTGCAGCAAGCCAACAGCACGGCGGACGCTCAAAGCCCGGTCAACTCCGCGCGCGTCGAGCAGATTCGCAAGTCGTTGGCTGATGGCAGCTACCGCATTGATGCCAGCAATATCGCTGACAAGCTGACCTCCATGGAAAGCCAGATCAGCGCCAGCCAGGCCAGCGGCAGCCAGACCGCAGCCACCACACCCAGCAGCGGCTCCGCCAATAACACGCCATGACCCAGCCCCTGCAGGCCGAGCTCGATAGCGCACTGCGTACCGTCGTCGACGAGATGAGCGCTGCCGCCACGCAGCTGATCTCCGTTCTCGACGAGGAGCGCGAAGCGCTCAATAGTGCCGACGCCAGCGCGCTCAATCGCGCAGGCGAGGCCAAGCAGTTGCTGATGCGCCAGCTCGAGCAGCTCGATGCCGAACGCCTGCATATGCGCACGGCATCGTTGCCGGCTTCGCAAGAGACGCAGCCT
This sequence comes from Rhodanobacter sp., assembly GCA_049794535.1. Lineage (GTDB taxonomy): Bacteria > Pseudomonadota > Gammaproteobacteria > Xanthomonadales > Rhodanobacteraceae > JBARCX01. Next base: position 12,853 of record JBARCX010000310.1, read on the forward strand.
GCCTGGGGAAATGTACTCAACTCGTTGCTGGCCTGCCGCGACAAGAATCTGCGCAATGGCGCACTGGTCAGCCAACGATTGACACAGGTACGCCGCGCCTTATCGGTATTGACCGGCAACCCGGACGCCAACAGTACGTATAGCCATAGCGGTGAGCTGAAGACCGGGTATCGCTCGGTGCCACTTGCTGAAGTTTGATTGCGCCGCATCAGATCTTGCTGCGCGCCTGCTCCTGCCAAATCGTTCTGCCTGCTGCCCTGAAACCGCCTCAATGATGTGACGGTTGCGTCGAAGAGGCTCTAAACATCGCGCCAGCACGTTAGTCCTTCTGTCTCCGCCTGATCCAGACGAACATACATGAGCACAACCTCAGCCACTGCTACGTCCCGTGATGATGTGCCCGCTTCACTCCAGGGTGAAACGCCACTGCCGATCGTCCGCAGCCCCATGCTGGACAATCAGGGGCAGCTGTTCGCGTACGAATTGCTGTTCCATCGCGAAACACTGGATACGGACGAAGAAGCGGCGCTCATGCGTCGACTGCTTACCACCATTACCGACGGCGTGATGACGCAGCTGGTTCGCGGCAACCGCGCCTTTCTTCGACTGTCGCGCGACTTGCTGCTTGAACAGACGGATGTGCTCGCACACCAGCCGCGACTAGGCATCATCGTTGACCCGCAAAGCGTGGCTGACGCCGATTTGATGCAGCGGCTACAGCAATTATCGCAACGTAGCTGTGCGCTGCTTTTGGACTTGAGTGCACTGGACGCCAGTGGCGCCACACCCTACTCCCACCTGGAACCACTACTCCGGCTGGTCAAGTACGTGCGCCTGGACGCCAGTGTGCTGGATGCCTCCACGCTAGCCCGGCAAAGCGAGCAATTGCACGAACGTGGCCTGGGCGTTATCGCTGGCAACGTGGATAACCACGAGGTCTACGGTCGTTGCCAACGGCTACCGATACAAGCAGTACAAGGGCATTACCTATTAGTACCCGAGCAGATCGAAGTGCCCGTGCTCACGGCGAGCAGCCTGAGCATGCTCCGACTGATGAATGCGTTGCAGGAAAACAACCCTGGGCCAGTCGAGCTTGGCGAAATCGTTCGCGATGATGCCGTGCTCAGCTACAAGTTGCTCGGCTGCGTAAACTCCGCCTACTTCGCGCTACCGCGCCAGCTGAAATCCGTGCAGCAGGCGGCGATCTTCTTCGGCGCATCACGCATGCGTAACTGGATCTACACCATGGCGCTCAGCGGCATGGATGATCGACCGCCGGAATTGCTGCGCACCGCACTCATTCGCGCCCATATGTGCGAGCGACTGGCGCAAGGTATGCCGAACGAGCAGCAGGAAATGGCCTTCACCACCGGCCTGTTCTCACTACTGGATACGTTGATGTGCGCGCCGATGGATTACGTGCTGCAACATCTTCCACTGGCACCGGAAATCAGCAGTGCCTTGTTGCGGCAGCAAGGGCCGTTCGCACCGCTGCTGGAACAAATACTGCGTTGGGAAGCTGGCGAAATGCGTAGCATCGATGTCCAACCCCAGCAGATCCGTCGCATGGCCAGCACCTACCTCGAAGCCACGCGCTGGGCCGATCACATTTATTCGTTCGCTGAAGCGGCCTGATAGAACCGCCGCACTGAGTGACAAACCGTGCGGCCACGCGCCAGGCGCGCGTCTTGGCCTTACGCTGAAACTGGCGCCCTTGCTCCTCTAAACAGAAGCCACAGACCTATCGTGATTTCAAAAAGACCGGCAGGCATGTAAACGCTCCCCGAAATGGGAATGTCCGGAAAAACAATAATCGCAAAACTGGCTGTCAGCATCAGCACGTAGGCAAATATCCCAAACGCAGCCAATAGTCTTGGGATATAGCGCGACTTGAAAAACAAGTAGCTGAAAACGGTGCAACCAAGCGCCAGGAATATCAGACCTATCGTGTATCCAGCGTCATGCGCATCGTTGAATAGTGAGGCAAGCGTCTGCCATTGAATGGTTGAAAACGCCTTCGCGTATTTGACGTCAGTCAAGAGCATCAATGCGACAAGACCATTGAGCGTTATGACGCCAAGAATGGCGGACTCAACTACCCGCCAAAGGGCCGCAACTAACGCCAGAATTTTGTTTACCGGCCGGAGCAGCACGTAAAGCGCAACGGTCAACGCGATGTCACCGGCGAAGGTAAAAATATTGCATGCGATTCCGAGACGAAATAGCCGCTCGTGCGCAACGATATTACCCGCTGTTTTCGCAACATCGCCGTCTAGGATAAGACTGCCACGGCCATACATCTCAGCGAAGACGCCGGTCACCATCAAGAGCAAGTACAAAAATCCCGCAATTCTCGCAGCTTTACGCTGCGAGTCGTCCAGGGGGTGGATGGTCATGTCATTCTCGGCGTGGCCATGAAAGATTCATTACCCGCCGTGCGATGCCGGCGGGGCCTTCGCGAAACAACGTAGCTGCGACTACATTCACCCTATGTCAGTCGATGCCGTCGGTCTTGCCGATGTAGCCGGGCTCAATGTGAGACCACGCTTGTGCCATTACATGTGCCAGAGGTCAGTCGCCCAACGACATGCACATCACCAGAATCACCCTTCGCAGCAACACACGAACCGCGTGGCTATTCGGCCACGCGGCACCCTATGTTCATGCGGCTTGCCGTTCCTCGCGAACATCACGTGCAGCATTGCGTATGGTTTCCATGGCCAATAAGTAGGCGGCCGGTCCGTAACTGATACGGGCGACGCCTGCATCCGCTAGCTCATTCGCATGGGAAAGCCCTGGCATCACCATGACATTCAAAGGTAGCTCTACGGTGCTACACAGCTCCCGAATGGCAGACAAGTCGACCAGGCCAGGAACAAAGAATCCGGATGCGCCAGCACGCGCATAAGCGGCGGCCCGCTCTTTCGTTTCGTTCATGCCTTCGGGTGGTTTGATCCCGGTACCAAGAAACATGTCGGTCCGTGCGTTGATGAACAGCGGTACGCCACGCGCGTCAGCCATGGCCCGGATCGCTGCGATGCGTGCGCACTGTGCATCCACATTATGCAAACCGGTCCCTTTTACGATGCGGTCCTCGAAGTTGATGCCCACTACGCCGTGATCCATTAACCGCGCAATGTTTGCGGCGCAGACGTGGGGATCCTCGCTATAACCGCCCTCCACATCCACGGTCACAGGCACATCGACCGCGCCGGCAATGCGAGCGATAAGCTGCTCGACGAACGTGAAAGGTATCGACTCGCCATCACCATACCCCTGCGCTGCGGCAACGGCCCAACTACCTGTCGCAATCACGGCTGAACCCGCGTCCCGGATAGCCTTGGCGCTGCCGGCATCCCATGCGTTGTACAAAACGAGAGGGCTACCTTTTACGTGGAGGGAAGCTAACAACTCTGCTCGTTCTTTCTGCTGCATGACATGTCTCCCGAGGTGTGGGCTGGGGTGATTGGATTGGGGTGACTGGGTTGAGGTGATTGGATTGAATCCAGGGCATCAAACGGCATCGAGCTCGAACATCAGATGGTCCGACTTGAAGGAACGAAGGAAATCTTCGGCATCGAATGCCTCCCCCAAGGTAAGCGCACCACTTCGACTAAAGGTGGACTGGAGCATACGCGCGGCGGCCTCAACCACAAGGGGGGCCGTTACGGCATAGATGTCTTGTCCCCGCGCGGTGGCGCGACGTGTGCCCGCACCATCGCGCGCGACAACCTCCATGGCGAACTGCTGTGCGGATCGCCCTTGCGTATCGACGGCCACCGGTGCGGATGTCATGGCGTCACGCACATCGTTGAGGGATGACGTATTGAGGTACGAGCGCAAATTGCGTACGTGCAGATGGCGCGCGATCGTGATGATCTCGCTGAAGGGCATTTCTTCCATGCTCTGCACGCCATGCGGTGCATCGAAAGTCCATTCTGTCTTTGTGGCCGGGACCGTCATGGGCACCAGACTTCCGTTCTCGAGCACGACGCGCGGTACCTGGTTGCGTTCGCCGGTCTTCCGGGTTCCCTTGGTCGGCCACCAGTGATCGAGGGCGATGGCGACAGTCATGTCGTCAACAGGGTGATGGCCAACCAGTGCACTGGCGAGAAGATCGGCAAGGCCGCCATAAAAACCGGCTGCCGGGATGACAGCAACGCCAGCGGCGCGGGCTTGCTCGTCATAGCGCTCGAATATCTCAAGTGCGCTGGCTTGTTCTGCCGTGACATCTATGTAGGCACTGCCCGCCCGCAGGGCGGCCTCTACGACTGGCGACGCTGTATCCAGGAAAGGGCCGGCGCAGTTGATCACTACGGAGCAGCCAGCGAACGCCCGGTCCAACGCTGCCGCGTCATCAATGGTTGCGATTCGCGCCGTCACACCCGCCTGGATGCTTGATACATCGCGCCCCACCGCGACCACAGCCAAACCGCGGCGCAGGAGCTCATCGATGACGAAGGATCCGGTATGACCCGTTGCCCCATAAACAGCTACGACCGCGTTGTTCTTGATCATTTGAGCCTCCCGAGTGAACGCTACAGACCTGTCTGTTCTTGTAACGCTACAGAACGGTCTGTACCATGTCAACACCGAAGTTGGCCTGGTGCCCACCATGACTACGCAGCCGCCCGTTCGAACCCGAAAATCCTCCGGCCCCGAGCCGCTGGACGTGCGTGAACGGATTCTGGAATGCGCGTCGACGCTGTTTTACCGGCAAGGCGTCCGCGCCGTTGGCGTCGACCTGGTGGTTGAGAAAGCAGGCGTGGCGAAAACCAGCCTGTATCGCCACTTCCGCACAAAGGACGATCTCGTCGTCGCGTTTCTGGAACGCGAGGACGTCGACTTCTGGGCAACGTGGGACGGTGTTGCAGCCAAGTACGCGAATGACGCCGCCGGCGAACTGGATGCCCACATGCACTGGATAGGCGAGCGCCTGTCGCGTTCGAACTATCGCGGTTGTCCGCAGATCAATGTCGCTGCCGAATTCCCCGAGCAGGATCATCCGGCGCGACAGGTCGCTCGTGCGCATATGCATGGGCTGCGCTCACGCCTGGATGCCATCGCCAGGCGGCTCGATGTGACACACCCAGCGGTGCTGGCTGCGCAACTCGCTTTGTTGGTCAATGGCGCATTCGTTAGCTCGGAGCTACTTGTCACTGACGATGCAACTCGAATGCTTCTGTCGGCCGCACATGCACTCGTCGATGCTGCGCGCTCAGCCAAGTGAATAT